>CBFHHK010000006.1:0-13865 GCA_965655435.1 Planctomycetota bacterium | reverse complement strand
CACCTCGCTCTTCAGTGGGATGGGGGCCCCGTCGAGGCCAAGTACGGCTTCTTTGACCGCGCACGCCACGAGGCCGAACTGGCCGCGGCTCAGGTCGCGGCTAACGAGCGATGATCTTCACCCTGTACCTCCATGAAGCCTAGCTTGAGGACCACCGGTCGAGCCGAACTCGTGGTCGTCGGCGTGCCCTTCCGCGCGGGCCTCTCGCCCGTGACCCAGGGGACGTCGAGATGTTGAGCTCCACGGTCGATGAAGGGGCGGGCCGCCGGGCCCAGCGGCTCGGCTGGCTCGCCCCCGTGCTCGTCGTGGCTTGCCAGGTCCAGGCGAGCCAGGTGGAGCGCGCCGCCGAGGTCCAGTCGCTGGACCGAGCGGCCCGTGCCATGGACGCGGCGGCGGATCGATGGGGTGAGAGCCGCCGCTGCGTCACCTGTCACACCAACGGCCTCGCGCTCCTCGCTCAAGCGGAGGGGCCGAGCGAGCCCGAGGCGGTCGAGCGGAACCGAGCCTTCGCGCGGTCCTACCTCTCCCGTTACCTGGTGGAGGGGCAGGAGACGCGTGGTCAACACGGGAGCGTCACGGGGCTCGTGGCCACCTCTGCTTTCCTGGCGCTCAGCGACGCGCGGGGGGCCGAGGAGGTCGGCGCGATGACCCGAGTCGGCCTCGACTACGCCTGGTCCGCCCTGGACGACTCTGGCACTTGGGAGGGCTGGCTCCAGTGCAACTGGCCCCCCTACGAGGCGGACACAGCCTTCGGGACCACGCTCATGCTCGTGGCGTTGGGCGAGCTCCGGGAGCGTTTCGGGGTGGGCGCGCTCTCGGCCAGCGACCTCGAGGGCGCAGCTGCGCTCCAGGGGTGGTTGCGTGCTCACCCGCCCGTGAGTCCTCACGACAAGGCCATGCGGATCTGGGCAGGGACGTTCTGGGGCGATGTTGAGGAGGCGGGGTGCCTTCAGCGATGGCGCGCCGACCTCGGAGAACGCCAGCGCGTGGACGGCGGATGGTCCATGGCCTCCCTCGGGGCCGGGACCTGGGTCCACGACGGGGGCCTGCCGCTCGAAGAGGAGAGCGGCGCGTACGCCACGGCCTTCTCGCTCTTCATCCTCCTGGAGACCGGCGCGGACCCTGGGGACGAGCGGATCCGGCGGGGCAGGGCGTGGCTCCGTCGCCGCCAGGGGGCAGATGGAATGTGGACGGACCGCTCGCCCCGTCGCGACGGCCTGCACTACATCGGGCGGGCTGCCACGGCCTTCGCGATCCTCGCCCTCGCCGACGGCCAGTGAGCGCCTCTCCTGATCACGGGCGGCCAAGGCCGCCACTCCTTCAATCGAAGGTGATCCGCATGGCGCTCGAGAAGTTCGAGACGGGGAACCCGAACACCGAGTCGCGGTACCAGTACTGGAAGTAGCGGGTGTCACCCGGCATCACCGCCTCCGGGCCCGTGGGCGTCGGGAAGGCCGTGAGGTCGGGGTCGAAGGAGACCTCGCCGGTCGATCCGGAGTTGAGGACGTTGCCGAGGAAGCGCCCGACGGAGGGTCCTGCGATGCAGAGGTTGCCGAAGCTCCCGCCGGGGTTCGTGACCACGTTGGCGTCGAGGGAGGTGATCGCATAGCCCGTCGAGTTGAGGGGCAGCTGAATGACGCTGAGGGTCAGGTCCATGTCCGCGACCGTGGCGCTGCCGGCCAACTCAAGGCGTGCGCCCAGGCCGAGGGAGTTGACGGCCCCCGAGCAGATCGTGGAGGCGAACTGGCCGCCACCGCTGCCGCCGACGGCGACGAGGGCGTAGTCAGCGTCCACTGCGGGGGTCTCGATGTGGCTGTCCTGGACGATGGCGGTCGCGATGACCTCGATCTGCCAGTTGCCGTCGACCGGGTTCTCGACGAACACATTCTCGATGGAGTTCGTGTTGTCCTCGGAGCCTCCGACGACGGACCAAATCCCGCTCTCGAGGCCGTTGTTGCCCCAGTACACGACGCCGGTGGGCGACGTGACTCGAAGGGAGAGGTTGTTGACGAGCTGAGACGAGGCCGAGGGGTTCCCCGCCGGCTCGTTCCAGTTCAGGCTGACCTTGAAGGCGGCCTCGCCGGGCTCGACGCCTGCCATGATCACCTGGGTCTCACCCGGGGTGATGACCTGGGTCTCATCGATGATGATGGTCTTGTCCCGGTTGTCGTACATGTCCTGCAGGTTGGGGAAGCCCCAGCCGCAGTGCTCACGACGGTTGTCCGAGCTGGACGCGGTGAAGCTGTACGGTCGGGCATTGACGACCTGAAGGGCCTTGAGCGTGGTGAAGTGCGGTCGGTTCTCGTGGGTCGTACCGCCCGGCACACGCAGCGGCTGGCCGAAGATGCCCACGCCGGGCGAGGACTCTTCGGTGTACATCTGCAGCGCGATCACGTTGTGGCCCGCGACGATCGGGGTCGCGCCGGAGGTGCCACCGAAGCCGCTGGTCCAGCTGCCGTTCGAGTAGCCGCTGCTACCCGTGCGGTCGGACGTGCCGATGCCGTCGTAGTACGCGCAAAGGGTCGGCTTGATCCGGCCGTCCGAGGCGGGGCCGGTGCTCCCGCCGCCGGACCACGAGTCGTCGTTCGCGTTGCTGTTGTTGTTGTGCCGGACGCCGCCGATGGAGAAGACGTTCTTGGCCCAGGCCTGCGGACGCGAGTCCTGGTTGCCGGCGTTGGACTGGCTCTGGGTCCACGAGATGTCGTGGTCGAAGACGATGTCGTCCGACTCGGCGGAGGTCGAGGTGTAGAAGAACGTCCGCGAGCCGCCCCAGGAAGCCGTGGTGTGGCTCACGTTGTGGATGTGCACGAGGTCGTCGACCACCTGGTACCGCGAGCCAGCGACCGAGCCGTAGTTCGTGTAGAACTTGCCCGCGTCGGGGGCCATGCCGCGGACGGCGGGGTTGCTGTTGCCGTTGCCAAAGACGATGCCTGCGGTGGCGTGGCCGTGGGACTGGGCCGCGCCGCTGCTGCGGACGTTGACCACGGGGCCGGTGAAGTCGGGGTGCGAGGCTTCGACGCCCTCATAGATGTGGGCGTTGACGCCGGTGCCGGTGTAGCCGCCCATGCTCTCGACGTAGTTTCCGCCGCCCTGAATCCGTGCGTTGTCCATGTCGAGCTCCGGGGCCGACCAGCGGTCGATCCAGAGGACCTCGTCCATGTGGAGGGCCTGGAGCAGCTGGGGACCGTTGAGCGTGACCTCGATCAGCAGGCTGCCGGTCTGCTCGCTGTTGACGATGCCGCCGATGCCCTTGATGCGGCTCACCAGCGACGGCTTGTCGGTGCGCTTGTTGGCGACCACGACGTTGAAGCGCACGGGCTCGGGCTGCTGCAGGGACTCCTCGTTCAGCAGCTCGGGGTCAAGGCGGAAGGCCGGGTGGTAGTCCCCGACCCAGCGGACGGACCGAGCCCCCTCGAGGGCCGAGAGCGCGTCCGACGCCATGCGGACGACGTAGGCGTTCGAGGGCAGGTAGCCGATGATCTCACCGCCAAGGCCCTCGATGGTGTCGCGGCCAGCCTGGGTCGGCACGCCGCTGAACTGAACGATCCGCATCTGATCGCGTGCCGAGCTGCGCAGGGGGGCCGGGATCTCAGGGCTCGCGACCGTGGGATCAAAGCTCGCGTAGCGGAGCTTGATCTGGCTCGAGGCCGCGCTGGGGGTGCTCGAGAGGATGGGGGACTGCGCGGCGGTCGTGCCGACGACAGCGCAGGCTGCAAGCGAGGTGCTGAGGAGGAGTCTGAGCATGGGAAGACGGTGTGGGGACGTTGGGGAAGGAGGCGAATCCCCAGGGGGGCGCGGGCCTCCTCTTCGGGACGAGCGGTTCGACGGGGCGGATCCCCATAAATGTAGAAGGTCCGTCCGGTGGGCGGTCCTGACCTTGTGCTGAGGAAGGGCCGAGATCCCTGGACGAGATCTTCTACGGGCGGATCGGGCGTGTTCTTGCCCACAACGAGAGTAGTTGATTCTTCGGATCTCGCTGGTGGCTCTCCTCAATGCAGGAGGGGGCGCGGCAACACGCCTCAGAAGTCCTAATTCAGGGCCTCGCGCCCGGGACACCTCGCTGCGCCCTCCTTGGCTCCCCCCCGAGGCCGACCGCGTGGGTGACCGGGCAGCTGCCCTTTTTGGGCTCGGTCTCAGGGGCGTCGCGGCCTGCATACACCCGCCAGGGCCCCTCGCGGCCGGGCTCGAGATCAGGACTCCCGCCTTGGGACCAGCGGCGCTGCCCGTCTGGCCAGAGCCCGGAGGGACGGAGCTGGCCCCCCGTGGAAGGGGCCACCTCGCGGGGGAGGGCGAGCCGTTCCAGCGAGGGGTCAGCTCATCGGCTGCCCGGGCCCGGCGGCGGTCCTCCGAAGGCTCCCCGAGGGAGGTCGGCTCACGGGTCGCCTTCTCGCTCCGGAGAGGTAGGCGCTCACGCCTCGCGGCGCGATGAGGATCGGGCGGCGAAGTCCGGGCCAGGCAGCGACCTCCGAATCAGGCAGCCGGGGAGTGTCGCTCTTCGGTCGACCCGTCGGGGACGGCGCGGAGCGCGTGTTCGGCGTCCGTCTGGGCCTCGGGGCTGGACCCGGCAGCCTGGGTCCCGAGCTCCAGCCAGATCGCCGCTCCGCCGAGCTCGACCTCGATGTGGGAGAGCAACGCGCGGATGAACAGGGCCACTCCGGCCATCTCCATGAACTCCTCCACGGCGGTCCACAGGTTGTAGCCGAGGGTGTTCAGCAGGTCGTTCTGCTCGTGGTAGAGCGTCGCGGCCTCAACGCCGATCGCGCCGCCCACGTAGACCGCCCCTGCGAGCAGGAAGAGTCGCCGCGTTCGGGCGGGGAGAGAGCGTAGGAACGGGATGAAGATGATGGCCGAGAGGACCACCGCCACGCCGCCGAACGCCGTCCAGTGCACGGACTTCACGAGGGTGTTGACCGTCTCGTGGAAGCCGGCCACCTCGTCGATGGACAGCAGGATGAAGCCCGAGCCGAGGAGGGACCAAGAGCGGCCCCAACGGCCACCATCGGGGGCGGCGAGGCGTCCCGTCAGGATCGTGAGCAGGCCGGCACTGAAGAGCAGCAGGGTGCTGAACCAGGTGCCAATGCTCTCCTCCTCGTCGAGGTCGAAGACCGCGATGTAGAGCCAGCGGTTCACGGGCAGCACGTCGGTGAACCACAGGACCATCACGATGGCGTGGGTCACCGCCAGTGCTCCGGCGATCCACAGCAGCAGGCGACCGGTCGAGTTGGCGTCCACAGGGACGAATTGCATCTTCCTTTTGTTCATCGGAGCTCCTTCTGTCCGCTTGATCGGACAGATCGGCTCCGGGCCAAAGGACTTCTTCCCGTGCCTCGCGCCCGGAGGAACTCTCGCCCCGCCTGCTCACCGAGGAGTTCGAGGAGCGTGGCCGAGGGTCCGCCGGGCCCCCGGCCTTCGCCTTCCCGTACCCCCGGCCTCAGCCGCGCCCAGGGCCCCGGCGTCAGCCGCGCTCAGAGCCTCGGCGTCAGCCGCGCTCAGAGCCCCGGCGTCAGCCGCGCTCAGGGCCTCTGCGTCAGCCGGGCTCAGGGCCTCGGCATCAGCCTCGTCCAGGGCCGGCTTCAGCCTCCCTCTGCGGAGGTCTCCTCGCCGCCCGAGGGGGTCCCATGGCCGAGGGGGGACGACGCGCCTGCGATGGCGCGGTCGATCAGGAAGCCGGTCAGCTCGGCGGACTGAAACCAGCCCTCCCACATGTCGTGCCCGCGGCCCGCGAGGACCCGCAGCGTCGCGGGGCCCCCGAGCTCGAGGTAGCGCCGCGTGAGCGCTCCGGAGTTGGCCTCGAGGGGGACGACCCTGTCCTCGTCTCCGTGGAGGTGGAGGACCGGGACACCCTCGGCGGCCAGCGCGGCCAGCCGGCTGACGGGGTTGAAGTCGGCGAGCCGCATGGAGAGCTCCTGTGGGGTCAGGCCGAAGGCGGGGGCCGCTCGCTCGAGCCCCGGGTAGCTCGCGAGGTCGCAGACGGGGTAAATCCCGCCAAGGCCCGCCACGAGCTCGGGGTGCGCGGCGGCCCAGCTGTACGCCATCAGCCCGCCGCGGCTCCTCGCCAGGAACGCGGGGCGCCGACTGAAGCCGCGGTCGCGGGTCAGGTGTTGGTGGAGCACGTCGAAGCCGGCTGTTCCGCCAGGGCTCCCGTAGGACTCGCCCACGTCGATCCCGGCGACCGCGACGCCTGCTGCGAGGAGGCGGTCGATCATCCAGCCCTCTGCTGCGCCCGGATAAGGCGCAAGGGTCGGCGCGTACCAGACCCAGGGCATGGGGCCCTCTCGCCTCGCTGCTACGGTGGGCTCAATCACGAAGGCGGTCCGCCCCTCGAGGGTCAACGTGGTGCCGGGGCGCGGCAGCGGTTTCCGGACACGACGCGGGTCGTCGGCAGCCACGGCCGGCATCGAGTCGAGCTCGAGCCGCTCGATCCACGCGTTGCGGAACCGCACCTCGTTGTGGTGACCCTGGAGCTTGATGGGCCTCGGCTCGGGCCCCTCGGGCTTGCCCGCGCCGGTCTTGCGCGGGAGCGCGAAGTCGTCGTGGATGAGGCGACCGTTGTGGAAGGCGGTGATGCGCGCATCCTCTGTCTTGGCCTCCCCTTCGAAGCGCGCGCCGCGGAAGACGATGTCGTAGGTCTGCCAGGCCCCAGCGCGCCAGCACGCCGGCTGGTCCGGCGTCTTCAGGCGGTAGAGGCTGCCGCACTGCCACGCGGTGAACTCCTCCCAGGGGGTCTCGGACGAGTCGTGGATCTGCAGCTCGTAGCGCTGCTGGATGTACACCCCGGAGTTGCCGCGGGCCTCGGGGTTCTCGTCGTCGGAGTCGTTGACGGCAAACTCCAGGTGCATCCGGAAGTCCCCGTAGGCCTCGGGGGTCACCACGCTGTCCCAGACGGGCGAGGCGGTCAAGACGCCTCCGTCGAAGGTCCACCGCCCGGGGCCCTCACCCTCGGGGACCAGCTGATGCCCCTCGGGGCCGATCAGCCGGACGGTGGCCTCGGAGCGAGGGATCCCTGAGAAGTCGAGCAGGTCGGCCGCGGCCGGGACGCCGACCTGCGGCGCGATCGTCAGGAGCGCTGTGAGCGTGAGCATGCTCGCAGGGTACGCGATCTCGCCGAGCGCTCGACCTGCGGTGGCGCGAGTCCGCCGTCGCGAGGGCAGTCGCCCGAGGCGCTCAGTCGGCGAGCCGGATCGAGTGCCGGTACCACCCGCTCGGGAGCTTCTCGCTCACCATCTGGCCGCGGGCCGCCGCGAACTGGCCGGTGCCGCCGATGACTGCCCGCACGATCGGGACGTCCGTCTCGATCGCGCCGTGCTTGTAGGGGTGGGAGCCGGCGACGAGCAGGGAGTCGTCGGAGTCATCCCAGTCGAGCTCGATGTTCGTCATCCGGTGCTCGCGCCCATCCTCGCGCGCCCCCAGGCGCGTGACCTGCATGGTCCCGTTGCAGTGCCCGATCCGGGTGGCCTCCTCCCCCTCACTCAGGTCGAGGTCCGCGTGCCAGCTGATGAGCTCACCGTGGGCTCGGTCCGAGTCACCGAGGTCGAAGTGGCTGACCTCCGGAGGCGAGTTGAAGACAACGAGCGTCGGCGCGGCTTCGGTGTTCAGTGAGCCGGCCGGGCTGGCGCAGGCGGCGAGGAGGTTTGCGCTGAGGAGAGCGAAGGAGAGGACGAGCGAGCGGAGCATGGCGCTTGGGGGAGTGACCGAGTGGGACGTGACGACGTGGGGAGAGAAGGGCCGGGGGGGCAAGGGTCCTGCGGACCTCTGTGACCGGAAGCGGCTGTGACCGGAAGCTGCTGCGGCCGGAAGCTGCAGTGACCGGAAGCTGAAGTGGCCGGAAGTCGAAGTTGCGGGCGGGGGGCTCAGAGCTTGTAGAACTCCGTCCACTCACTGCGCGGCGGCGGGCCGCTCAGCATGGCGTTGGCCAGCTCGTTGTTGGTGATGACCTCACGGTCCCGGTCGAAGTCCAGCGAGCCGCCGAGGCGCTGCGCAATCATGCCGAGGCAGAACATCTGGCAGAGCGGTCCCGAGACGCGGAAGGGGGAGCGCGTGGCCTCCTCGCCCTTCACCGCGCGGACGAAGTTGAGGTAATGGTTCGAGCCCACCTCGACCTCCGGCAGTCGCGGCGCCAGCTCTTCGCGGCGCTCCTCGGGAATGATCGAGAGAGGACTGCCGTGGGAGGAGCCGATGAAGGTCGTGTCCTTGCCTCGGATGATCTTCCCGGCGCGGCCGAGGTTCTGTCCCTCGGGCAGCTCCGCGGGCCGCTCGGGGCGGTTGCTGGTCCCGTCATACCAGGTCACCGAGCAGGGGGGCTCGGTCCCGCGCTCGGGGAAGTCGAACTGGATCGTGCTCGCCATCGGGAAGATCAGGTCCCGGGGCCCCTCGCGCTTGACCGCGGTGGTCTTGCTCGGGATGCCGAGGTCCAGGAAGCGGTGCACCGTGTCCAGGATGTGCGGGCCCCAGTCCCCGAACGCGCCCGACCCGTAGTCGTACCAGCTGCGCCAGTTGCCGGGGTGGAGCTTGGTGCTGTAGGGGACCTCGGGGGCCGTGCCCGTCCAGATGTCCCAGTCGAGGCCCTCGGGCATCGTCTCTCCGGTGGGGTAGTCCACGTCCTTCCACCCGTGCCAGCGCCTGCCGGAGTTCATGTAGGCGGTGACCTCGGTGACGCCGCTGATGATCCCGGCCTCACGCCAGGCCTTGAACTGGTGGTAGTTCTCGCCGGAGTGCCCCTGGTTGCCCATCTGGCAGACCACCCCGTACTTCTCCTCGGCAGCGATCAGCCTGGAGATCTCGTCGTAGGTGTGGGCCAGCGGCTTCTCCACGTAGACCGCCTTGCCGAGGGACATGGCCAGGATCGTGATCGGGAAGTGGGCGTGGTCGGGGACCCCGATGGTGCAGGCGTCGATGTCCTTCTCCATCTCGTCGAACATCACCCGGAAGTCGCGGTAGCGGGGCACGTCCGGGTATTTCGCCTCCACGCCCGCCGTGTGCTTCGTGCCCAGGGCGACATCGCAGAGCGCGACGACGTTGACGAGGCCGGTTCGGAACACCTGGTTGCCGTCGTTTCCGCCCATTCCGCCGCACCCGATGATCGCGACGTTGACCTTCTCGTTCGCGCCGAGCACCGAGCCCGGGATGCTGCTGAACGCTGCGGTCGAGGCCGCGAGCTTGCTGAATTGTCGTCGGGTAAGGGCGCTACTCATGCGTCGTACCGTACGCCAAGACGGCCAGGATGGGGGGCAGAGCGCTCCTCGACCTCAGCGCCTCATCCGAGGCACATCGCTCGGACCACTGGCTCGCGCCGACGGGAAGCCTCGGTGGCCTCCTCGCCGCTCGCCATCCGGACCGATCTGGTGAAGTGGTCTCGGTCTCGCTTGAATAGGCTGCCGTCAGTCGAGGTACCGCGATCTCTGAGCGCGCCCTAGATTTGTCCTGGCCAGCGCCCGGCCTTCGTTTGCCCACACTAGACTCGACGTCCCCGCCCCCGATCGCCCATGTTCGAACACTCAGGACGCCTCCTCTACGTCGAGTCTCCGCTCGGAAAAGACATCCTCCACCTCGAGGCCTTCGAGGGCGTAGAGTCGTTCTCCACGCCCTTCCAGTACCGCCTCGACCTCCTGTCGAGCGAGGAGTCCATCGACCCCACGGCGATCGTGGGTAAGGGCATGGCCTTCCAGGTCATTGGTGATGACGGCGCCCTCGCGACCTGGCATGGCGTCGTTCGCCGCTTCGTCGGTGGCGGCCTCCATCCGTCCGGCCTGCGCGCCTACCAGGCCATCTTGGTGCCCTGGACGTGGTTCCTCACCAAGCGGTCCAACTGCCGGATCTTCCAGAACCTGAAGGTCGACGAGATCGTGTCGCAGGTCTTTGAGGACGCGGGGTACTCGGACTTCAAGATCAAGCTCGGGAGCACCTATCCGAGCCTCGAGTACTGCGTGCAGTTCCGCGAGACCGACTTCGAGTTCGTGTCCCGGCTGCTCGAGGAGGAGGGCATCTTCTACTTCTTCGAGCACACACAGGACCGCCACGTGCTGGTGATCGGCGACTCCGTGAACTCATACGCGGCGTGCGCTCAGAAGTCGGTGGAGTACACCGAGGGGACGCTCAAGGCAGACGCGGTGAGCCAATGGACCCACGGTTATGACTACGTCAGCGGTCGTTGGTCGGGGACGGATTACAACTTCACCAAACCTGATGCCGACCTGTTCTCGGAGACCTCCACCGTACTGAAGCTCGGCGGAGCCGAGGCGATGGAGCGGTTCGAGTATCCGGGGCGATACGCAGACAGAGCGCACGGAGACTCGAAGACCAAGGCCTGGATCGAGGCCGAGGAGGCCAGCCACGAGGTGGTCAACGGCGCCAGCGCTTGCCACTCCTTCTGTGTGGCGGGGACGTTGCGGCTCGACTCGCATGCTTTCCCCTCAGAGGAAGGCAAGGAGTACGTCATCACGGAGATCCAGCACAGCGGGAGGGATGGCTCTTATGTGCAGTCAGGCGGCGGGGCGAGCTTCTACAGCAACGCGTTCGCCTGTATCCCGAAGGCGGCCATCTTTCGTCCTCAACGGGCGACGCCGCGCCCCGTCGTCTTTGGCCCACAGACGGCGGTCGTGGTGGGCCCCAAGGGCGAGGAGATCCACACCGACAAGTACGGACGCATCAAGGTGCAGTTCCACTGGGATCGGACGGGCAAGCGGGACGAGAAGAGCTCCTGTTGGGTTCGAGTCGCGCAGGTGTGGGCCGGCAACAAGTGGGGGTTCCAGCAGCTTCCGCGCGTCGGACAAGAGGTGGTTGTCGACTTCCTTGACGGTGATCCTGATCGGCCCCTCGTGACAGGGAGCGTCTTCAACGCCAACAACATGCCGGTTCATGACCTGCCGGCGAACAAGACTCAGAGCGGCCTCAAGACGCGCTCCTCGAAGGGCGGGGGGGTCGGCTCGTTCAACGAGTTGAGGTTCGAGGATAAGAAGGGCGAGGAGCACATCTTTATCCACGCGCAAAAGGACGAGCACCATCGGGTTGTCGACTCCTCCTTCGAGGCCGTGGGCGGGGCCCGCCACGAGTCGGTTGGAGGCGACACCTTCATCAAGCTTGGGGGCGAGAGACACTTCACTCTGAGCGGAGACCAGTTCGAGCTCTGTGAAGCGAGCGTGAGCTTGGCGGTGGCGGCGGACCGCAAGGCGAAGATCGGCGGTGAGGATCACGTGGAGGTCAGCGGTGACCAGAACGCGAAGATCGGGGGCGCGCAGTCCGTCGACGTAGACGGGGCTCACCAGTCGGCGGCCGCCAGCTTTAGCCGAGACGCGGCTGGAGATATCAACGACCGCGCGGGAGCCAACTTCGCGGCGGAGGGCAAGAGCAACGTTCACATCAAGGGCGGCATGAATGTCGTCGTTGAGGCCGGCATGCAGCTCACGCTCAAGGCTGGCGCCGGATTCATCACTATCGGGCCGGCTGGCGTCGACATCTCAGGGCCTATGGTCAAGATCAACAGCGGTGGGGCTGCTGGGGCGGGGGGCGGGTGCGCCCCGGACGCTCCCTCAGCTCCCGCGGCGCCTGACAGCCCCAAGGAGCCGGCAGCGCCGATGGAGAAGACGGCGGCCGCCAAGGGGAAGACAAAGGGAGCCACGCCCAACAAGGGCGAGAAGGCCTCCGTCGAGTGGGTCTCTCCCCAGGCCAGCGCGCTGAAGAGCGCCTCGGCGAACGGCGCGGCGTTGTGCCCGACATGAAGCTGATCCCCGCGGTCTCGGTCGAGACCGCCGCTCCAGATGACCGATTCAGACGCCAGCTCAGGGGCCCCGAAGCCCTCTATCCCAGAGCTCCTCTTCGGGTTCAGCGAGCCCTTGAACGTCTACGTGGTCATCGACGCCGCGAAGATTCCCCTGCTGCTCGATATCCTCGAGGAGCATGACTTTGAAGGTGCCTGCCTCCTTCCTGGTCGGCTCGCGCCTGACGTCGCAGCCGCAGCTCCCTATGTCATTCTCCTGGAGCCGGACAGCCGGCTCTGCGAATGGCTCCTCAAGGAGTATTGGCGGGCTGATGCATTCATCGCGCTTCGGAGTGAGCACGCGCTGGGGCCGGTGATGAAGCACCTCCGCGGGCTCACGGTCGCGAAGGTGCCCGACGGGAGCCGCGCTTACTTTCGTTTCTACGACCCGAGAGTGCTCCGGGCCTACCTCCCAACCTGCACGGACGAGGAGCGCGCGATCTTCTTCGGGGACGTGGTCCTGTCCTATTGGGTCGATGCTGGCCGCGCCGTGGAGTCGGCCTCGGCGCTTGAGTTTGACCCGGGCACGGAGCCTGAACCGGTGCGCCACCTGGTGAGTTCTTCAGCGGGCTAGGCGCGGCCTCAGACGATGGGCGATCACTTGAGGCCGCCAGTGTTGAGTTCGGGAGCGGCTGTGGGGCTTACTGGTGCTATGGGGTGGGCCTTCGGGTAGCCGGCAGCCCCGTTAGACTCTGTCCCCGGCCATGTGTCTCAGCGCTCCGGCGCCGCCTGGAGAGAGGCCTCAGGTCCCAGGCGCTCCGCCCCTTGGCGTGGGCAAATTACCACCGTTTGACAGTCGCAGTGATCGCGAGGACTCCATGACGACCATTCTCATCCTAGGTGACTTCAGCGGCAGGGCCTCGAGAGGCGAGCATGAGCCCGGGTCCGTGAAGAATCGGCGCCGGTACTCCGTGGATCGGGATGATCTGGAAGAGCGCCTCGCTCACCTGGGTGTCGAGGTCCGGCTTCAGTCAGGGGAGCTGCTCACGATACGAGAGCTTGAGGATCTCGAGCCCGATCGCGTCGTCGAGCGGCTCGCTTCGTTTGGCGAACTCAGGGCGCTTCGAGCGCGGCTTCAGGACCCGAGGACGTTCCAGGAGGCTGCGGCCGAGATGAACGCGAAGGCCAGCGACCTGGCAGGCGCGGCTCCAGCGGAGGGCTCCGTGGCCGAGGAGACCACGCCAGGGATCGCGATCCCCGAGGACCTCTTGTCTGCGGCGATGGAGGCTACCGTGGAGCGCGCAGCGCCGCCGACGTTGAAGGATGGACGGGCGCTCGCTCGGGATCTTGCGCGGGAGGTGGTGGCCCCCTTCATGGAGCCGCGGGCGGATCCGCGCCTGCCTGAGCTCTTGGCGTCCGTCGACGTCGCCTTCAGCGCACACCTGCGAAGCGTCCTTCGTGACCCCGCCTTCCGCGCCGTCGAGGCGACCTGGTTGGGCCTGCAGAGCCTCGTGAGGGATCTTGAGACCGGGGCGAGCCTCAGGGTTGAGCTGTTGGATGTAAGCGCCGATGAGCTGCGGTCCTTGGCCTGCACGGACACAATCCCACCGCTCGGAAATGGGGGCGAAGGTGCTGCCCCCGATCTCGTGGTGTTCTTGCATCGCTTCGGTGCGACGGGGGCTGAGGCGGACCTGTTCGCTGCGCTTCTTGGCCGTACCTCCTCCACTGGCGGGATGCTCGTGGCGGACGGTTCACCGCGCTTGAATGGTTCCGGTGAGGAGCGTGTGGACGCAGACCCTGACGCCTGGGTGGACCGCCGAGCGGCGGAGGACCAACGGAGGTGGGCGGAGGTCGCTCTTGGCGAAGGAGCCGCCCAGGCCGCCTTGGTCTTGAACCGGCTAGCCGTCCGCATGCTGTACGGTCCGAGGGGCACCGTGATTGACTCATTCGAGTTCGACGAGCTCGAGTCTGGGGCGCGTTCGGAGTGCCCCTGGGGCTACGGAGCCCTGGCGGTCGCTCACCTCTACGGGCGGCTCGCTGCCGAGCTGGGGGCTGCACCGCATGACCTCGACGCTCGCGCGGTCCTCGAGCGTCAACCTGTGCTCCTCATGGAGGAGGCGGGCGAGGTCATCCAGGTGCCGAGCGTGGAGGTCGAGCTCGGGGATCGGGCCGT
>CBFHHK010000005.1:28723-47677 GCA_965655435.1 Planctomycetota bacterium | reverse complement strand
TCTTCCAGCGCGACGTGACCCTCGGACGCTGGGAGGCCGTGGATGCGGTCCTGGATTCCCTGGGCAAGAGCGGTCGCCAGATCTACACCCAGATGCTGTCGAAGATCGCGCGGCCCCCGCAGCCGGTGAACGGCCGTTTCGGCCAGTACCAGGAGCAGTGCGCCTTCGAGTTCGACGACATCGTGGAGCTGATGCGGATCGCGCCGGGCGGCTTCACCGCGCCGGACGCGGCGCTGCTGGCGCCGCTGGTCGCCCGCGTCTTTGCTCAGGGGCACAGCATCGACGACTGGGTCGCGCGCCTGCAGATGGAGGTCCAGCGGGCGCCAGAGGAGCGGGTGGTAAGGCCCCTCTATGCTGCCTGGCTCCTCAGCGCCCAGCGCCACGACATTCATCTCGAGCCCTTCCTGCCGGCCTTCGACAGGGCACTTGCCGACGACAATCGTGAGCTCCTCAACCTCATCGCGCGGTACCGGGTCGCTCTCTACAAGGAAGACCTCGCCCCCGAAGCACTGGACAGCGCCTGGCAGGCGAACCTCGCGGTCCTCGCGCCCGGTGGGCTGAAAGGCGACCTCAAGAGGGAGGCCCTCAAGCGCGCCGTCCAGTACGCGGGCGTCGTGGGCGGAGAGCAGGGGGTCCAGTGGATCCGGGAGACGTTCACCGACCGGCCGAAGCGCGGCATGGAGGTGCTCGCGACCATCGGGGCCGAGGCCTCCAAGGGCATGGTGCAGCGGTCGAGTCAGCCGAAGGACCGCCTCGCCGATCTGAAGCTCATGCGGGAGGCGGTGGACTCCCTGCTCGAGGTCGCCCCCGAGCGCGCGGGGGAGTGGCGGCCGACCCTGGTCCTGCTCTCCGACGCGTGGCTCCGTGAGGCCGCGTACTCCTACGAGAACTCAGAGCAGTCCTCCATGGGTCCGATCACGCGGCGGGACGCGTTCGGGAACATCTACTGGGAGGACAACAGCTATCGCTACAACAGCTACAACCGCCCGGTGAACCCCATCGAGCCGGACGACCTCCTCGAGGTCCGCCCGGACGGCGGCTGGCGCGCGGCGCTCCCCGAGAGCCTGCGTCCCAAGGTGGACCAGACCATCGCCGAGCTCTACCTGAAGGTTGGTGAGGAGAAGCTCGCCTTCCCCTTCATCCGTGACCTCGCGGCCTCCAACCCCAAGAAGGCCAACGAGCTCGCCCGCTCGTTCATGGACGTCTGGATCCAGAACAACGACCCGAACGCGAGCCGTAATCGGTCGAGCATCTACAACTACTCCTACGGCTTCGATCAGCGCGCCAGCGGCATCCCGCTGACCCGGAGCAAGCAGGAGCGGAACCTCGAGGACCTCGCCGAGTGGGTGGCCCGGCTGCGGTCGGTCGAGGGGGTCGAGGTGGACTCCAAGGTCCTGGTTCGGGCGTTTGTCCAGAGCCACAGCGCGGCGGAGATCTACCGCGTCGAGGTGATGGAGCGGGTCTTCGGGGATCTGGACACCCTTGACCCCAAGACCCTCGCCTCCATGGCTCAGACCATGCGGGCCAATCTCGCCACGATCTGGCGCTCGCCCGAGGTCCAGAAGAACGCGGGCACCAACCGTAAGCAGAAGGACATCGAGGCGGAGGTCCAGCGAGGTTATGAGCTCGCCTCGGCCATGCTCGACGGGGCGATCGAGGCCCACGTGGGCGCCTGGGAGCTCGAGGCGGCGCGCGCGTCGCTGATGCACGACCTCAACAACTATCGCAACAAGCTCCAGAAGAGCTCGGACTTCGCCGGCGGGCGGCGCGCTGCCCTCGACCTCTTCGGCGAGGCTGCGCTGCATTACATGGAGTCGGTCCCCGACCTGAAGCCCTCGGAGTACTCCACGGAGGTCTTCGACTTGTGGTTCAACTCGGCCCTTGGCGCGACGGACCTCGCCGCGGTGAATCAGGAGACGATCCTCGTGCAGAAGGAGATCCCGCTGATCTCCGACATGCTCGATGACATCGGGGGTGAGGCCGCTGAGGCCCACCGCGCGATGTTCGCGAACAACCTCTTCACGCGCCTGAGCCAGGTGAACCCCGCCTGCAAGAACCGCTTCCTCGAGGCAGGCTTCGAGATCGTCGGCGATCACCCGCAGGCCAAGGCCGCGCGCCGGGTCTACGACTACTACGCCGACCTCGTGACCGAGATCGAGCTGGTCACCGAGGTCGACGGTCCGGCCGACGTCGGCACGGAGCCCTTCGGGATCAAGGTGGATATCCGCTACACCAAGGAGATCGCCCGCGAGAGCGGCGGCTTCGCCAAGTACCTCCAGAACCAGGCCAACGCGGTCAACAGCTACTACAACTACGGCCGGCCCCAGGAGAACTACCGGGACAAGTTCGAGGAGTCCGTGCGCGCCACCCTCGGCGAGCAGTTCGATGTGGTCTCGGTGACCTTCAACCGCGAGGACGCCGCCTCCAAGGCGGACGATGAGTACGGCTGGCGGCGGACCCCCTACGCGTACGTGCTCGCGACGGCCCGCGACGCCGCGGTGGACCGGGTCCCGCCCCTGAAGCTGGACCTCGACTTCAACGACGTGACGGGCTACGTGGTCCTCCCCGTGACCTCGCCCGTGGTCGCCATTGACGCCTCCGCCGACGGCGGGACCCGCCCCCACGAGAACCTCCAGGTCACCCAGATCCTCGACGAGCGCCGCGCGGACGAGGGCGTCCTGACCCTCGAGGTGAAGGCCCAGGCCAACGGGCTCGTGCCCGAGCTGGATCAGATCGTCGACCTCGCCCCCGAGGGCTTCGAGGTCACCAAGACCGAGGGGCAGGGGGTGTCCGTGGTGCGCTTCGCTGACGACGAGGAGGCCGTGGTGTCCGAGCGGCTCTGGGTGGTGGAGATGGAGGCCCGCGAGGGCGCCGGGACCCCCACCGAGTTCCAGTTCGCCGCGCCCCTCGAGGCGGACACCCAGGCGGTATATCAGCGCTATGACGACGCGGACCTGATGACCGCCGAGATGGTGGTCCAGCTGGGCGGCGACTATGGCGACGAGGGGGGCCGCTCGGCGTGGCCCTGGCTGCTGCTCCTGGCCCTCGGCGGCGCGGCCGCGTGGCTGGTGCGTCCCAGGGGGGATGGGGCCGAGGGTCCCGAGGCCTCCGGGCCGGCCCTTCCGGACGAGATCACCCCGGTCACCGTGCTGTCTCTCCTCGGAGAGGTCCGCCGGGCGAACCACATGGACGCCGCCATGCAGCGGGAGCTGGACGCGACGGTGCTCCAGATCGAACGCCGCTACTTTGGGGCAGAAGAGGGGGCTGAGATCGACCTGCGGACGATCGCCCAGCAGTGGGTCGAGCGGAACTGACCCGGACAGGGCGGGCCGGGTAGACTTCGACCGTCATGTCGAGCGACTCCAACGCCCAGGCGCAGATCGAGCTCCACCGCGCGCTCGCGCCGCGCTACGCGTATCGGTACTCGTTCGCCTTCAGCCGCCTCTTCCAGGAGGAGTGGCACGCGGAGATGATCCGCCACGCCCCGGCGTCCGCCACGCGGCTCCTGGACATCGGGTGCGGGACGGGGTTCTTCCTCGCGGAGTTGGAGGCCCAGCGGCCCGGGGCGGTCGGCCTCGACATCAGCCACGAGATGCTGAAGGTCAGCGAGGCGTATGTCCCCAACGCGCGGCTCGTGACGGCGGACGCGGAGCACATGCCCTTCCGTGAGGCGGCGTTCGATGTGGTCTTCTGCAAGGGGAGCCTGCACCACATGCGCGACCACGTGGGGTTCCTCGAGAGCTGCGAGGACATGCTCGCGGACGACGGCCTGCTGGTCATGAGCGAGCCCTGCAACGACAACCCGATCATCCGCTTCGCCCGGGCGGTGATGTACCGCAAGAGCCCTCACTTTGACGTGGGGGACCAGGGCTTCACGCGCAAGGGGATCGTCGAGCTGACGGAGCGAGCGGGCATGGAGGTGTTGAAGACCAAGAAGTTCGGCGTCCTCGCCTACGTCTTTGCCGGGTTCCCCGACCACCTCGGCGCCCTCCGGTTCATCCCGGGCTCGGCGCTCCTCACGCGGCTGTTCATCGGGCTCGACCGTGTCCTGTGCGCGGTCCCCGGTCTGTCGCTCTTGGGCTTCCACGTGCTGGTTGTCGCCCGCCCGAGGCGCTGAGAGGCCCGCCGCGAGGCGGCCCCCGCCAGCCGTCCATGACCCCGGCGGCGGGCCCCAGGGGCGGGGTTCAGCGCGGATCTCTCATCCTCCAGCGCGATCCAGTCGATGACTGGGGCAATGTGCGGAATTCTAGGAGAGGTGACGGCCCGCGGAGAGGCGGTGCGCCTGACCGACGTCCAGGCTGAGCGCTGGCTGGATGAGTTGGATCACCGTGGCCCGGATGGCCGCGGGCTCTGGCGCGGCGAGAACGTGCTCCTGGGTCACACCCGACTCGCCGTGCGCGACCCCCGCAACGGCGCGGCCGCGCAGCCGATCACCACGGCCTGTGGCAGGTACGCCCTGGTCTACAACGGTGAGCTCTACAACGACGCCGAGCTCCGCGTCTCGCTCGAGCCAGCAGTGCTCGAGGCGACCGGCGGCGCGGGGTTCCAGACCGCCTGCGACGCAGAGACCGTGCTCTGGGCGCTGGTTCTCGGCGGGCGAGAGGCGCTCGGCACCATGCGGGGCATGTTCGCCCTGGCGTTCGTCGACCTCGAGACGCGGACGGTCCTGCTCTCCCGTGATCCCCTGGGCGTCAAGCCTCTGGTGTGGGCGTCGACGCCGACGGGCCTCGCCTTCGCCAGCGAGCCCCGGGCCCTCGTGGCGCATCCCCGGGTACGCCTTGCTCCGGACATGGAGATGTTCTCCGCTTACCTCGCCACCAGCCGCAGGACCATGGCGGGTCGCACGCTGTTCGAGGGCGTCGAGGCGGTCCAGCCTGGGGAGACGCTCCTGATCGACCTCTGCAAGCGGCGCCCGCGCCCCGTCCAGCTCTACACACCGGGCCTCCTCTTCGGCGTCGCACCCGGCGAGTCGACCCCTGAAGCCTGCCGGACGGTGGTCACCGACTCTGTCCTCGCGCACCTGGTGAGCGACGTGCCGTTGTGCGCGATGCTGTCCGGCGGCCTCGACAGCACGATCATCGCCTCGATCGTCGCGTCCCGGCGGGGGGACCTCGAGACCTGGTGCGCTTCCGGCGTCGACGCCGGGGGAGAGGTCGGGCCCGATCCCGCCGAGGCGCGGGCCCTCGCCGGGGAGCTAGGGACCCGGCACCACGACGTTCATCTTCAGGCGGCCGACTTCATGGGGGCCTGGCGTGAGCACGTGGCGCACCTGGGGCAGCCGCTCTCCACGCCCAACGAGGTCGCGATCTCGCAGCTGGCCGGCGCGGTCCGCCAGTCCGGAGCGCGTGTGGCGCTCTCCGGCGAAGGGGCCGACGAGCTCTTCGGCGGCTACGACGCTGTGCTGTCGGCGTATGCGGCCCACGGCCGCCTCGCCGCGCCCCCGGTCGGGGCCGCTCGCTTCCACCTCGAGGCCGCGGCCTGGGTGTCGCCTGGGGCCCAAGGGGAGCTCCTTCGCGGAGACGCGGCGGGGCGCTCGGAGTTTGTCATCCAGGCCTACGAGCGCGCCTTCGCCCTGAGCGAGGCGCAGATGCGGGTCGAGGGGGGGGCGCTCGACGCCCACCTCCAGCTCCAGCGGCGCATCAATCTCAGCTCACTGTTGGAGCGGCTCGATGGAGCGACCATGCGCCACGGGATCGAGGGGCGGACGCCCTTCGCTGACGTGGAGGTCGCGCGCTACGCCGAGTCGCTGCCCATGGACGTGAAGTTCGTGGACGTCGAGGCTGGTGCCGCCGGCTCCAAGATCATCCTGCGCCGTGCCTTCAAGGGCGCGATTCCGGAGCGGATCCAGCGGCGGCCCAAGGCCTCCTTCCCGCTCCCCTTCGAGACCTGGTGTGCCCCGGTGGGCGATGAGATCGCGGCCTCAGGCTTCCTCGCGGAGTGGGTGGTGCCGGAGGTCCTCCAGGCGGTCGCCAGCGACCCCAAGACCCACTGGCGGCTGACGTGGCTGCTCGGCAACCTCGCGCTGTGGGGGGACGCCGTCTTCGGCGCCTCCTCGGCCGGGCGCCGGGCTGCCTGACCTCTGGCTTCACGGGCGAAAGCCGAGCGCGGCTGGCCCCACGGGCGAAAGCCGAGCGCGGCGGCGCGGGCGCCTCTATTCTCACCCCATGAGCAAGCGCGTCGTGGTGCCCCTGGCGGAGGGGGTGGAGGAGATGGAGGCGGTCATCATCATCGACGTCCTGAGGCGAGCGGGCCTGGAGGTGCTCGTGGCTGGCCTTGAAGGCGCGGGTCCTGTGCACGCGTCCAGGGGGGTCACCCTGCACGCCGAGCTTGGCCTCGACGAGGCGCTGGAGCGGCCCGTGGACGCGCTGGTGCTCCCCGGGGGCATGGGCGGCATGGAGCGGCTGCGGGCTGATGAGCGCCTCCTCGACGCTGTGCGCAGCCTCCTCGCAGAAGGACGGCTGGTGGCGGCGGTGTGCGCCGCGCCGCTGGTGCTGGCTCGCGCAGGGATCGCGAAGGGACGGCGGATGACCTGTCACCCCAGCGTGCGCGACGAGCTCCTCGCCGCCGGGGCGGAGGGGGCGGAGGCGAGAGTGGTTCAGGACGGGACGGTCCTCACCAGCCTCGGGCCGGGCTCCTCCGTGGAGTTCGCCCTCGCGGTCGCGGCAGAGCTGGCCGGGCCCGCCCGGGCGCTCGAGGTGTCGGCGGCCATGTGCGTCTGAGCCGATCTGACCCGGTCTGGCCGCCTAGGAGCCCGGCTCACGTTGACAGGTCAGGCGATTCCGCCCATCCTCCTCCCCCGATCTCGTCACCGTGGGCACGTCGCCCGCTATGTCGTTCGATGGTTTTCATGATGACCCGAATCTCCTCCTCGACCCTCCTGGCCTCTCTGGCCGTCGCCGCCGCCGCCAACGCGTCCGCCACCCCGGACCGGATCTACAAGGCCGACGGCTCCATCGTCGACAACGTGGATGTGATCTCCGAGACGGTCGACCTGGTGACCTACAAGCCGGAGAAGGGGCGCGGGGAGGCTGAGGTCGACTCGGAGCTTGTCCTGCGGATTGAATTCTCGGAGCGCCCCGAGGATGTCGCGGCGGCCGAGGTCGACGCGGCGAACGGCGCGCTCCTGGGAGCGGTCAGCGGCTTTCAGACCTACATCGGCGGGCTCGGGGAGCGTGGTGATCGCAAGCACCCCTGGGCCGCGGCCTACTCGCAGTACCGCCTGATCGAGCTCTTCGAGCAGATGAACAGCGAGGAGTCCATCCAGTCGATGGTCGCGGCGGTCGACGCGCTCGTCGCCACCTATCCTGATTCCCGCTACGTGCCCCTCGCCTTCATCAAGAAGATCGAGGCGCAGTTGATCTACGGCGACAAGGCCGGGGCGAAGGCCTCGGCTGCGGCCTTCGGCGCGCTCGTGGAGGAGCGTGGCATGGCCCAGCGCTGGAAGCTGGAGCACCGGCTCCGCGAGGTCCTGTCGGACGACTCTCTCAGCGGTAAGGGCCTCGAGGCCGCGCTCGATCGGGTCTCCTCCGAGGCCGCGGTGTTCCCGACCGTCGCCAACCGAGCCGACGTGGCGATCGCCGAGTCCATGAAGGGGCGCGGGGCCTTCGAGGAGGCTGAGGCCGCCTTCGAGGGCGTGACCGAGTCGCCGAACGCCGACGACCGCACCCTCGCGGCCGCCTGGTACGGCCTCGGGGAGTGCCTGTTCCGCCGAGCCGAGACCATGTCTGCGTCCGGCGACGCGGAGGGTGCGGGTCCTCTCTTCAATCGCGCGCAGCTCGCCTTCATGCGGGTGGTGGTCCTGTATCCCGCCGAGCTGGCCTACGTCCCGCAGTCGGCCTTCTACGCCGGACGCTGCATCCAGGAGCTGGGCGGCGAGCTCGCCAAGGAGCAGTCCGACCGCCTCTTCAACTTCGTGACGCGCAACTTCCGAGGCTCCCGTTGGGCCGACTCGGCCCGCCAGTTCCGCCGCCGGAACTGATCTGCTCCGGTAGAAAGTCAGCGCCCCGTTGAAATCGGGGCCGGCGGACCTTGGTTCTGCCAGCGGCGAGGCCGCTCCCGGTGATCGGGGGCGGCCTCGCCCCGTTTGCGGAGTATTCCGCAGGTCAGAGTCCCGCCGCCGCGCTGGCGCCCCGGCTGGAGGTGTGGCTCCTCCCCGCTTCGTGCGGCGGCGGCAGGGCGTGGAGTTCTCCACATCGGGGGCAACGCCGCCGCCGTTGCGCTCCAGATGCTGTCTTCACCCTGGATCCGCAGCCGAGCGGAGGCCGGTGGGACCGGCAGCGTCCGCCGGACGCGCTCGGGTCGTGGCCGTTTAGCCCCCTTCCCGAGAGCATTATGTCGAGACATGCACCCCCGGTATCACGTCCCACTCCCACCCGGCCCCGTTCCAGGTCAGCGACGGACCCGGGCCGCAAGGTCCCTCGCGAGGGCCGAGCGCAGGGGTTGGGACGTCCGCGGCCGCCGGCCACAGAGTCTCGTTGCTGGGATCAGCTGGTGGCCTTGAGGCCCGTGGTGCTGGCCTTCTTGAAGCGGCGTTGCCGGGATGAGCACCAGGCCGAGGACCTCGCTCAGGAGACCCTCCTGCGGGCCGCGCGCCACGCCGGCTACTTCGACCGGGTCCACCGGCCGACGTCGTGGGTGCTCCAGATCGCCGCCAACGTTCACCTCGACCACGCGCGGAAGGAGTCTTGGCAGCACCTGACTCCCCCTGACCACGCGGCCTTCCTCCTCATCCCTGGCACCGAGGCCGTGCCCGGGGATCTGGCGGAGCTGGATCTCTACCGGGTCGATGGGCGCGAGGTGGACGGGGAGGACCTCACCGCCGCGGTTCGCGCGGTCTGGGGGACGCTCCTCGAGCGCGATCGGGTCGTCCTGTCGTCCTTCTACGGGGAAGGCGGCGGCACCGCCGCCGCGTCGACCGCTTGCACGATCAGCCGACCGCTTGTGAAGGTCCGGCTCTTCCGCGCCCGCCGGCGGCTCCACGCCGCGGTCCTCGATCTCCTCGGCCGCCGCTGAGCTTGGTGATGGACCCTGGAGTTGGCTCAGACCCCGTGGATCGATCGAGTCGCTGGCTCCTGGTTCACCGCGTGAAGGCTGCGCTGGGGCTGGCCGGCGTGGCGGCGCTCGGGGTGGCCCTCGTCGAGCAGTTGGCGCCGCCCGTTGGGCCACGGTTGGAGGTCGCAACGCGAGAGGCGGGATCGGCTGTCGAGAGCGCTCCGTGGCGCACGTGGCGTCATCGCCTCGCGCTCGCCCATGAGGCTCGTCGTGGGGGAGACGTGTGCGCGGCGCTGGACGGGTATGACGCGGTGGCGAGCGCGTCGCTCGCTCGCGGACAGGACGCGGACCACGCCGCGCTCTGGTCCGCGCGCCTTCGCCTTGAGCTTGGCGAGTGCAGCGCCGCGCTAGCGCTGCGCAACCTGGTCCAGCGATGTGATGACCCCGCTCTGCTGACGCGCGCGTTGCTCGTGGCATCGCCCGAACGCCTCGCGACGGTTTGCAACGCGTGGTCGTCGACGTTGGCGGAGTCAACGCGCCTCGCGCGCGCGAAGTTGTACGCGTTGGCCGCACAAGAGACCGACGAAGGGGAGCGCGCCGCGCGTTGGTTGCGCAGGTTGACCGCGAAGCACCGCTGAATTTTTTCGGATGAACGTTCCGGATTCAGTGGGTTTCCGGCGACGTAACACGTATCACGTTGATCGAGGACACAAGACGCATCGGCGTTCGGTGAGGTTCACACCACCTGATCGAGTTCAGCGCCGGCGCGAGGAGTGCTCTCAGTCATAGCCACGACATCAAGAGGCGGCTCGTTCCTTCGGGAACGGGCCGCCTTGTTGTTTGTGGTCGTCGCGAGCGCTCGCGAGCCCAGCAGGTTGGAGCCGCGGGCTACCTGCCGAGGGCTTGGTAGGTGAAGCCCAGCTCCTCGAGCGTCTTGCGCGGGAAGATGTTCCTCCCGTCGAAGATCACCGGCTGCTTCAAGCCGCTCCGCAGGGCCTCGAAGTCGGGGCGACGGAACTCATTCCACTCGGTCACGATCACGAGGGCATCGGCCCCCTCGATGGCGTCCATGGGGCTCTCGGCGTACTCGATCTCGTCGCCGAGGTAGTGCTCCCGTGCCTCGTCCATGGCCTCGGGGTCATGGGCGACCACCGTGGCGCCGGCGCCGCGCAGGGCGCGGGAGAGCACGATGGCGGGCGCCTCGCGCATGTCGTCCGTATTCGGCTTGAACGCGAGGCCCCAGAAGGCGAAGCGGAGTCCGGAGAGGTCCTCGCCGAAGTGCTTCACGATCTTCTCGAACATGAGGAGCTTCTGGGTCGCGTTCACGTCCTCCACGGCCTTCAGGATCCTGAAGTCGTAGTCATTCTTGTCCGCGGTGTGGATGATCGCCTTGACGTCCTTCGGGAAGCAGGACCCGCCGTAGCCGATCCCGGCGAAGAGGAACCGCGAGCCGATCCGGTCGTCTGAACCGATGCCCTTGCGGACGTTGTCCACGTTGGCGCCGACCCGCTCGCAGACGTTGGCGATCTCGTTCATGAAGGAGATGCGCGTGGCGAGCATGGCGTTCGCCGCGTACTTGGTCAGCTCCGCGGAGGCGACGTCCATGGTGAAGATCGGGTTGCCCGTGCGGACGAAGGGCTCGTAGAGCTCCGTCATGATCCGCGCGGCGCGCTCCGTATCTGCGCCCACGACGACGCGGTCGGGCTTGAGGAAGTCGTCGATCGCCGCGCCCTCCTTCAGGAACTCCGGGTTCGACACCACGTCGAACTCGTGCTTGGCGTGCGGGGCCATGGCGGCCTGCACCTTGAGCGCCGTGCCGACGGGGACCGTGGACTTGTCCACGACCACGGTGTAGCCCGTCATGTGCTTCGCGATGCTCTCGGCAGCTGAGAGGACGTACCTGACGTCGGCGCCGCCGTCCTCGCCCGGGGGCGTCCCCACGGCGATGAACGCCACCTGGGCGTCCTTCATGCCGTCGGTGTAGTCGGTCGTGAAGTGCAGGCGGCCATCACGCACGTTGCGCTTGATGAGCTCCTCGAGCCCGGGCTCGAAGATGGGCACGACGCCGTTACGAAGACCGTCGATCTTCTTCTCGTCGATGTCGATGCAGGTGACGGTGTTGCCGCTCTCGGCGAAGCAGGTTCCTGCGACGAGGCCGACATAGCCGGATCCGATGACTGCGATACGCATGGTGAGGGGGGGGGCTGGGAGGTGGCAGGGGCCGCGGGGGCGAGCGGTTGGAGGGCGGCCTTCCGTTCCCCTCCATCGGATTTCGAACCGCGACCTCTGAACTCGGGGCGGCAGATGGGGCAGAATAACGAAGCGCGAGGCCCCGATGGGGTCGTTGGCGTCCCCTCAGAGGGCGATTAACTCAGTTGGTAGAGTGCCTCGTTTACACCGAGGACGTCGGGGGTTCGAGTCCCTCATCGCCCACCAGGTGTCTCCATTTGCACCAACCTGGCCAGGGAGCCACCGAGCCTCGCGCTCTTGGCCGTGGGGGGCTCCCCAGACCCTGTCCCAAGGACCCGCCGCCCTTCCCGTCCTCAGCGCTCTCCCCTGAGGAGCAGCGCGAGGGCGCGGCCTGCGACGCGGGTGACGGCCAGCAGCCCTGCCTTCGGACCAGGGGACCGGAAGCGCCCTGCCAGCGCCTCGGCGCTCTCGGGGTGATGTCGGGTCTTGACCGTGAGCGGCCCCACGCCGTGGTCGCGCAGCATGGCGCGCACGCGCCGGCGATCGGCGGGGACGACCTCCTCGATCTGCCAGCTGCGAGCCATCGGGTGGACCACGGCCGTGCGGGCCAGCAGGAACCCGCCGGGCCCGGGGGCTTCGAGGGGCGCCGCGCCGTGTTCTGCGGCGAAGGCTCCGGCGAGATCGGCCCGCCAGAGCGCCGGGTCCAACTCCACAAGCCACTGGCCGGAGCGTGGCTGCCGCTCCGCCTCTGGGAGGGGCTGTCTCAACGCCGAGTACGAGCGAACCTCGCCGCTGGAGCGGAGCGAGACGGCCTCTCGGTCGGGGTTGTTGGCACCCAATATCCCGGTCCACGCGCTCAGCTCCTTCATGTCTCCATCCAGGGACGTCCATGAGAGCGAGGGGGAGAGGTCGCCAGCGGGCCCCATGACGGCGGACTCCTCGAGGGACGGGGGGAGCTTGACGCAGGCCCCTCCGAGGCTCGCCGCGGCACCGAACACGGCTTCCAGGGTGGGGCTCCAGCGGTCCGCGCGCCCCTCCCGTGGCCCGGCCGGCCGTCGGTCGGGGTCGAAGAGGCCGAGGATCCTTGGCCTGGCCGAGGGATGGAACGGAGGGGTGACGGCGTCGCCCAGGGCGGCGAACCAGCCCGCGCTGGGACGTGCCCGTGGCCCCGTTGAGGGGGCGTCCGCTGAGCACGCGAGGTTCGCCGCGGCACACCGGAGAGTGTCGGCGTCGAGGTCGGTGGCGAGGACACGCCCAAAGCGCTCCGCGAGCGCGAGGAGGTCGGAGCCCACCCCGCAGCACGCGTCCCAGGGGATCCGGTCCCCTCCAACGCGGGCGAAGCGCTCCGCGCGGTGGCGAGCCACGGCGGTGGCCGTGGCCTGCTCGGCGCCCTTCGAGGTCAAGAAGCGCAGCGCAGCGCCGTCGAGGCGACCACGGTGCTGCCTCGCGAGCTCTGCCTGGAGCGAAACAAAGCGGGCCACCTCCGGACCTCGGGCCGCCCGGAGGCGATCGAGGGCGCCCAGGGAAGGCGCCGTGGCGGCGAGCTCGCTCCAGCGCTCCGCGCAGCCAGCCTCCCGGGGCGCGAGCTCTCTCCAGACAGCAGGTTCCACCTCCCTATTCCAGCGCTTCTGGCTCTCGCGCGAAAGCGAGAAGGGGGCGCCCCTCAGGGGATCTCGTACACGTACGGCTCAGCAGCGTTCGAGATCGGAGAGGTCACGGGGAGCCGGTGGTGGATCAGCCGCACCTCGATCCTGCGGATGGCGGGGGCGGACCGGAGCACGTCGGCGGGGATGCGCAGCAAGGAGCAGGGGGCCGACCAGCGGGGATCGATCACAAGGCTGCTCATGCTCAGCGGAGGGGGGCCGTCCGCGAGCGGGCGGCGCTCCCGACCCATGGGATCAAGGGTCGACCGGGACCCGTCTGCCCGGACCGCGGTGATGATCGTGTCGAAGACCTGCGGGAGCCTGGAGACGGGCTCCTCGGATCCGGGTGTGCCGAAGCCCGCCACGAACTCGAGGATGCCCCCCGGACGGAGTTGGTGCTCGATGGTCGGCGGTTCGAAGGTCCCGCGGCGGCGAAAGAGCAGCAGCGGCGCGGTCATTCGCTTCCCCGTACCTCGCCGACCCGCCGTGACCAGGGGCTCATAGGCTTCCATCAGCCCGTCAATCTCGGCGCAGTACGCGGGGCTGTCGTCGGGGTCGAGGCGGAGAATGCCCGGCCGCAGGCTCAGGCGATCTCCATTCTTGAGGTGCAGCTTGAAGCCGTTGAGCCAGGGGAGAATGTAGTCGGGCGCGAGACCGAGGGCCGCCAAGACGTGCGGGGTGGGGGGGGGCGGCGACCACGGTGCCGGGTCGTGGCCGGGCAGCGCGTCGGTGCGGCCGAAGAGGTCGATCACCTGGTAGCGACCGAGGTAGCCAATGGCCCCCGGCCAGGGGCTCAGGAGCGTCGCGTCCTCGGGCAACCGCTCGCTCAGGAATTGACCGATCTCCCGGAGTCGGTTCGTGCTCCGCACCTCCTGGTAGAGGCTCGGCCGGCCGAGGGTGGGGTGGGGGATGGGCCAGCGCGTCGCCTTGGAAGCCAGCAAGTCTTCGATGACGGTGGGCTCCCCGGTCTTCGAGGGCTCGCCGGGGAAGCGGTTGACGGCGAGTGACCCCAGGCTGGCGAGGAGGATGGAGACCCACGCGAGCTGTTCGATGCTGGGCTTGTAGGTGTCGAGGGCGCGGCGGAGCCCCTCCTGGATCGCGATGAACGCGAAGGGCAGCGCGGGCACGAACCCAAGGTCGTACGTCTCGGGTCCTCCGCCGCCGAGGACCGTCGCCGCGCACCAGACACTGACGAGCACCAGGGCCCGACGACCGACCGGAGATAGCTCGCCCGTGCAGAGGGCAATCAGGGGGTAGATGAGGAGGATCGGCGAGACGGTCGCGACGCAGAAGTCCCTCAGGTGGGCGAGCCCCGCCGTGGCGTCGGCAGAGGACCAGGTGAGGATCCTCTCCACCCCG
The DNA here is from genome assembly GCA_965655435.1 of Planctomycetota bacterium. Lineage (GTDB taxonomy): Bacteria > Planctomycetota > UBA1135 > UBA1135 > Saltatorellus. The sequence continues at coordinate 33,494 of CBFHHK010000005.1, read as the reverse complement.
CCAAGGAGCGAGCCTCCAGCGAGCTCGACGAGGATCAGGGTGGCGGCCGCCGGCAGGAAGTAGAGCGCCCGCCGCGCCCGCGCGGTGGACCCGAAGACCTCCGCACGGATGAGGGTCTGGGCGAGGAGCGCCAAGACCAGGATCACCGCCACGGGGGTGGAGATGGTCAGCAGGGCGAGGGCCACCGCGGCGGCGAGCGGCCGTCCCTTCTCGAGGGCGACGAACGCCGCCGTGCCCAGGGCCATCACGATGGGCCACTCGGTCCCGCTGCCGCCGGCGGCGGCGACGGCGCCGCAGGAGACCAAGAGGACCGCAGACACCACGCTGAGGATCCTCGTCAGATCGAAGCGGGTGCAGAGCCAGATGGTGGCGAGGACGGAGAGGATGCCGCACATCTGCGCGCCGCGAGCGACGGGGAGGTGGAGCCACTCGAAGGCGGAAGAGACAAGGACGAGGATCGGGGACGGGTAGGACCAGAGCCCGCCAAAGGTCTCCCCTGAGGCCGGGTCGCGCCACCACGCGAAGGCCCCCTCGGTGACGAAGTTGAGGCCGAGCTGAAACGCCACGTACGCAGATTCATAGGGCGGCCCGAACTCGCCGTTGAGGTCCCGGTGCACCACGAGCACGTGGGTCAGCAGCGTGGCGCAGGCCAGGAGGATCGCTGTGATGCGGTTCATGGCGTGGTCTCGAAGTGGACCTCGACGGCCTCTCCAGCGGGGACGAGGATGTCAGACTGGCGGCGAGCCCTGCCAGCCACGACCGTCACGCGGTAGCGTCCAGAGCGCAGGTGGCGAAGGACAAATCGGCCCTCCGGGTCGGTACGGGTGGCCCGGAAGTCATCCGCTCCCAGGACCAGCGTGCCCCGGCGGGGCTCGTCCGGGTCGGCGCTCAGGGGCTCCGCTCGGACCAGGGCTCCCCGGATCGGCCCGTCGGCCTCGTCCGCTCCGGTCGCCGGCGCAGTCACGGTGCCGATGAGTGAGCCCGCCTGGGAGACCAGCTCAAGCTCCCCCGTCTCTCCGTCCGCCCCGTGCTGAATGGTGACCACGTCCTGGGCCCCCGTGGAGAGCAGGTCGGGTCCGCCCGCTCCCCGGTCGTCGGGAGCCAGCAGGATGACCCGGTAGCCGCCCTCCTGGAGGAGCGGGGCCTCGAAGCGGCCCTCACGGTCCACCGCCACCCGTCTCGGGAAGCCGCCACCGAGCTCGGACGGGGAAAGGAGCGGCTGGAAGAGCAGCTCGAAGCTGTCCTCCGGGCTCGCGAGCGGACCGAGATGGATCCTCCCGCGGAGGTCCTGCAGGGCGAGGCCTTCGGGGACCTCGGGCGCGACGATCTCCCGGTCCAGCTTCAGCACCACCGGTTCGGCCTCACTGGGGCCCAGCTCGACGTCGAAGGCCGTGGCCTGGAGCCCGAGGGCGGTGACCAGGACTCGCTTGGGTCCGGCGTCGAGCTCGGGCAGGGCGAAGGTCCCGTCCGCTGAGGTCCACGTCCAGACCGGGCGCGTCCCCTCCTTCAGGGAGACCCCGGCGCCATCCACCGGCGCGCCGTCGGGACCGACGACCTGGCCGCCGAGCGTCAGGTCGCCGAGCGAGAGGTCGACCGAGGGGATCGGCGCTCCCGGCGGCGGCTCGGAGAACGGAAAGTCGAGGGGCGGGTCCGTGAGGACGGCGGCCGCGAGCACGCCCAACACGACGGTGAGGGAGGCCAGGGGGACCACAGAGAGGATCCGCGGCCGCCTCAAGAGGCACCTCGCCTGGAGCGAAGGAGCGCCGTGCAGAGCTCCTGACAGGGCGCGAACTCAGCGAAGAGGCGGGGGTCGAGGCCGTCCCAGAACTCGTCCAAGCCGCGCCAGCCCGCCCGCTCGTAGCCCACCAGCCGGACTCCAAGCTGGAGGCGATCGCAGGCCTTGATGAAGCGGGCCTCCCGGCTCTCCTGAGCCTGGTACTCCTCGAAGGCCTCCCGAGCGGCGCCGGAGAGCGGGATCAGGAGGTCGTCCGCGAGGCTCGACTCGAGCGCGCGCTTTTGACCGGGTGCGAGCAGGGACCCGGCGGGGCCTGGAATGTCGCCGCTGCGCGCCTCGGCGGCGTCGTGGAGCACCGCCATGGCCAGGATCCGGCCGAGGTCCAGCGGCGAATCGACGCGGGGGGCGAGGGCGAGCGCGACGTACGCCACCCCGAGCAGGTGCCCCGCCACAGACTCCGCGGGCTGGACCCCCCGGAGCACCCAGCCGGTGCGCGGGAGTGCGTCAAGGGACCCCAGGTCGAGGAGCGCCTCAAGGGTGTCCCCAGGGGATGGATCGTGCTTGTCGTCGACGGACATGTCTCGCGGCCGACTTTATGCCGGTCCTCTCCCCGAGCTTGCGGGGCCTTGCACCTATAATGGTGCGCTATTTCGCCGGAGCCAAACGCGCTGGACCCAAAGGGCCCCGCGCGCCTTCCGCGCCGGCGTCCCCGCACTCAGCCATGTTCCTTCACCTCCAGAGCACCATCGACGACGCGCAGCGCGCTGAGGTCGAGGCCACGGCGCGCGAGCTGGGCGTTCGCCTGGTGGCGTCGGAGCCCGGGGCCCTGCGATTGGAGGTCCTCTCGGAGGGTGTCCCCGTCCCCGAGCGCGGGCAGGTGGTCGCGGCCTTCACGGTCCTTCCTGGCGTGGTCGAGGTGCTGGGGCGACCCGGTGAGCAGCCGCTGTGGTCAGCGACGCACGGCCCCTCGACCACCGTGGAGGTGGCCGGAGCGGTCTTCGGTGGTGGGCGCGCCTCCGTCATCGCCGGACCCTGCGCGGTGGAGGACGGCGCGGAGCTCCTGGAGATCGCCCGCACGGTCCAGCGCCGTGGCGCGACCCTGCTCCGAGGTGGGGCCTTCAAGCCCCGCTCCTCGCCTTACTCCTTCCAGGGCTTGGGGCAGCGCGGCTTGCAGCACCTCAAGGACGTGCGCGAGGCCACCGGGCTCGGGATCGTGACCGAGGTCCTGGACCCCCGGGACATCGAGTCCGTACTGGAGGTGGCCGACATGGTGCAGGTGGGCGCCCGCAACATGGCCAACTCCTCGCTCCTCAAGGAGCTGGGGAGGGTGGACCGGCCGGTGCTCCTCAAGCGCGGCTTCGGGGCGACGGTGGACGAGTTCCTCAGCGCGGCGGAGTACCTCCTCTGCGGGGGAAACTCGCGCGTGGTGCTCTGTGAGCGCGGGATCCGAAGCTTCGATCAGGTCACCCGGAACCTCCTGGACGTGGGCGCCATCGCGCACCTGCGAGCGGCGACCCACCTGCCGGTGATCGCTGACCCCTCCCACGCCGCGGGTCGCTCCGACCTGGTCCGAGCGATCGGGCGCGCGGGGGTGGCGGCCGGCGCCGATGGCCTGATGGTCGAGGTGCACCTCGACCCCTCGGCGGCCCTCTCGGATGGGCAGCAGGCCATCGGCCCCAACGAATTCGAGGCGCTCGTGGCAGACGCGGGCGTCCTTTGCGAACTGGACGGACGCACCCTCCTGACCGGAGAGCACCAGGTCCCGCACCCCTCCCTCCCCAAGACCCCGACCCACCTGCGAGGCACCGCGTGAGAACCCCCTACGTCGCTGGCAACTGGAAGATGAACCTGGACCGTCGCGCTGCGCGCGACCTCGCCGTGGCCGTTCGAGACCACGCCGCGAGCGGCGTGGACGTGGGGCTCTTCCCCGCCCTCGTGCACCTGGACGAGGTGACCCGGGCCACCGCCGGGTCGCATGTGAAGGTCGGCGGTCAGAACTGCAGCGATGAGCAGGAGGGCGCCTTCACCGGCGAGGTCTCCGCCCGGATGCTGAAGGACATCGGCGCCACGGTGGCCCTTCTGGGTCACTCCGAGCGACGCCACGTCTACGGCGAGACGGACGAATTCATCGCCCGCAAGGTGCGCCGCGCCCTCGAGGATGGCCTCGAGGTGATGTTCTGCGTGGGAGAGACCATCGAGGAGCGCCGAGACGGGCGCACCGAGGCGGTCTGCCAGGCCCAGCTCACCGCGGGCCTCGAGGGCCTGGATCACGCGGCACTGGCCCGTGTTTCCGTGGCCTACGAGCCTGTATGGGCCATTGGGACGGGGGAGACGGCCTCTCCCGAGCAGGCCGGGGCGGTCCACTCCTACCTCCGCGGTGTCCTCTCCGGGGCCTTCGGTGACGAGGTGGGGGCGGCCATGCGGATCCTCTATGGCGGCAGCGTCAAGCCCACCAACGCCGCCGAGCTCATGGCAGTTCCTGACATTGATGGCGCCCTTGTAGGCGGCGCCTCCTTGCGGCCGGAGCTGTTCCTCCCGATCATTGACGCCGCCAGCTGAAGCCCGGCGCCACACCCTGCGGACGCCGCCAAGGCACGCCACCAAGAACGATGACCCTCGCGATCACCCTCCTCTACATTCTGTTCGTCGCTGCGGCGATCATCCTGACCGTCGTCATCCTCCTCCAAGAGGGCAAGGGCGGCGGCTTCGGGGACGCTCTCGGTACGGCCGGTCAGCAGGCCTTTGGTGTCAAGGCGTCCGGCGTCCAGCGCTTCACGGCGTACGTGGCCATCGCGTTCCTCGTCTCGGCCGTGCTGATCCACATCCTCAACGGCAAGCGCCAGAACACCAGCTCCCTCTCCGAGGCGGCCCCGTACACCTCCGTGGAGGAGGTCAGCGGCCTGGAGCTTCGCTGAGCCCGAGCGGGCTCAGTCGCCTGAAGGGGGCGCACGCATGACGCTCTTCTCGATGACCGGTTTCGGCGCGGCCCGCGCCGAACGCTCGCTGTCGGACGGCGCGGAGCTGTCGATCTCCGTA
>CBFHHK010000005.1:0-28624 GCA_965655435.1 Planctomycetota bacterium | reverse complement strand
GAGATCCGGACGGTCAACCACAAGCACCTCCAGGCCAAGGTGCGGCTCCCCCAGGGCTACGCGGCCCTGGAGGCCGCGGTGGACAAGGCCGTCCGCGCGCGGCTCAACCGCGGCGCGATTCAGGTCGGGATCGAGGTCGCGCGGACGGGCGGTCAGCCCTCGTTCAACGTCGACCTTTCGGCGGTGGATCGCTACGCGCAGCTGCAGGGCTCACTGACCGAGCGGCACCCCGAGCTCCGACGAATCGACTCGGTGACCGAGATGCTCGGCCTCCCCGGCGTCCTCGTCTTCGACCGCTCGAAGCAGGGCTTGGACGTGGCCGGCGAGGAAGCGCGCGCGATCCTCGGAGTGGTGGATGACGCCCTCGGGGCTCTGCTCACCATGAGGGCCACGGAGGGAGAAGCCATGGGGGCGGACGTGGCCGGCGCGGGCGAGGAGATCGCCGCCCTCGTGACCCTCATCTCGGAGCGCATGGCGGGCGCCGCCGCGCGGCACCGGGCGCGACTCGTCGAGCGCGTGGGGGAGCTCGCGGGGGACAAGAGCCTCGCCGAGGCGGACCTCGCCAGGGAGGTCGCTCTGCTCGCCGACCGTCTGGATATCTCCGAGGAGATCACCCGGCTCGGCAGCCATCTCGGCCAGCTTCGCTCCGTCCTGTCCGGCGGCGGATCCGTCGGGAGGCAGCTCGACTTCCTGGCCCAGGAGTTCTTCCGAGAGGCCAACACCGTGGGCTCCAAGTGCAACGACGCCGACGTGGCTCACCTCGTGGTGGACCTCAAGACCCACGTGGAGCGCCTGAGGGAGCAGGTGCAGAACATCGAATGACGACCTCAGAGCATCAAGGATCTGTCCTGCTCATCTCGGGGCCCTCGGGCTGCGGGAAGAGCACCATCTGCAAGCAGCTGCTCGAGGACGACGAGGTCGTCTTCAGCGTGTCCGCGACGACGAGGGCACCTCGCCCGGGCGAGGTGGACGGGACCCACTATCACTTCCTCTCCGTGGACCAGTTCAAGGCACGCATCGAGGCGGGTGACTTCGTGGAGCACGCTGAGGTCCACGGGAACATGTACGGGACCCTGCGGGCGCCGATGCGTGAGGCCATCACAGCCGGCAAGACCTACCTGGTCGAGATCGACGTTCAGGGGGCGCTCCAGCTCAAGGCGCTGCAGGTGGACGGTATCTACGTCTTCGTGGCGCCCCCGAGCTTCGAGGTGCTGCGTCAGCGACTCTCCGGTCGCGGCACCGAGACGCCTGAGGTGCTCGAGCGGCGCCTGAAGAAGGCGGAAGACGAGTACCGGGAGCGGGTGAAGTACGATCACATCGTCGTCAACGACGACCTGGACCGCGCGGTCACCGAGATCCGGAAGATCGTCGGCTTGCCGACGCCCTCCAACGCCTGAGCTCCCATCCCGGGTGCTGAGCCCCCAGGCTCGCCCCTCTCCTTCTTCTCCCTCCTCGGACCGGGACCCCAAGATGGCCAACATCCTCTTGTGCTGCTCCGCCTCGGTCTCGGTCTACAAGGCCTGCGACCTCGCGAGCAAGCTCGCCCAGCGCGGGCACAGCGTGCGGACGGCGATGACAGAGAACGCCGCCAGGCTCGTCTCGCCCCAGCTCTTCCACGCGGTGACCGGTGAGCCAGCTCAGGTGACGGAGTGGGGGGGAGAGCGCCGCGGCGCCATGGACCACATCGAGCTCTCCCGGGCGGTGGACCTCGTGATCGTCGCCCCTTGCTCGGCGGACCTCGCCGGGCGGCTGGCGCACGGCCTGGCGGACGACCTCGTGACGACGTCGCTGCTCGCCGTCCCGGCCGACGTCCCGCGTCTGCTCTGCCCCGCCATGAACCCCCACATGCTCGCCAACCCGGCGGTGCAGCGGAACCTGGAGGTGCTGCGGGGGGACGGCTGGTCCCTCGTGGAGGCCGAGGAAGGGCACATGGCCTGCGGGGACGAGGGCTCCGGGCGGCTGGCCGAGCCGGCGACGATCGTGGCCGCGGCGGAGCGAGCCCTCGGTCAGGAGGCCTGATCTTGGCCGCCGGCTCCTTGCACGTGCTGGTGACCGCGGGCCCCACCCGTGAGCACCTGGACCCGGTCCGCTATCTCTCCAACGAGTCCAGCGGTCGGATGGGGTTCGAGATCGCGCGGGCCGCGGTGGAGGCCGGGCACCGCGTGACCCTGATCGCCGGCCCGGTTCACCTGGACACCCCGCCAGGGGTCGAGCGGGTAGACGTGGTGAGCGCCCAAGACATGCTCGCGGCGCTGGAGGAGCACTTCCCTGGGGCGGATGCCATCTACATGGCTGCGGCGGTGGGGGACTTCAGGCCCCGAACGCGGCTCGACGGCAAGTGGAAGAAGAAGGAGGAGGGCGGCGGTCCCGCGGTCCTTGAGCTCGTCGAGAACCCCGACCTGTTGCGCACCATCACCAGGGACAAGGGGGACCGCAAGGTGATCGCGTTCGCGCTCGAGACGGCGGACGGCGCGCGGCGGGCGGCGGCCAAGCTCGTGCGCAAGAACGCGGACTGGATCGTCCTGAACGGCGCGAGCGCCCTGAACGCTCCGGACTCCAGCGTCACGGTCTTCGACGCCGATGGCGCGCTCTGGTCTGCTGAAGGTCAGCCCAAGGGCGAGACCGCGGCGCGCCTCATCGAGCTCCTCGGTCCCCGCCGCGCGACCTCGAGCTGACGGTCCGGGCCCGTCAGGGGCCATGGGGCCCCGGCGCAGGTTTCACTGGCGCCGCCTACAGGCCCAGGGAAGGCGCTCCGGGTCGGGGGGGCGGAGGCTTCGAGGGCTGGGGCGGCGGCCGGGCTTGGCCGGGACGGCCGAGGATGACCGTCCCCGCTGACCTCGTCCGTGGGGCACCGCTGCGGCCAGGAGGGGCACTGCGGACCCGGTGACCACTGCGGCCCAGGGGACCACTGCGGCCCATGGGACCACTGCGGCTCCGGGGACCACTATCGCGGGGTCACCGCGGCCACTTCGCCGGGGGCCCACCCGGCGCGACCTCGAGAGGGCGCGAGGCCCGGGGCGGGCAAGAGGGCGTCTCTGGCGGGAACCGAGCCCTGACCCGAGGGTTGAGGCCAGGAGCGGAGGGGTCGGGGGGCGAGGCCCCCCTGCCCCTCGGGTCGGCTCAGAAGCTGAACGAGATCTGAGCGTAGGTGTAGATCGAGTCCTTGCCGTCGCCGACGTTGTCGGCGAACTGCTTCATGGCCAGGTAGGCGCCTCCGAACTCGAAGCGAGCGCCTCCGTTGAGCAGGGGCTTGCGCACCCGGAGCTCCGTCACGTCGGCCACGTGGCGGCCCGAGGAGCCGGTATCGTCCCGGAAGCCGGTCGTGGTCCAGGCGTCGGTCTTGGACTCCAGGTAGTAGGGGCGCTGGGTGAGCTGGACCTGCCAGTCCTCCACGACGTTCCCCGTCAGGCGCAGGCCCGGGGAGATGATGTTCGCGCGGGTGAAGGCCCTGAAGATCCCCGTGGGGCCGAACTCGAAGCGAGGGACCCCGAAGAGGGAGTCGAAGCGGTTGTTCTGCCCGTCGTTCGGGTTGCTATCGCCGGTCGCGATGTCGAACATGCCTTCGACCTTGAGGGCGGAGCTGTGGTCGAACGCGTAGCCGCCGGAGACATGGAGGAGGTAGGCGCTGTGGTCGAGGTCGGTCGTGTTGGAGGCCGACTTCGTGCTGCGCGATTCGCCGAACTGATAGGCGTACTCGATCTCCCAGAAGGGCTCTCCGGCCGCCGTGGGCCGGTACCAGCGGCTCCCGAAGGTGTGCAGCTTGCGGTCCGCCACCGCGAGGTTGAACACGTCCCCGCGGTCGAGCCCGTAGTAGTAGAGCTCGGCGTTGACGTTCTCGACGACCTCCTTGTGGGAGCCGAACAGGCCCCAGAAGTTGTTATCCGCGAACTCCTTGTCGAACTGGATCTCGTTGTTCTCCAGGGCCGCCTGGTCGCCGGCGTTGGGCAGCCGGATGGTCGGGCTGGTGAAGAAGGCCTCCACGGCTCGGCCGGTGTTGTCCTCCCAGCGCGCGTTCGCGCCGAGGAACGAGTTGATCGTGTTCCGGTAGCGATTGCGGGCCACGAAACGGCGGCTCCCCATGTCCATGGTCTGGCGGCCGAGCTTGACCCGGGTCTTGTCACCGCCGGTGAAGACATCGCTGAAGTCTGCCCTGGCGTAGGCCTGGAGGAGCTCGACGGCGTTGATCTGACCGGTGGAGAGGATCTCGTCGCTGGGATAGCCGTAGGCCCGGGAGTCCTCCAGCTCGGTGGTGAGCGAGAGGAACTCGTCCTTGAGGGTCATGGCCAGCAGCGTGCGGAGGACCAGGATCTGACCGCTCCCCTCGTCCTGGATGATCTTGAAGCGCTCGCTCAGGTTCTCGAACCGGGTCCGGAACTGACCGCTGATCTGGAACCAGTCCGGTGCGCCGATCGCATCCTGGAGCTTCCAGGGCCCCTTCTTCTCAACAGGCGTCTCGGCCAGCTTCAGTTCTTCGCCGGAAGCGACGAGGAGGCTGTCTTCAACCGGGGGGGGCGCCGGGGTCTCCTGGGAAGTGGCAAAGGAGGGCAGTAGCAGGGAGGCAGAGGCCAGGGAGACCAAGAGCATGGGGAGCAGGCGGGGCGGAGGGCTGATTCTCGGAAGGATCGGGCCGGGAAGCCCATTCAGGAGGCCCTATCGTTGAACCGCGTTCCTCGGAACGCAACGATGGACGGCAGTTCGTCTCCTTGAGGGGGGAGACGCATCGGAGAAGTCGAGTTGGCGCGAAAGAAGACAAAGAAGAAGGCAGCCCGCGGGGCTGATCGAGGCCGCTGGCGTCAGCTTGCGGCGAGCCTCGTCATGGGCGAGCCCCTGGACGACGAATCGTCGGCCAGGATCCGTGAGCTCGGGGGGCTGGCGCTGGTCGGGACCTCGATCTGGATGCTGCTGTCCATGGTGACCTTCAGCACTCCCCTGACGGCGGCTCCCGAGGGGGCCAACCTCGGGGGGCGCCTGGGGCACTACATCGCCAACGGGGCCTTCTGCGCCATCGGCCTGTCCGGCTACCTGCTCGCCGTCCTGGGCATCTTCTGGGGAGCGATCGTGGTCGCGCGCCGGGAGATCCGCATGCCGATGCTGCGCTTCCTGGGCGTGGCGTGCTTCGTCCTCTCCACCGCCTTCGTGCTCGACCTGGGCTTTGGGACGGATCTGGAGTCCCGAGATGCCTTCTTCGCCGCGCAGGATGGGCGCCGCCAGGCCGGCGGGGACGAGGTGATGTCCACGCTCTCGTCCGATCTGCCCTATGGCCCTGGAGGCTGGCTGGCGATGGTCTCCAACGGCGGGCTCGTGGACCGCTTCGGAGCGCTCGGGCTCTGGGTCGTGCTGCTGACCATGTCGGTGATCTCCGCGCTCCTCGCGACGGAGATGGCCTTCTACACGGCCATCAGCGCCTTCGGCGAGTGGCTCGAGGACCGCCGTGAGCGCATGGGGGAGCACACCGTCCCCGCGGTCGTCGGTTGGGGCAAGCGCCTGCTGCTCGGCATTTGGGACTTCCTGAGGGGCGCGGACCTGGCCCCCGGTGCGGGTAAGGGCGGCGCGAAGGGGCGCAAGAAGAGCGCCTCCAAGGCGAAGCGCAAGGCTCCCGCCAAGGCCAAGAAAGAACCCCTCCCCGATCTCGAGGCGCTCGATGACGTCGAGGACCTCGAGGAGGAGGAAGAGGAGGACGAAGAGGAGTACGAGTACGAGTACGTCGACGAGGACGGAAATCCGGTCGACCCCGACGAGCTCGAAGAGGGCGAGTGGGAAGAGGAGGAGTGGGAAGAGGAGATCGAGGAGGAGTTCGAGGAGGAGGAGCCGGAGGTCCTCCAGCCCGCCGCCAAGAAGAGGCGCTCTCGCGCCAAGAAGAAGGCCGCCGCCGAGGTGGAGCCTGAGCCCGAGCTCGACTTCGACGAGGCGGAGGCCTCCGCGAAGGCGAAGCGCGCCGCCGCCGCCGCCGCGAAGCGCGCCTCGACGATCAGCCAGCCGATCTACGAGCCCCCGACCCCACCCCCGGGCCCCTGGGAGCTGCCCTCCTTCGAGCTCCTCGAGGCCCCCAGCGGCAGCGCCCGGGTGGACAAGGAGTTCCTCGAGACCAGCGCCGAGAACCTCGAGAACGCGCTCCGGAGCTTCCGGGTGGACGCAGAGGTGGTCGGCGCTCAGGTCGGTCCGGCCGTGACCATGTTCGAGCTGACGGTCACCCAGGGCACGAGGATGAACAAGGTGACGGCCCTCTCCCAGGAGATCGCGGCCACCCTTCGCGCGCGCAGCGTGCGGATCATCGCGCCGATCCCGGGCAAGAACACGATCGGAGTGGAGGTCCCGAACAGGGACCGCCGGACGGTGCGAATCTCCGAGTTGGTCACCCAGGAGGCGTACGACAACGACGTCCTGGCGCTGCCGCTGTTCCTCGGCATGGACGCCGAGGGCCAGTCCGTCGTCGAGGACCTCGCGCGGGCGCCGCACATGCTGATCGCCGGCACCACGGGCTCTGGTAAGTCCGTCTGCATCAACACGATCATCGCCAGCATCATGCTCACGCGCTCGCCGCACGACGTGAAGCTGATCCTGATCGACCCGAAGATGGTCGAGCTGTCGATCTTCCAGAACATCCCGCACCTCGAGCTGCCGGTCGTCACCGACATGAAGCAGGCGACGAACGTCCTGCTCTGGGCGGTCGAGAAGATGGAGAGCCGCTACGAGCTCTTCAACAACGCCGGCGTCAAGAACATCAAGGCGTTCAACAAGCTCGGTGAGGACAAGCTCCGAGAGCGCCTCGGGGACGACTTCAACGAGGAGTACACCCCGCGTCATGTGCCCTACATCGTGTTCGTCATCGATGAGATGGCGGACCTGATGATGCAGTCGAAGAAGGAGGCGGAGCAGGCCATCGCGCGCCTCGCCCAGAAGGCGCGCGCCGTCGGCATTCACGTCATCGTCGCCACCCAGCGCCCGAGCACCGACGTCATCACGGGCCTGATCAAGGGCAACCTGCCCACGCGGATCGCCTTCCAGGTCGCGTCCAAGATCGACAGCCGGGTCATCCTGGACCAGATGGGGGCTGAGAAGCTCCTCGGGCAGGGCGACATGCTCTACACCCCGCCCCAGACCAGTCAGTTGGTCCGGGTGCAGGGTGCGCTGGTGGAGGACCATGAGCTCCAGGCGCTCGTGGACCACGTCTGCCTCAAGGCGGCGCCCAACTTCGACCAGCAGCTCGTCCAGACCGCCACGGGGACGGCGCCTCCGGGCTCCGTGAACCAGGGCGGGGAGAAGGTCGACGAGATGTTCAATGAGGCCGTTTCCGTCGTCCTCAAGTACCGCCGCGGCTCCGCCAGTCTCCTCCAGCGGGCCCTCGGGATTGGATACACCCGTGCCTCACGGCTGATCGATCAGATGAGCGACGCCGGGATCCTCGGCCCCCACAAGGGGTCCAAGGCCCGGGAGATCTTCATGACGCTCGAGGACTGGGAGGAGAACCAGGCCAACCTGGACAAGGCTTGATGAGCCAACCGACCCATGAAGGAAGACCCTCGTAAGCGCGGCGCAGCCCGGGTTCCCTCCAGGGGCCCCGAGCTCCTCGGCGGCGTCCTGTTTCTCGTCGGGTGTCTGCCGGCGGTGGCCCTGCTCAAGGCCCTCCGGGACGGGACGGACCTGGCATCAACAGGGCTCGGCGGCACCGCCGCGCTCGCGGCCCGGGTCGCGACCTGGGTCGGGGCCTGGCCGGGCCTCCTGATCTCCGGCGCCATCGCGGCCTTCGGCGCCATGGCGGTCCTCGGGGCCCTCCGGTCGGAGCTCCTCCGTCGGATGGTTGGGATCGTGGTCTGCGGTCTGGGCGTTGCCGCGATCTCCAGCGCCCTGGCGGCCGGCGCAGGCGGGCGGATCGGGGACGGGACGGGTGCCCGACTGTCGGACGCCGTGGGACCCTGGGCTGGGATCCTGGTGGGCCTTGGCATCGTGGCCGTGGCGCTATGGCTCGCCTTCGCCGAGGCGCCCAAGGAGGGGTCGCGGACCCTCGAGGTCTCCCTCGACGGCTCCGAGCTTCGACGGGCCAGCGCTGAGCGCCCCGGGCCCGCGGTGCAGGAACTCTCGCCTCCGACGCGGAAGAGGCGGGTCAAGAAGCCGGCGGCTCGCCGGGCTGCGGCCCAGGAGGCTCCTGCTGTGGAGACCCCCGTCCGTGGGACTCCTGTCCGCGAGACCCCCATTCAGCGGCCCGCGGTCGAGCAAGACGCCGAGCAGGTCGCCAGCACCTCGGATTCGCCGGCGGGCGTTCCGTCTCCCAGGGACTCGGCGCCCAGGGACTCGGCGCCCAGGGTCGAGCCGTCCGAGGACGCCGTTCGCCGACCGTCGGCGCCGGGCAAGGACTCGGCGGCCGCTTCCCGCGTGCGGCCGGAGGCGGTGGAGGCCGCGGGGACCTCGACCCCGGCGGGCGCCGGCATGCCGCCGCTTGATCATGAGCCCGACCCGGCGATCGACGGTCCCTCCCCCTCGGTGAGCGGCGGCAGCTTCACGCTGGCCACGATCCCTGGCTGGCTCGGGGGCCTGGTGGGCGCCCTTCGCGGGCGCCTGCTGAGCAGGCGCCCCAGGGTGGCCATGCCCACTCCGAGGAAGAGCGAGCCCAAGGTCCTGGGTGACGCCCTCGTCCAGGGAGAGACCGAGGGGGTCTCCCACGATGAGGCGGCCGCCTTGGCGCCCGACGGCAACACCCTCGCGTACATGGAGGAGGTCTGGCGCAACGCTTCGGCGAGCGTCCAGCAGGTGGAGCCGATTCCGCCTTCGCCCTACCCCGACGACCCCCGGCTCAAGGGGGAGATCCCCGAGGGAACCACCCCCCTCGGGGGCTCAGTCGACGCGGGTCCCGCGCCCACTCCGGCCCGCCCCGTCGCACTTCCTGCGGATCCCCCGGCAGGTCACGCGGTGGATCACTCTGTGGCCGCCCAGGCCGCGCCGAAGGCGCTGCCGCACGACGTGGCTCCCTTCGACCTCATGGACGATGAGGAGTCGGTGCCCATGGGCACGGAGGGAGACCTTGATGTTCCGGGGGCGTCGACCCTGGACCTCGCCAGCGGGGTCTCCCCGATGGAGCCGGAGGAAGCGCAGATCTCACTCCCGCGCCCCCCGGCCTCCTGGGAGAGCGGCTTCGATGAGGAAGCGGTTCCGGAGACGGACGGGACCTGGACACGTGGCAGGGCGGCTGAACCTGCAGCTGAGGCGCCGGCCGAGCTCCCCGGGAACGAAGCGGCGGAGCGTTCCGCAGCGGACGCCGCTGTGGAGGCGACCGGGAGCATCGACGAGGAGATGGCGGGTCCTGACGCCGCAGGAGAACTCCTCGAGACGATCGCCGCTCCGGCCTCGGATCTGGCCGCATGGGAGCGCGAGGCGGCGCCCGAAGCCTCGCCTGAGAGCGAGGCCCCTGAAGCCTCCGAGGACAACGAATCGGAGCTGGAGGAGTTCGAAGAGGACCTCCGGGAGGATCTGGAGGAGTGCTCAGAGGAAGACTCAGGGGAAGACTCCGAGGAGGACTCTGACGGCGACGAGGTCGAGGACCCGGAAGAAGACCCGGAAGAAGACCCGGAAGAGGACTCTGCCGAGGAGGCCGCCGAGTACGAGTACGTCGACGAGGACGGTAATCCGATCGACATCAATTCCCTCGAGGACGGCGACTACGAGCTTGTAGACGAGGACGAGTACGAGGCAGCCGAACTCGACGAGGACGAGGACGAAGCTGAAGACGAAGCCGAAGACGAGGCCGAAGACGAGGCCGAAGACGAGGCCGAAGGCGAAGCCGAGGAAGACCGCGACGAGGAGGCTTCCGAGTACGAGGAGGTCACCGACGAGGAGGACCCCGAGGAGGACCCCGAGGAGTACGAGGAGGAGGACGCCGAGCTCGAGGAGACCGCTGCGAGCGCCGAGGACGATCAGGAGACGGCCGATGAGGTCGCCTCCGAGGTCGACCCTCAGGACGCTGATGAGGACGAGTACGAGGAGGCCTCCGAGGAGGAATCCGTCGTCCTCGAGCCCCAGTCGCCGCCCTCGGGGGCCTCTCCGGACTCCGAGCGGCTCCTCAAGGCGGGCCGCGTCCTGGTGCGACAGGGTCGGGTGGCGGTCTCCGTCCTCCAGCAGGAGCTCGACATGGAGTTCGATGAGGCCTGCCAACTTCTGGATCAGCTTCAGGCGGAGGGCTTGATCGGCCCGTACAAGGGGGGGAAGAAGCGTGATATCCTCCTGAGCGAGGAGGAGTGGGAGGACCACTTCGCCCACTCCTGATCTGACCTCTGCTCCCCTTGACAGTTCGACCCGCTGACCGTGTAGCCCTGATTCACCTCGGGTGCGCCAGGAACCTGATTGACTCCGAGCTGATCCTCGGACGGATGGCGGAGGAAGGGCTCGTCGTGACGGGCGACCCGGCGGAGGCGCACACGGTCGTCCTGAACACCTGCTCCTTCATCGGTCCCGCGCGAGAGGAGAGCCACGGCGCGATCCGTGACCTCGTGGAGCGCAAGCAGGCGGGAGAGCTGGGGGCCGTGGTCGTCGCAGGCTGCCTCGTCCAGCGCTATCGCCGGACCCTGGAGCGCCAGTACCCGGACGTGGACATGTTCGCGGAGATCAGCGACTACCGCGCGCTCGCCCGGAACATCCGCAGCATGTCCGAGGGCGAGAAGCACCAGCGCTACCTCGAGGGCCCTGGGCTCAGGGAGCCGCGCCGCGAGGGGGCTCGACTCCTCGCGACACCGGGTAGCTACGCCTACCTGCGGATCTCCCACGGCTGCGACCACACCTGCTCCTTCTGTGCGATCCCGTCGATCCGCGGGCCCCATCGCTCGAAGCGTCCCGCCGCGGTCCTCGAGGAAGCGGAGGAGCTGATCGGCGCGGGGGTCAAGGAGCTGGTCCTTGTGGCAGAGGACTCGACCGCCTGGGGACGCGACCTCGGGACCGAGCTCCCCGCCCTCGTGGAGTCCCTGGCAGACCTCGAGGGTGACGCCCGGTTGCGCGTGATGTACGCCTACCCCAACCGCTTCCCCTGGGACCTCGCGCCCCTGCTCGCGGAGCACCCCAAGGTGGTGCCCTACCTCGACATCCCTGTGCAGCACGCCGCGACGCCCGTGCTGCGGGCCATGCGCCGCGCTGGCAGCGGCGACCAGGTCCGCCGGACACTGGACCGCCTGCGCACGGAGGTGCCCGACCTGACCCTGCGCACCACGGTGTTGCTCGGCTTTCCAGGAGAGACGGACGAGGACGCCGCGGAGGTGGTCGACCTCATCCGTGAGTTCGAGCTCTCCCGCGTCGGCGCCTTCACCTACTCCCCCGAGGAGGGCACCCCCGGCTTCGGGCTCGAGGGGAGCGTCCCGGAGGAGGAGGCCATGGCCCGCCGGGATGCGGTGCTCGCGGAGCGCGACGCTCAGCTGGCGAAGACCCAAGCCGGCGCCATCGGTACAGAGGTCGAGGTGCTCGTGGACGAGCCGCCCGACCCCGACGGTGGCGTCATTGTGGGCCGCTCAGTCCATGACGCCCCCGAGGTCGACATGGTCACCTTCGCTGCGGCCCCTGAGGCCGCGGTCGGGGACCGTATCCGGGTCCGCATCGAGGCCACCGATGAGGAGCACAACTGGATCGGCGCCCAGGTGACGGGGGACCCCTCATGACCGCGGCGGATCGCGACGGGGTCTTCGCCCACTGGCCGAACCGGATCACGATGATCCGGTTCGCAGGCTCCCTCGTCCTGTTCGCCATCTTCGCGATCTGGGGAGACGTGACCGCGGAGCAGATCGAGCAGAGCCGCGCCCCCTTCCTCGTCGCCTTCTGGCTCTTTGTGGTCGTCGCCGCCACGGACTACCTCGACGGCTACCTGGCCCGTCGGGATCAGATCATCACGGCCTTCGGCCGGATCGCCGACCCCTTCACGGACAAGGTCCTGATCCTCGGGTCCATGGTCTACCTGTGCGTGATGCCCTGGTCCGCCGACCGTCTCCCGGCGACCTATGTGGTGGTGATCCTGGCCCGTGAGTTCCTGGTCACCGGGCTGCGCGGCTACATCGAGAGCCTCGGGCGCGAGTTCCCCGCGGACGGCTTCGGCAAGATCAAGATGATCGTGCAGAGCCTCGCGGTGGGCGGCCTGATCTGGCTCGAGGCCTTCCCCTGGGGCGATTGGTGGTTCAACTTCTGGGACGTGGTCGTTCAGGGCCTCGTCCTGCTGACCCTCGTGGCCACCATCGGCTCTGGGATCACCTACTGCCTCCGGACGCGAGACATCCTCAGTGAGGTCGACGCTTGACCGCGGAAGGCACCCGGTGGACTCCCAAGGCGGTCGTTTGCATGGGCGTCTCCTCCTTCGGTGGGCTCGGCCTCGCGCCGGTCGCGCCGGGGACCTTCGGGACCCTCGGCGGAGTGCTGATCGCCTGGCTGCTCTCCGGGACCCCGAACTTCCTGTTGTCCGCGCTCGTGGCGGCGCTCGCCCTGTACGTCCTCGGGCGCGCGGTGGCTCCCTGGGCCGAGGCGCACGCGGGTAAGGACCCGGGCTTCTTCGTGGTGGATGAGGTGATTGGCTACCTCGTGACGGTGGCCTGGGTGGGAGGACCGACCCTGCTCTCGCTCTTCGTCGCCTTCGTGGTCTTCCGCTTCTTCGACATCGCCAAGCCGCCTCCGGTGAAGCGCTTCGAGCGGATCCCCGGTGGCGACGGGATCCTGCTGGATGACGTGGTCGCGGGCCTCTACGGCCTCGGCGTCATGGCGCTCCTGAGGACCCTCGTGCTCGAGCCCGGCGCCTGGACGCTCCAGGCGGAGGGCGGCGGCGTGGTGGGTTCCCTGGCGGCCTTCAGCGCGCAGCTCCTCTGATGGCGAGTCAACGCGAGGGCGCGGGGCGGGAGCGCGGCGGTTCGCGGGGGGTGGGTCTGAAGATCGCGCCGCGCTTCGTCGTGGCGATGATGATCCCCCTGACGCTCGTCCTGTTGGTCTTCTCGTACCTGATGCTCGGGGCGACTAGCGAGATCCTCGAGACCGCGGTCGATGACGCCCGTGACGAGGCGGCCGTGGCCCTGGCGCAGCACCTCGACGACGAGCTGCCCTTCGTCCAGACCGACATGGACGCGGTCCGGGTCGTGCCTGGTCTCCTCCGGGGCCGCGTGACCTTCACCTCCGAGAACAGGGGAGGTGAGGACGGCTACGCCTACTTCCGCGAGGGGCAGGCTGAGAACAAGATCGTCGGAGTGACCGCCGCCGCCGCGTTGGATGACGACCCGCTGGCCAAGCTCTACGGCCTCATCTTCGCCCTGACCATGATCGTGCTCATGGTCGCCGCCGCGGTGGCTGTGGGCGTCGCCAATCGCGTCAGCCAGCCGATCACCTCGCTCGTGGATGACGTGCGCGCGATCGCCAACGGCAACCTGACCCACAGGGTGCGGGCCCAGGGCGGAGGCGAGGTGGCGCTCCTCGCCGGGGCCATGGACCGCATGACCGACTCCCTGCGCGAGGCGCGTGACGCGGAGATGGAGCTCTCGGTTCGGGAGCGTGAGCGCGAGGTGGCGCTCGAGGTCCAGGAGGCCCTCCGGCCCACCGACATCCCGGTGCCCGACGGATACGACGTCGCCTCGGAGCACGTGGGGTCGGCGGAGCCGGGCGGGGACTTCCACGACTTCGTGGAGGCCGAGGACGGCCGCCTGGTCTTCTTCGCCTGCGACGTGAGCGGGACGGGGGTCCCCGGGGCCCTGGTCGGCGCCATGGCGCGCGCCTACCTGAAGACGGCCTTCCGTCAGGGAGGAGCGCTCGAGGACGTCCTGAAGGACGTGAACCGGGTCCTCGCGCGTGAGGTGCGCCGCGGCATGTTCGTGACCGTCCTCGCCGCGGCCCTCGACCATGAGCGTCACGAGCTCGAGGTCGTATCGGCCGGCCACAAGCTCCCGCTCGTTCACTGGTCCAAGGAGGAGAACGTCATCCGGGTGATCCAGCCAGACGGCATCGCCCTCGGGTTCGACCGCGGACCGGTCTTCGATCGGAGCATCTCGGCCAGGCAGGTCCAGCTGGCCCCGGGCGATCGGGTCGCGCTCGCCGGGACCGGGGCGGTCCGGGTCGCCTCGGTTGAGGGCGCGGAGATCGGGGAGAAGCGCTTCTACAAGCTCTTCCTGCGCAACGCGGACGAGGACACGGAGGTGGTCCTCGATGGGATCTTGACGGCCCTGGAGGCCTTCGCTGACGAGGAGCCGTTCCCTGCTGATGTGTCCATCATCGTGCTGGGAAGGGACACCGAAGGCGCCGCCTGAGGGCGGGGCTCCCTCGAATCGGGCCCGGTCACCGCGAGCCGGCCGAGGGAAGGGTGCGGCCCCGGTGAGCCGGGGGTATCGTCAGGGCCGCGCGGTGCAGGATGGGTCGAGGACGGAGCAGGAGCAATGAACTGGGGGCGACGAAGAAGGTGGACGGCCTCTTCGGTCCCGAGCTCGTGCGTGAGCCCGAGCGGCGCCGCCCCTCGGGTCCACGGGCGGCTGGAGCCGGCTCCAAGGCATCAAAGGCTCCTGGTCCCAAGGCCCCGGCGGCGAAGCTCTTCGCCGAGGTGGCCCTGAACCGGCCCATGCGGCGCGAGTACACCTACGCGGTCCCGGCCGCGCTGGAGGAGCGCGTCGAGGCGGGGGTGAGGGTGGTGGTGTCCTTCTCCGGGCGACGTGAGATCGCGGTCGTCGTCGCCATTCGGGAGGAGACGGACGTCCCGGTGGGACGCCTCAAGCCGATCGCCGAGGTGCTTGACTCCGAGCCGGTCCTCGATGAGCACCTGCTCGAGCTCACCCGTTGGATGGCGGACTACTACGCGTGCGCCTGGGGAGAGGCGCTGGCCGCGGTGCTGCCGGCCGCGCTGAAGCGCGAGGGGGGCCGCAGGACGGTGGTGGTCGTCTCACCGGCCGAGGGCGTGGACGAGTCGCGGCTCGCAGAACTCGAGGGCGTGGCCAACGCGAAGCAGCATCGAGTGCTGCGGACCCTGCTCGAGGCGCGGGGTCCGATCGCCCGGGTGGACGTCATCAAGAAGCTCAACGTGACCGACGCGCCGATCCGCACGCTGGTCAAGAAGGGCCTGGCGGTGCTCGAGCACGTGGTGGCCGCCCCCGATGACCTGCTCTCTGGCGAGCGCGAGGCGCGGCCACGTCACGCCCAGCTCACGGAGGATCAGGGGACCGCAGTGGAGCGGCTCACGGAGGCCCTCGACCAGGGGAGCTTCTGCACCGCGCTGCTCCACGGCGTCACGGGGAGCGGCAAGACGGAGGTCTACCTGCGCCTGATCGAGGCCGCCCTCGAGCGCGGCAAGGGCGCCATCGTGCTCGTGCCTGAGATCGCGCTCACACCCCAGACCGTCGGGTGGTTCCTGGACCGCTTCGGGGCGGTTGCGGTGCTGCACAGCGGGATGACGGACGTCCAGCGCCTCGACATGTGGCAGCGGGTCCGGCGGGGTGAGGCGCGGGTCGTCGTGGGCGCCCGGTCGGCGATCTTCGCGCCGGTCAAGGATCTCGGCGTCATCGTCGTGGATGAGGAGCACGAGCCCTCCTACAAGCAGGGCAGCGTGCCCCGCTACCACGCGCGGGACGTGGCCGTGCTCCGGGCGAAGCACGCGGACGCGGTCTGTGTCCTCGGCAGCGCGACGCCGTCGCTCGAGAGTTGGCGTAACGCGAGCCAGGGGCGCTACGAGCTCCTCCAGCTCCGCGCCAGGGCCTCGGGCCGCCCGCTCCCGGAGGTGGAGGTGGTGGACATGCGCGGCGAGCGCGATGAGCGCGGCAAGCCGCGCCTGTTCTCCCGTCGTCTCGAGCAGCTGCTGCGCGAGACGATCGCGCGGTCCGAGCAGGTCATCCTCTTCATCAACCGGCGCGGCTTCGCGCCGGTCCTGTGGTGCCAGGAGTGCGGCGAGACCCTGCGCTGCGAGGACTGCGATGTGGCCATGACCTGGCACAAGCGGCACGAGCGGATGGTGTGCCACTCCTGCTGTCAGGAGATCGAGGTGCCGCGCGCGTGCCCCGCCTGCACCGCCCCGGCCCTGCGCTTCCTCGGCGCCGGGTCCCAGCGGGTGGAGGAGATCCTGCGCGTGCTGTGCCCCCACGCGAAGGTGGGGCGCATGGACTCGGACACGATGATGCGGCGGGAGGACTACGAGGAGACGCTCTCGGCCTTCGGGCGAGGCGAGCTGGACGTGCTGGTGGGCACCCAGATGATCGCCAAGGGCCTCGACTTCCCGAAGGTCACCCTGGTGGGCATCGTCTCGGCGGACGCCTCCCTGCACCAGCCCGACTTCCGCGCCGCCGAGCGCACCTACCAGCTGGTGAGCCAGGTCTCGGGGCGCGCGGGCCGGGCGGACCTGCCGGGTCACATCGTGGTGCAGACCACCTCGGTGGAGGAGCCCTCGATCCGGCACGCGGCCCGTCATGACTTCGAGTCCTTCGCCCTCGAGGAGGACCGGGCGCGCTCCGAGCTGGGCTACCCGCCCTACCGGCGCCTGCTGAGGGTGGTGTGGGAGGACGAGGAGGAGGCGCGGGTGAAGGACGCCTCGGCCCGGGCCGCCGCGATCCTCCGTGAGGCGCTCGGTGAGCACAAGGTGGACGTGCTGGGCCCAGCCCCGGCTCCCATGGCGCTCCTCCGCGGCCGGCACCGCTGGCACCTGTTGTTGAAGGCGCCCCTCTCTGGGCAGGGGCTCTCCCGGGCGAGGGCGATCCTCGCGGATCTTCAGACCCAGCGCCCGCGCATGGCCATCGACGTGGACCCCGCCTCGATGATGTGAGGCAGGCCCGCTCGCTGCGGACGAGCGGATCGGCGGACCGGCGGGGCGCGGGACGCGGGGGAGCCCGCGGACGTGGCACCCGTACCCCCATGGGCCTGGGCGCCATCGCCGATCAGAGCTTGAGCGGGTGAGCGCCGCGGGCCCGACGAGCCTCAGCGGCTCGGCGCTCCCCATGGGCCCAGCTCCGGCGCGTCAGCGCTTCAGGTCAGGTCCCCGGCGCTCCAGCGCTCCAGTGGTTCGGAGCCCCCGTATCTGAGCGGCAAATCACTTGGAGACACGGCGCCTTGAAGACACAGCGCCTTGGGGGACCGCTACTCGAGCGGCTCAGCACGCCAGCGACGCCGCGCTTCAGGCGCTCGGTGCTCCACTGGCCCCCGGCTCCGGAAGTCTCGGTCCTCGACGGCCCGGGTCCAAGGCGTCGCCAGGGCGAGGGGGGGGCGTGTGCCGCGGCGGTCGTGGGGGAGGGGGGCGGCGAGCCGAGGGCTCAGGAGCTGCAGGAGAGCATCGAGCACCCGGCCCTGTGGCGGGCCCACTCGGGCCGTCGGGCCGCGAACTCATCCCGTCCGGGCTGGTCCTCGTACGGCCGCCGGAGGACCTCGAGGAGCTCGGTGACGCCCGCCGGGTCGCCCTTCGCGGCGCGGTCGATGGCGAGCTGCGCGAGGTAGTTGCGCAGGACGTAGCGGGGGTTCGCGCCGTTCATGCGCGAGCGCCTCGGGCCGTCCTCAACCCCGAGCGCCTCGAGCCTGCTCCGATAGGATCCCAGCCACGCCTCGAGCGCGGTGACCGTGCCACCGTCGAACCCGTCGCCGTAGGAGGCGCGCGCGAGCGCCGCGACCGCGTCCCCCTCGAGCGGACCAGCCAGCTCTCGGAAGAAGATCGTCATGTCGGTCTCCTGGAGCTCGAGGATCCTGAAGAGCTCCTCGGCGAGGGGACCATCTCGTTCCTGGTCGAACTCGGGCAGGCCGAGCTTCGACGCCAGCATGCCGGTCCATGCGTCGGCGTAGATGGCCTGGAAGCCGTCCACGGCCTCCTGCAGGGCCCCGACGTCCCCGACCAGCGGCACCACGGCGCTGGCGAAGCGCGTCAGGTTCCAGTGGGCGATCTGGTGCTGGTTGCCGAAGCGGTAGCGCTTGCCCTGGGCGTCGGTGGTGTTCGGCGTCCACCCGGGGTCATAGCCCTCCAGCCAGCCGTAGGGGCCGTAGTCGATGGTCTCCCCGAGGATCGACATGTTGTCGGTGTTCATCACGCCGTGGACGAAGCCGACGCGCATCCAATGGGCGACCATGACGGCGGTGGTGCGCACGACCTCCCGGACCCAGGCGACGTAGGTCTCGGCCGGGATCGGGGTCCCTTCAGGGGGGGCGTTCAGCTCGGGGAACGAGGTACGGATCACGTGGTCTGCCAGCGACCGCAGGAGGACCTCGTCGCCCCGCGAGGCCGGGAGCTCGAAGCTGCCGAAGCGGACGAAGGAGCGCGCCACCCGGCAGACGATCGCGCCGGGCTCGAGCTTCGCGTTGCCGTCGTAGAACATGTCCCGCATCACCTGATCCCCGGTGGTGACGAGGCTCAGCGCCCGCGTGGTCGGGACCCCGAGGTGAAACATGGCCTCGCTGCAGAGGAACTCGCGCACGGAGGAGCGGAGCACCGCGAGCCCGTCGGCCCGGCGTGAGTAGGGGGTCATGCCGGCCCCCTTGAGCTGGAGCGTCCAGCCCGCCCCCTCCGGCCCGCGGATCTCCCCCAGGTTGATCGCCCGGCCGTCGCCGAGCTGGCCGGCCCAGTGACCGAACTGGTGACCTCCGTAGGTCATGGCGAAGGGGTCCATCCCCGGCACCAGGGCGTTGCCGCCGAAGACGCGGGCGAAGTCGTCGCCCTCCAGCTCCGACGGCTCAAGCCCGATGAGGGCGGCGCACTCCCGGGAGCCAGCGATCAGCCGGGGGGCGGCGACCGCCGTGGGGGAGACCCGTGAGTACAGGGCCCCGGTCACCTCGCGCGGGCGCGTGGTGGTCTCGGGGTCCGCGGGGAGGTCCCGGGTGAACCGGTTCAGGAATTCGAGGTCGAGGAGGGTCTTCACGGTGTGCTGCGCGGGTGCTGGGTCTCCATTCCTAGGCCATCCCATCGTCACGCGCGGCGAATGGGCCCAGGAATCGGCGGCGAGATGGCGGGGGGCCGAACGTGGGGCAGGCTGAGAGCAGTCGGCGAGGTCCCCGGTTCAGCTCCGCGTGCAGTCCCGGCTCTGGCCCTGGCTTCGGCTCTGGCTTCGGCTCTGGCTTCGGCTCTGGCTTCGGCTCTGGCTTCGGCTCTGGCTTCGGCTCTGACTTCGGCTCTGACTTCGGCTCTGACTTCGGCTCTGACTTCGGCGCCTTGGGCACGGCTTGGCGTCCGGACCTGGCCGCAGGCTCGCGCTCCCGCTTCCCAAGCCCGAGCTCGTCGGGGCCCTACGAAGAAGCCCCGGCGCGTCCAGGGGACGTCGACCGGGGCTCTCCGAGCGGGGGCGGCTGGGCTGCGCGCGCTCAGGTGACGCGCATCCAGAGCTTGCGGCAGAAGGTCGACACGTTGGACTTGTCCCGCGAGATCATCGCGTCCGACTCGGAGGTGACGTTTGTCTCCGAGGAGGGGATGCCGTCCGGACCCGAGACCGTGATCGAGATCTTCGAGGTGCCGCCGAGGAAGCCGTTGGTCTTGGAGACATGCACGGTGCAGGTCTCCTCGTCGCAGGACTGGACGTCCCACCCGGGCAGGTCCTCGAGCAACTCGATCACCGTGCCGAAGACCCCGCCCTTGCTGGAGGGGACGGCCACGGGTTGGAGCCACTTGTCGGAGGCATCCTTGCTGGTCGCGAAGCGCCCCATGGAACTGATCCGCCCCGGGGGGCTCAGCCCTCGAGCTTGTCGACGTGACGGCTGAGCTGGGACTTCGTCCGCGCAGCCGCGTTGTCATGAATGATGTTCTTCTTGGCGGCCTTGTCGACGCGCTTGAACGCCTCGGTCATGCCGGCCTTCGCCTCGTCGGCGGAGTCGGACTGCAGGACCTTCTTGACGGCCGAACGCATGGAGGTACGGACGGTCTTGTTGGCCAGACGACGGGCGTCGTCGGTGACCATGCGCTTCTTTGCTTGCTTGGTGTTGGGCATCTGATTTCAGTTCGCGCCGGGGTGGCGCTTGGTGTTCTGGGCGGCCCCTGTCGGGGACGTTGGATGGGGCTCGTCGGGGCCGGTGGACAGAGGTGGCAGCGCGCTCAGCGCAGCTCCTCCATCTTCTTGGCAACGTCTCGGAAGCTCACGTCGACCTCGTACACACGGGTGTAGAGCGTTCGAGCTCGCTCGAGGTCGCCTGCTTCTTCCGAAAGAGCGGCGAGACTATACAGGATCTCTCGCCGGCGCTGGTCGTTCTCCCCCATCCCCTCGAGGGCCTTCTCATACTCGTTGGCGGCGAGGTCACCGAATCCCTTGGTCTCGAAGCACTTTGCGAGCAAGAGACGGGCCTCAAGGGCCTTCCTGGGGTCTGAGAGGGCCTTCTGGAGCTCGGAGGCGGCCGCATCCGGGTCACCCTGACGCAGGAGTTCCTGGCCGAGCTGGACCCTCAGGGCCGCGTCGCCCGGGTGGATCGCGAGGCGCCGCTGGATCTCGGCGACCTCATGGGCCCTGAGCTTGGTCTCGATTCGGTCGGCCTTCTCCTGGTCGCCGAGCTTGTCGGCCTTGGCGAGGGCCCGCTTCAGGGCCTTGCCGCGCATGGTGCCGACCCGCTCCTCCAGGTCGCGGTCCCCCTTGCGGTACGACAGCGCGCGCTCGAGAACGTCGAGCGCAGCCTCCGGGTCGCGCAGCTTCTCGTGGACCTCGGCCAGCTGGACCATGACGTCCACGTCGGTGGTGTCCTCCGCGAACTTGGACTCGAGCCGCTCGCGGTCGGCCTCGAGCTCCTCGGGGGTGCGGTGCAAGCGGCGGCTCTGCTCGAGCTCGCGGGTCTGCTCCGTGTCCACGAGCTGCTCACGGCTGTGCTCGACGCTGTCGAACCTCGAACTCTGGATGGCCGCCTCGGCGGCGAGGTCCTTGCGAGCCTTGAGGGCGTCGCGGTCCCGTGGGTCCGCCTCGAGGGCCCGTTCGTAGAACGCGAGCGCCTTCATCGGATCGCCGGTGCGAGCCATCATCGCGCCGGCGCGCTTGAGCCCCTGGGCATTCTTCGGGTCAATCTGGGCGATGAACTCGTAGACGGCGAGGGCCGACCGGAAGTGGCCTGCTGACTCGAGTGAGGTCCCGAGCAGCATGTTGGCCTCCACATCGAGCGGGGCCGCCTTCAGGTAGCTCTCGCAGGCCTTGGCCGCGGCGTCGAACTTCGACGCCTTGGCCAGGCCCTTGGCGGCGGTGAGGGAGCTGGCGCCCTTCACGAGCTTCATGAAGCGCCCCGACTTCTTGGTGTCGTGGCGCGCCTTCAGAGCGCTCCGGAGCCCGGATCGGGCCTCTCCGATGTCAGCGTCGATCTCCAGGATCTGCTGGTAGAGCTCGATGGCGAAGTCGTAGTTACGACGTCGGGCGGCCTCTTCGGCCTTTTGGATGTGTTTTGAGTAGTCCACGGATCGAATGCGAAAGCCGCCCAGCGGCACGGGAACGGACCTATCTTAGGGGCATACCGCGGCGCGTAGCGGCGGCAACCCTCCCTCGTTGAGCACCATGTCCGAGCCCCGGAGCTTTGAAGTCGTCCTGTTCCCCGATCCCGTCCTCCGGAAGGAGGCCGACGAGGTCGTCACCTTTGGCGATGACCTGAGGTCCATCGTGGACGGAATGTTCGCCCGTATGTTCGAGAGCCACGGGGTCGGCCTGGCGGCGCCCCAGGTGGGGCTCTCCAGCAGGATCTTCGTCCTCAACGACGAGGGGGACATCGAGAAGCCGGATCGGAACCTCGCGCTCATCAACCCCACGATCAAGTCCCTCAAGGGCGACAAGGTCCGCTTCGAGGAGGGCTGCCTGTCCTTGCCGGGGGTCCATTGTGACGTCACCCGTCCGGACAGGTGCCTGGTCCACGCCTACGACGTGGAGGGCAAGGCCTTCGAGATGGAGGCCGAGGGGTTCGTCTCGCGGATCATCCAGCACGAGTACGACCACCTTCAGGGCGTGCTGCTCGTGGACCGGATGACGCCGAGCGACAAGATGCGCAACCGCGCGGCGGTCGAGGACCTGAAGGCGCAGTACCGCGCCGATCGCTCCTGAGCCGTGCCCCACCGCCTCCGAGTCAGCCGATCCGTCGAGGACCTGGAGCCTGGCGCCCGTGGAGCGGTGACCAGCGTGGGGGTCTTCGATGGGGTCCACCTGGGCCACCAGTCGATCCTCGGCGCCAACGTGGCGCGGGCGGATGCGCTCGGCGCGGAGCCCACGGTGGTGACCTTCGCACAGCACCCCAAGGCGGTGCTGCTGGGCCGGGCACCCCGAACCCTCACGACCCTGGAGCACAAGCTCGCGCTCCTGTGGCGAGCGGGGATCCGCCATGTGGTGGTGCTGACCTTCGATGAGGAGCTCCGCAACACGACCGCGGAGGACTTCAGCGAGCGCATCCTCGAGCGGGGGCTGGGCACGAGGGGCTTCGTGCTGGGCTTCGACAGCAAGTTCGGGAAGGACCGCCAGGGCGGTCCAGCCTCCCTGGAGGCCCGCGGCCACGACGTCGAGATGGCGCCGAAGGTCATGGTGGGCCAGCGCGCGGTCTCGAGCACCGTGATCCGCGAATCCGTGGAGCTCGGCGATCTGGCCGGCGCGAGCCGGATGCTCGGCCGACCGGTCACCATCTACGGGGAGGTCGTGCAGGGAGAGGCGCTGGGCCGGCGCCTCGGGTTCCCGACCGCCAACCTCGACCTCCTCCACGAGTTGCGGCCTCCGGAGGGCGTCTATGCCTGTCGGGCTCACGTGGTCCCGCCTCCGTCGGAGGGCGGCGCCCCCGACCCGCGCGAGCGGGTGGGGAGCTTCGACGCCGTCGCCAACATCGGCCGGCGCCCCACGGTGGCGACCGAAGGGGCCGGGCCCCTCGTTGAGGTTCACCTGCTCGACTTCGACGGCGACCTGTACGGCCAGCGCATCGAGCTCGAGTTCGCGGAGCGGCTGAGGGCGGAGGTGAAGTTCGGGAGCCTCGACGAGCTGCAGTCAGCGATCAGCGCGGACGTGGAGCGCGCGCGGGCGGTCCTGTCCCGGAGCTGAGCGGGGGGCTGGCGCCCCTCGTCACCGGCCTCGGCCCCCGCGACGGCCCCCGCGACGGCCCCCAAGGCGGCTCTTCGGCGCCCGGCGCCTCGCCTGGGGGCTCGTCCCGCTCTGCCTCGAACTGCAAGCGGGCGGAGCCTCGCGCTCGGTTCGGCGGCCCAGAAGTGCCGCCCCCGACCTCGATACGTGCTTGGGGGCACGCCTGGCTCCACGGCTGCTCCACGGTGGCTTCTCGGTGGGGCTCCACGGTGGGGCTCCACGGTGGCTCCGCCCCAGCGCCCATGGCATCCCAGGGTCCCCAGCGCTGGAGGGCCCCATGGGCCGCGGAGATCCCGAGACTGGCGGTGCTCCTTGGTTCCCAGGAGCCCCCGCTCAGGTCGGGCGGAGCGGGAGGGTCGGCTCAGCGGGACCCCATGGCCCTGAGCGCGGCGCGGGTCGCTTCCCGGGCGCGTTCCCGCTCCGCGAGGACCGCCTGAAGTTCCTGCTCCAGGGTCCCTCGCTCCGCGCGGAGGGCTTCCGCCCTGGCCTCAGCCTCGTCCAGGGCCTCCCTGGCCGTGCTGAGCGCAGCGCCCTGAGCCTCCATGGCCTGCTCAAGGGCCGTGTTCTCCTCGGCGAGGAATCGGCCCTGCTGGGTCATGGTCCCCGCCTCGAACCGCTCGGTAGCAAGGCGCTCGCCCGCCTGGTCCGTGAGCCAGAGGCCCATGGCCAGAGTGGCGACAAGGGCGCCGGCGGCGGCCCGGCCCCAGCGGACCGCTCGCGCCTCACGCACCCCATGAAGCTCAAGCGCCTGCTCTCTCTCTCGGTTCACGGCCTGAAGTCGCTGCTCGTATGACGCGACCGTCCGGATGATCTCCTCTCGGTGCTCCCTCCGGCCCGTCTCGAGGGCCTCTCTGGCCTCGCGCCAGCCCTGGATCGCCACGTCGACGGTCTGGAGCTCCTGGGAACCCCTTGACTCCGGTTGCTTGGAATGGGGGGCCTCGGGTTGTTCGTTCGGGGCAACCGACGGGTCGGGAGCCGGGGTGGAGGGCCGCCTCGTCGCCCCCTCGGGCGGGTTGCTCCGTGGCTCCTCGGCGCCACCGGGTTGTTCGCTGGCGCCCCCGGGTTGCCCCGCGATCCCCGCGGGTTGCTCGGGTTGGCCGGGTTGCTTGGGTTGGCAGGGGTGGTCGTCTGTGGTCGCTGGTTCCCGTTCGAAAGCAGCGGGGTATCGTCTCGCGAGTTCCTCGAGCTCAACGCCGACCACGATGGAGTCTCGGTGCACGACCCGCACGCTCTTCAGGGTGCCCTTCTTGATCCGCTTCCGGAGCGCCTGGACCGAGGGGACGCCTTCGATGGCGGCGGCGGCGGCGAGTGGGATCCCGGTGCCGCTCACCACGTTCCCGGGCGCGGGGGGAGCCTCGAGGTCCGCCGCAGCGGGTGGTTGGGTGGGTTGTCGCCCCGGTTGTCGACGCGGTTGTCGACGCGGTTGCCCGGTAGGGGGCTCGATGGGGGACTCGGGCGGTTGCTCAGCCGAGGGCGCCTCTTGGGTCTCGGCTGACCGCCGGGTATCCGTTGGTTGTGGGGCCGACGCCGAGTGTCCCGGCAGGCCCTCCTGTCGAGAAGAGGGAGGGCCGTCGTGGGGCGAGGCAAGCTCCGCGGGGGGGCGAGTCCCATCCCCCCGTCTCCAGGAGGGTGTCCTGAGGGTGTCCATGACCCCAACTGAGCAGGCCCAGGGGGGGTGATTCAAGGTAGATCCGCTCGGCCTGACGGAGCAGACGCCTCATGGGGGCCCTGACGTCAGGTCCCCCATGAGCCTCCCGTCCCTCAGGTGCGGACGAGAAAGATGGCCTCGCGGAGGAGACCGTTCAGAAAGGGGGGGGCTTTGCGTTGACGACCGTCCCGCCCTGACGGAGAATTCCAGCCCCGAAAGGGAGTGCGAGGCGAGGTAGCTCAGTTGGTAGAGCACTTGATTGAAAATCAAGGGGTCACCGGTTCAAATCCGGTCCTCGCCACCACTTACGACCGCCTGTGGTCAAGCCACGTCGGATGAGTCGAATGACGGACGAAGCGGGCCAACCCCATCCCAGCCGTCCGGAGCGGGTCGAACCCCCGGTGAAGATCCTGCGGCGCGAGCCAGATCGCATCGGCTTCGAGTGGCCGGATGGCTCCACAAGTTCCGTCTCCGCCCGCTCCCTGCGCCTCGGCTGTCCCTGCGCGCGCTGCGTGGACGAATTCACGGGCGCGGCGCTCCTGGACCCCCAGACCGTGCCAGAGGGGCTCACGCAGTCCGCGGTGGAGCTGGTGGGTCACTACGCCCTCTCGGTGACCTTCAGTGATGGCCACCGCACAGGCATCTTCACCTGGGCCGCGCTGCGGCGGCTCTCTGGGGCCTGAGGGATGGACCCGCTACCGGTGAACGAGCGGGTCGTGATCCCGGCAGCGGAGTTAGCGGTGCGGACGATGCGGGCCGGCGGTCCGGGAGGTCAGCACGTGAACAAGGTGGAGACGGCCGTGGAGATTCGCTTCGAGGTCGGGTCGTCGACCGCGCTAAGTAATACAGAGAAGGCGCGCCTCGTCGCGGCGCTGGGCCCCCGACTGGTCGGTGAGAAGAAGGCCCTTGTGGTCCGATCGAGCGCCCGGCGCTCGCAGCACCAGAATCTTGAGGTGTGCAGGGAGCGGTTGGCGGGACTCGTGGCAGATGGCCTCCTGATTCGCAAGGCTAGGCGGGCAACCAAGCCCACCCGGGGGTCCCAAAGGCGCCGTCTGGACAAGAAGCGCGCTCGAGGCCAGATCAAGAAGGACCGACGCTCAGGCGGATCGGACGACTGATTTGCCCAGCGGCCATGAAGCGAACTTCATCTGGTCGGCTCAAAAAACACGCCTGGAGGCATGGAAATGGGAGGCGCGGCCTTAGACCATCTGCACAAGGCTGAGATTTGCGCTGAAATCGGTCCGGGTCTTCTGGGGTCACACCGATGTCTCCCCTGCTTCCCTGAAGCGATTTCATGCGTGCCAGGTCGACGGCTCAAGTTCGCCGCGGCAACCTCTGCGCCTCGATACCACTCCCTTTGCTTTCTCGGCAGTCCCCCAACCACCTCACCGGTGGCAATCCCATGAAGAAGCTCATCTTCAGCGCCTGCGCGCTCACCCTGACCTGCGGTACCGCGGTCGCTAACAACAGCGACTGGGACCAACTCGACAACGACGTCCAGGCCCTCTCGGCCAACCTCCAGGACATGGAGGGCGGCATGACGATCGGCGGCCGTATCCGTGCGGCGTACGCCTCCTCCGGCGATATCACCGTGACGGGCGGTAACGACCTCGGCGGCTTCCAGCTCCTCAACGCTCGCCTCTTCGCCTACGGCACCACTGCCGCCGGCGTCGGCTACCGCCTCGAGAACGACTTCGCGACGGGCAACCTGCTCGACGCGTACATCGACATCTCCGCTGGCGACGCCATCGACCTCCGCCTCGGCCAGTTCCGCGGCTACGTCCTCGCCGAGAGCCAGATTGACTCCGGCAACCTGTTCTTCATCGATCGCTCGGTCAACGCTGCTTCCTTCGCGGGTCGTCAGCAGGGCCTCGCGGTCTCGGGCGACATGGACGCCTTCAACTGGGCGGTCACGATCCAGGACGGCAGCGACGGCGCGAGCAGCGTCGGCGCGACGGACGGTGACGGCGACGACCTCTTCTACGCGCTCCACGCCGGCATGAACTTCATGGGCGAGGGCACCAGCATGATCGAGGGCGCCTACGGCGCCGGTGATGAGATGACCGCCTCGGCTGGCATCTCCTACTACGACGACGGCGGCGCTGCCGACGGCGGCGGCTTTGCCCTCGAGGCGAGCGCTCAGTCGAGCCAGTTCAGCCTCTCGGCCAACTTCGTCTCCCGTGACGACAGTGGCGTCGGCTCGAACTTCGACGTGAACGAAGCGCACGTGATGCTTACGCAGGCCGCCTACGTGACGGCCGCCACCGAGGGAGACACCTCCCCCTGGTCGCTCATGGGTACCTTCGCGCTGAACGAGAGCTGGGAGCTTGGTATTCGCTACCAGGACCTCGACGACTCGGGCAGCACCGACGTCATGGACATCGGCGCCAACTACTACGTCGACGGCCACGCGATGAAGTACATCATCAACTGGACGTCGGTCGGCAACGACACGGCTGACACGGACCTGATCCGGGTCGGCTTCAACGCCGCCTTCTGATCCGGAAGGATCGGGCGGGCTCTCCGGGGCCGGCCCTTTCCTGGACCAACGAAGAGAGCCCCGCGCATCCTGCGCGGGGCTCTCTTCGTTGTTTGATCCTCAGCCGGACGCCGTCGATCATGGTGCCCGCTGGGGTCCCACCGAGATTCCTTGGGCCGAGCCGGCTTCACGGCCCGATACTGGAGCTGATGAGATCTCTTGGTGCTGCGATCCTTCTTGTGACATCGCTCGCGGGCTGCGGCGAGAGGGGCAGCGTGGAGGCCTTTCAGTCCTTTGACCTCGGGGCGACCCGGCTCGAACTCCGCGCGAGCGCTGGCTGGGCCTTCTCGTCCCACGTGGTGCACGTCTACGAGATGAGGGGCGACCAGGCTCGGTTCATGGGCTCGATGGAGCTCGCGAACGATGGAGCCGTCCTGGGCGAGGGGAATGCTCAACTGGTCCCGGTCGGTGAAGGGGAATGGGACCTCAAGCTCTCTGGGCAGGAGCAACCCGAGCAGGTCTGGCGTGTGGAGCGAGCAGGCTCCCGCCTGACGCTCATTCCACCTCAGGGCTGACAAGATGCACGCGCCGCGTGGTGCCAGGGGCCGCGGTCCGCGGAGTCACTTCGCGCCAGATCTTGGCGGTTTCTTCGCTTTTCCTGGCCGCCTGATAGAGCGCGCGGATTGGGCGAAGGTCATCTTCCCAAGGCCGCGAGTGGGGGTGGAGGGGCATTCCCGTCGGCGGTTTGCTCCTGAGGGGGTCCACATTCAATTCCGATTCGTCACAAAATGAGTCCGAGGTCTCGACGACCCCGCCGATGACGACCGTACTTCGAAAGAAGTTCTAGCTGTGAGTGCCTGCCAGGCGGCAACTGTTCGATGCCTGATGCGTCTCACCAACCCAACCACCCCTTTGCTCTCTCGGCAGTCCGCCAACCACCTCGCAGGTGGCAATCCCATGAAGAAGCTCGTCTTCAGCGCCTGCGCGCTGACCCTGACCTGCGGTACCGCGGTCGCTAACAACAGCGACTGGGACCAACTCGACAACGACGTCCAGGCCCTCTCGGCCAACCTCCAGGATATGGAGGGCGGCGGCATGACCATCGGCGGCCTTGTCCGCACGTTCTACGCGTCCTCGAGCGATCAGCAGGTCACCACCTCGACCGGCACGAACGACCTCGGTGGCTTCCAGCTGTACAACGCTCGTCTCTTCGCGACTGGCACTACCGCTGCTGGTGTCGGCTACCGCCTCGAGAACGACTTCGCGACGGGCAACTTGCTCGACGCCTACGTTGACGTCGGCTTCGGCGACGCCATTGACGCCCGGATGGGGCAGTTCCGCGGCTTCGTGCTCGCGGAGAGCCAGATCGACGCGGGGAACCTGTTCTTTTCCGATCGCTCGGTGAACGCCGCGTCCTTTGCTGGTCGCCAGCAGGGCCTCGCGATCCGCGGTGATATGGAGGCCTTCAACTGGGCCATCACGATCCAGGACGGCAGCGACGGCGCGAGCAGCCTCGGCGCGACGGACGGTGACGGCGACGATCTCTTCTACGCG
>CBFHHK010000004.1:17816-53213 GCA_965655435.1 Planctomycetota bacterium | reverse complement strand
GACCGCGGCCGCCTCGGCCGCCTCCGCCGCCTCGACCGCCCCCTCGCCCGCCGGTCGCCGCCGGCACCGGCATGGCATTCACGTCGCCCGGGTCAAAGCCCTCGAGCGCCTTGCGCGGGATCTTGCTGCCGAGGTGTCGCTCGATCGCCCGCACCTGATCGCCGTCTTCCCGCGCGAAGAAGGTGAAGGCCTTGCCCTGCTTCTTGGATCGCCCGGTCCGGCCGATGCGGTGGGTGTACGCCTCCGGCGTGTTCGGAACGTCGAAGTTCACCACGTGGCTCACGTCCGCCACATCAATGCCGCGGGCCGCGATGTCGGTCGCGACGAGCACGTCGTAGTCCCCGCGGCGGAAGCCCTCCATCGCGCGGACGCGCTGGTTCTGGGACATGTTGCCCTGGAGGGCGATCGCGCGGTGACCGTGAGCGTCGAGCTGACGGGCGATCTTGCGCGCCCGGTGCTTCGTCCGCAGGAAGACGATCGCGGACCGGAAGTCCGGCCCCCCGAGGATCTCCTCGAGGAGGTCCAGTCGGCGCGGCTGCGCGCACTCGTAGAGCGCGTGCTCGATGGTGTCCGCCGGGCGGCTGTGGGCCAGCTCGATCACGGTCGGTCGGTTCAGGACCTCGTCCGCCAGGTGGCGGATCTCCTTCGGCATCGTGGCCGAGAAGAGCAGGTTCTGGCGGCGCTCGGGGAGCAGCCGGAGGATCTGCCGAACGTTGGGCAGGAAGCCCATGTCGAACATGTGGTCGGCCTCGTCAAGGACGAGGACCTCCACGTCCCGTAGGTCGATCACGCGCTGCCCTGCGAGGTCCAGGAGACGGCCTGGACAGGCGACAACCACCTCGGGACGCGCCTTCAGTGCGCGCACCTGCGAGTTCTGCGGGACGCCGCCGAAGACGGTCGTGGAGCGCACGCGGGTGAACTTGCCGAGGCTGGAGAACTCCTCGTGGATCTGGAGCGCGAGCTCCCGCGTCGGCGCGATCACGAGCGCACGCGGTCCGCGACGCTGACCGCCGCCCCCGCGCAGGTGCTCGAGGATCGGCAGCGCGAAGGCCGCGGTCTTACCGGTTCCGGTCTGCGCCAGCCCGAGGACGTCCCGGCCTTCGAGTACCGCGGGGATGGCCTTGCGTTGGATCGGCCTGGCTTCGGTGAAGCCCAGCTCCTGGATCCCCCGCAGGACCTGCGCGTCGAGGCCGAAGGTCTTGAACTCGTCGCGCTTGCCGCCAGTCGCGGGCTGCTCGTTGGAGCGGTCGACGGGCCGGACAACGCGCTCGCGATCGGCGTCATCCCTGGCGGGCGCCTCCGTGCGCGATTCGTGGGACGGGCGTTGCTCCTCGGCGGAGCTCTGGGTGGTCGAGGGGCGGCCGCCGCGACGTGAACGACGTCGACGGCGCGGACTGGTGGAGTCCTTCGTCATGAAAATTCGTGGGGACGCGCCCGCCGTTGCTGGCGACGCGTGTGCTGATCCCAACGACAGCGCGGGAGAAAGCGGTGGTTTGAAGCGGCGCGATACGGGTCAAGACCCCATGGGTCTGGACCGGAAATCCTGTCGGGCGCCGGGACCGCTTTTGCTGCGCGGCCCGATGACATGAACCGCGTCGGGGCGCCCCTGGGGGCGCGAATCGCGGCGTGAGAGACACTGCTCTCGACAGGAACTCTCGGCGGGGACCCTCCAGAACTCCATCCATTTCCCCATAGAACTCCGGAGAAACCCGGATCCGGGACCTGAGCAGGCGGAGGTTCTTCACCTCGACCACTGCTGGCTAGGCTCTTGGGCATGATCGAACGTCAACACCACGGAGAGGTGCTCCTGCTCCGCCTCGCGCACGGCAAAGCGAGCGCCCTCGACCTCGAGCTCCTGGACGAAATCTGCAGCGCCATGGACGAGTTCGAGGCCAGCGACGCGCGAGCCTGCGTCTTGACCGGCACAGGGAGCATCTTCTCGGCAGGGGTCGACCTCAAGCGCATCGTGGACGGCGGCGTCGAGTACATCGAGGCCTTCCTCCCGGCGCTCGACCGAGCGATCTCCCGGCTCCTCTTCAGTGACCGCCCCCTGGTGACGGCGTGCAACGGCCACGCGATCGCGGGCGGATGCCTCGTCGCCTGCTGTGGCGACCGACGCCTCGGCGCTCGCGGCAAGGGACGCGTGGGCGTCCCGGAGCTGGCCGTCGGCGTCCCCTTCCCGCCCCTCGCCATCGAGCTCGTGCGCTTCTCGGTCGGCCCGAGGAACCTCCAGCGAGTCCTCCTGGACGCCGCCGTTCACCCCATGGAGGACGCCCTGGAGCTCGGCTTCATCGACGAGCTGGTCGCCCCTGAGGAGCTCGAGGAGCGAGCCATCGAGACGGCCCGCCGGCTCGCCGCGATCCCCCCGTCGAGCTTTGCGTTCACCAAGCGGCGGACCCGCCAGGTCCTCCGCGGGCCAGGCCTCGACCCCGCGGCGTGCGCGGAGGCCAGCGCCCTCTGGGCCAGCGATGAGGTCCGGACGGCCCTCGCGGAGTACGTCACCCGAACCCTCGGCTGAGTCCACGGCATCCCGGTCGCCTCCTTAACATGGGTTCGAGATGCTCTCTACTCTCCTGCTCAGCCTCGCCTTCGCGCCCCAGTCCGACCCCGTCGCCGCACCCGAGCCCGAAGGGGCACCGCCCAACTTTCTGATCGTCCTCGTGGACGACCTGGGATACGGCGACCTCGGAGCCGAGCTCTCGGGCATCGGCGGCCGGGACGCGCACCGAACGCCCAACATCTCGCGGCTCGCCTCCGAGGGCCTGGTCCTGACCAACGGCTACGCCGCCGCGCCCAACTGCGCCCCGAGCCGTGCCTGCCTGCAGACCGGCCGCACCACGCCGCGCCACGGCGTCTACACCGTGGGGACCGCAGCCCGCGGCAAGCCCCCGCAGCGAGAGCTCGTCCCCGTCCCCAACACCGTGACGCTGGCGGACGCGGAGGTCACCCTCGCCGAGCACCTCGGCCCTGCGGGCTACACCTCCGCGCACCTCGGCAAGTGGCACCTCGGACCCGACCCGACGACCCAGGGCTACGACGTCAACGTTGCCGGCAACAAGGCCGGCCACCCCAAGAGCTACTTCTCGCCCTACAAGAACGCGGACCTCGAGGACGGGCCCGAAGGGGAGTACCTGACGACGCGGCTCACCGACGAGGCGATCCAACTGATCGGCCAGCTGGAGCCGCCCTTCCTGATGCACCTCGCCTATTACTCGGTGCACACTCCGCTGCAGGCGCCGCCCGAGCGGGTCGCCGAGCGGCGCGCCGCGGGCGTGAAGGGCGCCAAGTACGCGGCCATGGTGGAGGCCCTCGACCACGAGGTGGGGCGCCTCCTCGCCGCCCTCGAGGAGGCAGACCTCGCCGAGGACACGGTCGTGATCTTCACCTCCGATAACGGCGGTCACATGCCAGTGACGAACCGTGACATTCTCCGGGGGTACAAGGGCACCCTCGACGAGGGGGGCATCCGGGTCCCCTGGATCGTGCGCTGGCCGGGCCACGTCGCCCCCGGTGTCGCCCACGCTCCGGTCCATCACGTCGACCTGCTCCCGACATTGGTCGCGCTGGCTGGCGCCACGCCGAGAGCCGACGTGACGCTGGATGGCGTCGACCTCACCGACCTGTTGACCGAGCAGACCGCGCCCGCCACGCGGCCGCTCTTCTGGCACTTCCCCTGCTACCTGCAGGGCAAGAGCGACCGCTTCGCGCACTTCCGCACCACGCCCGGGAGCATCCTCCGATCCGAGAACTGGAAGCTCATCGAGTTCTTCCACCCGGGCTCCGTCGACGCTCCACGGCTCGAGCTCTATGACCTCGAGGCGGACCCGCTCGAGGGTACCGACCTCGCCGGAAGCCAGCCCGAGCGGGCCGCGGCGATGTACGCCGAGCTGACGCGCTGGCGGGCGGCGGTGGAGGCTCCGGTGCCCTCCCAGCCGGAGCCCGCGTTCGAGGGCGCCCGGGACGGTTCCTGAGGAGGAACCGCCCGGCCGGGCCCGCGGGCTGACGCCCTAGACGGAGACGTGGTACCCGTCGTCGTTGACCGGATACTGGGGCCCGCCAGGGCCACCGATCGTCCCCGACCAGGGGTCCGGGTGGGCGTCCGTGGGCGCGACGAGCGCCTGGCTGACGCGACCCGCGCAGTGGTAATAGGCGCCGCGTGTGATCTGGCGCCAGACGATGGCGAGCTGCCCCACACCCCCGATGGCTGCCAGGCGCCAGTAGGTCGGATCGGCGTCAAAGCCGACCTCGAGCCTCCCGTGCCACCACCCCAGCACCCCGACGACGAAGATCGCCTCGAGGAGCAGCAGGAGCGCCAGCGGCCGCATGGTCTGAATGGGGTGCTTGACCATCATCCACCAGGTCGCGAACGCCGCGACGAGGACCGAGCGGCTGTCCCGGAGGACCAGCCGCGTGCGGATGTAGATGGCCCAGGCCATGACCTTCATGAACCCGACCGCCGCGAGGCCGTCCTGCAGCCAACCGAGCTGCACGACCGTCTGCTCGGACTCCAGGGACTCGAGCTTGCCCCAGTCGCTCGCGGGGACGTCCATGATCCAGCCCAGGACGAGCCGCTTCCAGGGGTCGCCGTAGAGCACCCAGTGGACAAGGGCGAGCGCCCCGAGGGTCAGGAGCGCGACGCGCAACATGCGGCCGAAGTAGCGCGCCCCGCCGAAGCCGAACCGGCGCAGGGTCTGGCGCTCCGGCTGCTCGAAGGTCACCTGCAGCCAGCCTCCTGCGGCGAAGACGCCGAAGAGCAGCGCGATGAGCGCCAGCACGGCGCCACCGCTGGACACGCTGCTGTTGAGCTGAGCCAGCCCCTCAGCGTGATCCTGGCGGAAGACCGCGCCGAGGCCCATGGACGGCGCGCCCATGCTCGAGTGCAGGTCTCGGGCCAGCTCAGCGGAGGGGTAGCGGCTCCCGACGGCGCCCTGGAAGAAGGCCGCCGTCTGGAAGGCCGGGACGAGGCTCAGCAGCAGCAGCACCAGCCAGGTGCAGATCCACAGCTTGGTCCGGAAGAACGCGGCTCGGAAGCCCCGCAGGAACAACCGCCAGTCCGGTCGGCTGTGGTTGTCGTGGTCGATGTTCTCGTCGAAGTTCGGCATCGGATCAGCCCCCCACCGCCATGAACCACTGGAGGACGTTCACCGCCCGCGCGGCCGCCCGCTCGCCCCACCTCGAGGGCGCGAGCTTGTCGCGTTCAGCGAACCACTGGTTGTCCGTCATGTTGCGATCGAGGAACCAGAGCCGCTCGGGGTCGATCACCACCGAGGTGACCTTGCGCGCGTCGGCCGCCATGGGCAGCCGCCACCAGTTCTTCTCTCCCTGCATCTCACGGGTCCACTCGAAGTCGACCTTGCCGCCGTCCTCGTAGGTGACCTGCACCTTCACGGGCAGCACAAGGTCACCGCGCCGCCGAAGGACGATGTCCGGGATCCAGGGGCGCTTGGCCTTCTCGGGCTCCTCGGCGGCGACGTCGGCTTCGGCCTCGTCAGCCGCAGCCTCGGCCGCGCTCGCCAGGGCCTCGGGGGAGCAATCGGACGTCCATGAGCCGTCCTCGCATCGGAACCAGCCCGCCGACTTCGGGTCCCGCGTCTGGGCGACCTGGCAGCTCCAATCCACGGTCTTTGTCGAGCGGAAGACGTCCTCGAAGTACCACTGGATATCCGCGTCCGCACCCTCCTGGAAGGCGAGATAGAAGTCCTCCGGGTAGGGGTGCCGATACCGCCAGTCCTGCGCGAACTTGCGCATGCCGCGCAGGAAGGCGTCTCGCCCCACGAGCGCCTGGAGCGAGCGGAGCGCCACGGCGGTGTGCGGGTAGCTGTTGGTGCTATAGCTGGTGCGGTCGACGTAGTCCCAGACGTTGCGCTCGATGGGGTCCGACTCGGGGTCCCGCAGATAGCTCGACCGGTCGCCCCAGCGGGGGTCGGAGTCTTGCTCCACGAAGGTGAGCTGCGGCTGGTCGCGCCAGAACTTCACGAACGGCGAGGCCGTCAGCGGGCGGGCCTGAATCTGACTCGGAACCAGCCACTGGAGGCCCTTCGAGACGCTCACGTCCAGCCGATCGAGGCCGAGTCGAATCGGGTTGGGGAAGGCGACGCTCTGCAGCGAGACCGTCCCCTCCAGGGAACGGGACCCCGGGGCCGCCGAAGGTGCGATCCCCCACATGGGGAGGCCGCTGTAGGTCGAGGCCGCGCGCCGCGCGCCGTACTCACGGAACAGGGTCTCGCTGTCGCTGAACGAGTTGAAGCCCTCATCCAGCCAGGCGGCCTCCGGCTCGTTGTTGCCGACCAGCCCGTACCAGAACTGGTGGCCGGCCTCGTGCACCGTCACCGACTCCGGGGTGTACATACGCGGCCGGGTGAGCATCCGGGAGCCGCAGGTGAAGATGGTCGGGTACTCCATCCCCCCCGCTGCCCGGGCGCCCCATGCGGGGTCGACCGCCGTCAGCTCGGAGTAGGGGTAGGGCCCGTACCAGAGCCCGTAATAGAAGAGCGTCGCGCAGGTCGCTCGCCAATGCCGCTCGGCCTGTGACGCGTGCTCGGGGTGCACCATGACGCGCACCAGGACCTCTGGACCTGCGAGGGCGGCGGGCTCCATCCCGAGGGCGTTCGCCACCTCGTTCACCTCCGCCTCGTGGCGACTCGCCCACTCGTTCCACACGAAGCTCCGCTCGTAGACGATGTACTCGGGGTCGGCGGTCCACGCGAAGCCGTGGACGCGGGGCGCGAGCCCGGACCCGCGGGCAGCCACGGGGTCGTCGAAGGCCTGGTCCTCGAGCGCGGGCGCGATGTAGCGCACCGCGTACCGGCTGTCAGGCAGCGCCTCGGCCGAGACCTGCTTGCCTGAGGCCGCGACCTTACCGGTGTACTCCTCCGGCAGGTCGAGGGTCACGTCATACGTCCCGTAGTCCGCGTAGAACTCGGTGTTCATGTAGAACGGATGCGCCCTCCAGCCGCGGCCCCCCTCGTAGACCGCGAGCTTGGGGAACCAGTGGCTGAGGAAGATGAAGTTGCCCTTGGTCCCCGTCCGCCGCCGGACGCGCGGGAGACGGGAGTCCCACTCGATCTCCACGGTCACCTCGCCGCCCGCCGGCACGGGCTCAGGCAGGTCCACGCTGAACAGGGTCCGGTCCAGCGGCGCCCGCGAGTCGGGGACACGGAAGGTCACGGTGTCCGTCAGGTCCACGCCTCCGACCTTCAAGGACCGGATCTCCTGCCAACCGAACCCGCTGTCGACCTTGGTCCCCTTGAGCCGCCCCTGGGCCTCCGTCATGTGGAGGCTCCGGTTATTGGCGAACGCGTTGAGGTAGAGGTGGAACCACAGGTCGCTCACCTCCTCACCGGAGCCGTTTCGCCAGGTGACGCTCATGGAGCCGCTGAGCTGCTTCTGGACCCCGTCGTCCAGGTCTGTCACCTCGGCGTCATCGACCCGAGCACGGATCACATAGTCCGCCTCAGAGGAGCGGCCATCCTGCGCGCCCTGGAGTGGCGCGTCTTGGAGTAGCGCAGTCGTCGGGGCAGCGGCGGCGGCAGCGGCTGACAAGAGGGTCAGCAGGAGGCCGGGAGCGGCCAAGTGAGAGCAGAGAGCCATGCGTGCCAGTGTGTGTCGCACCCGGCGACCGCACAACCCGGCGGGCCCGCTCGCTCTCGACCTCCCCGAATAGAGGCGCTCCCAGCCAGGAAGCCCCAGGCCCTCAGCGAGGGATCGCGATCAGCAGCTCGAAGAGATCGAAGCCCGGGAAGCCGGCCTGCTGCCAGCGCACGGTGAACGACTCTCCCCCGTAGCCCGGGAGGGTGGGCACCTCGCCCGGCCCCAGACCCTGACACCCCGCGAAGATGACCTCGTTCTCGCGGCCGAACTGCGCCTTGAATCGACGGGCGATGGCGCACCCGAGGATCTTTCCGCTCTCGTGGATCGCCGCCTTGTCCTCTTCGTTCGGGGCCTTCCTCGCGCTCATCGCCCGGATCTCATCGGCTGGCAGCGTCTGAAGCCCACCCGAGAGGATCAACGCGTACTCGAGCGGCACCTGAATAAAGCCAGCCCGGGTGCCCATCGAAGTCCGAAAGCCAAGCTTGAAGGCCACCCTGACCTCGTCTTCAGCGCCGGGGAGACCGGGGTGGGAAGAGTCGAGGACGAGCGGTTCCTCGAGGGAGAAGGGCATCACGAGGCCGATCGTGTCGGCGAATTCCTCGGACACGACATCCAGGATCGCGGTGGCATCGGCGCACCCGAAGAAGCTCTGCTCCTGACTCTTCTGCATGTCTCATTCGACCGTCTTGGCCGTAGGTGAGAGATCGGCTCGAACCCATCGCGGGTTGAAGCCCAGCCGGGACGAACAACGTAGATGTCTCCAATCCGGATCCGCCGCCCCTGGGAGAACGGCGCAACGGTCCGATCTGAGCCACCCGATCGCCCAGACGCCGCTCCGAGCCTGAGACACCGACGGGCCCCCGCGGATGCCTCCACGCATGGTCGAGACGCGCGCCGGAGCTTTTTGAGCATTGGTTCTCAAGCTCAGCCGTCAGATTCCGATCAACCCCCTGGCGGAATCTTCTTCGTGCCACAAAGAAGGCCGTCCATCAGCCCGACCGTGAGGTCGGTTCACTGCTCGCCCAGCGAGCGCCCTCCAAGGAGGGGACACCATGGAACTCAGGAACAACAACCAGGGCGACCTCCCGCCCGCGAACCGTTATGCCGACATCCGGCAGGTAACGGAGTCGCGGAACGCGGAGCTCCAAGAGACCGTTGACCGGGTCAGAAAAAGCGTAGAAGACCGCCAAGAGCAGACCGAGCAGCTGGGCAAGAGCCTGGACTCCATCGAGCTGTCCGAAGGTGCGAAGAACTTCGTCGATGAAGCAAGCAGCGGCCGCAGCGAGCGGCTCGCCCAGCTTCGAGCTGCCGTCGAGGACGGCACTCTCTTCGACCGCGATCGTCTGGCCCGCGCAGCGGAACGCCTTCTGAGCGACTCGGTCTGAACCAGACCGGTCCCACACGCGCCGCAGCGATCCCACAGGGGAGCGCTGCGGTGAAACCCGTTGTCCATGCTGTCGGTTGTCCCGATGGACCGAGGGAGGCTTCCTGGACCATCCGACCGGGGTCCCGGCGGACGCCACCGGGCGAGCCGCTCCCCCTGCTCCCACCCCTCAGATCCGGTCGAGGCTGATAGGCTCCGGCGATGCTCCTCGCCCTCCTTCACCTGGCTCCGCTGATCTCAGCGGCCTCCCCCGCTCCCGAACCGGCCCCCGCGCTCCACCCCCAGGAGGCTCTCCAGGAGGACGGCTGGCAGGCGCTAGAGGCCTTCGCAAAGGCGGACTTCGGCGAGCAAGGCCTTGAGGCGGCGCGGTTCCTGCGCCGACACCGCCCCCAGCGGGACGCAGCGCTCCCCGCCGAGCTCCTCACCGAGAACCTCCGCCTCGCCCTCGAGGCGCGCGCCCGCTTCCCGTGGGCCAAGGACGTCCCGGACGAGCTGTTCCTGAACGACGTCCTGCCCTACGCCATCCTGGATGAAAAGCGTGAGAGCTGGCGGCCCATGCTCCTCG
The DNA here is from genome assembly GCA_965655435.1 of Planctomycetota bacterium. Classification (GTDB taxonomy): domain Bacteria; phylum Planctomycetota; class UBA1135; order UBA1135; genus Saltatorellus. Next base: position 43,674 of record CBFHHK010000004.1, on the reverse strand, counting down.
AGTTGACGGCCCCGATCGTCGCCGAGAGCAAGACCGCCGCGGAGGCGGTGCAGGCCATCAACCGCGAGCTCTACGACAAGATCAAGGTCCACTACAACACGGGCCGCAAGCGCCCCAACGCCTGCGCAACGGAGTCCATCGAGCAGGGTCGCGCGACCTGCACGGGGCTCACGATCCTCCTGGTGGAGGCGTGCCGATCCGTCGGCATCCCGGCCCGCGCTGCGGGCGTCTTCCTCTGGCATGACGACCGAGGCAACCACACGTGGCCCGAGGTCTGGGTGGACGGTCGCTGGCAATTCACCGGCGCCGACGAGTACGACGCGAAGGGGCTCAACCGAGGCTGGTTCGTGGCCGATGCGGCCCGGGCCACGACCGGTGAGGTGAAGCACGGCGTCTGGGCCTCGAGCTGGGCGCGCTCCGGGGCCTCCTTCCCCCTCGCCTGGGCGCCCCGCGACGCGACGGTGGCGGCCGTCGAGGTGACGGCCCGCTACGTCGGAGACGAGGAGAAGGTGGCCGAAGCCCTCGGCGAGCTGGCAGGGAGCCAGGAGCCGCTCGGTGAGGAGGCCTCTCAGCGCCTCCTGATGGAGGTCTGGAAGGAGCGCAAGGACGCGCTCGCGGCGGAGCTCTCCGGCGAAGCGGAGGCCAAGGCCTACCAGGCGGCCGGCCAGACCCTGCGGGTGAAAGAGCGCGTCTTCGGCGACGCGCCCAAGGGCGGGCACAGCCTGTGGATCTCCATGCACGGCGGCGGCGGCGCCCCCGCCGAGGTCAATGACGGGCAGTGGGAGAACCAGATCAAGCTCTACGAGCCGACCGAGGGCATCTACGTGGCGCCCCGCGCCCCGTCCGACACCTGGAACCTCTGGCACCAGGGACACATCGACCCGCTCTTCGACCGGATGATCGCCGCCTACGTGACCCTGCGCGGGGTCGACCCGAACCGGGTCTACCTCATGGGCTATTCCGCCGGCGGCGACGGCGTGTACCAGCTCGCCCCCCGTATGGCGGACCGCTTCGGCGCCGCCGCCATGATGGCCGGCCACCCGAACGAGACGAAGCCTGACGGGCTCCGCAACCTGCCCTTCGCGCTCTTCATGGGCGGTAAGGACGGGGCCTACGACCGCAACAAGATCGCGGCGCGCTGGAAGGACGCCCTCGCCGGCCTCCAGGAGGCTGACCCCGGCGGCTACAACCATGAGGTGACCATCTTCCCGGAGATGGGCCACTGGATGCAGCGTGAGGACCGGGTCGCCCTCCCCTGGATGGCGAGCAGGACCCGGCGCGCCTGGCCCGATCGCGTGGTCTGGCTCCAGGACGACGTCGCCCACGACCGCTTCTACTGGCTCGGCGCCGAGGAGGCGGACCGCGCCCCCAGGGCCCGCGTGGAGGCCTCCGTCCAGGGACAGCGGATTGACATCACCAGCGCGGACGTGGCCCGGCTCACCCTCTTCCTTCACGACCGGCTCATCGACCTCGACACGGCCATCACGGTCCGCTGGAACGGTGAGGAGGTCTTCAGCGGCGAGGTGCAGAGGACCCGCGAGGCCATCGAGGCCTCCCTCGACGGGCGCCCGGACCCGGCCCTCGGAGCGACCGCTCTGCTCGTGGTCAAGCGCCCCTGACTCCCCCTCGCAGCCCCCTCCCCCTGGCGACCCTTCCTGCCCCCCCCTGATGCCCCCGGTCGAACCTCCGGCTGGCTCTCCGCTTCCGAACCACATGGGACCCCGAACCGAACTCCAAGACATGGCGGCTGAGATGACCGCCTGGCGCCACGACCTGCACCAGCACCCTGAGCTCGGATACGCGGAGACCCGCACGTCCACGGCCGTCGCCGAGCGGCTCGAGTCCTGGGGCCTCGAGGTTCACCGCGGGCTCGGGAAGACGGGCGTCGTCGGGGTCCTGAAGGGAGCCCTGGGTGAGGGACCTGCCCTCGGCCTCCGCGCTGACATGGACGCGCTGCCCATGGAGGAGGAGTCCGGCGCGGCTCACCGCTCCACCACTGCGGGGGTCTTCCACGGCTGCGGTCATGACGGGCACACGACGATGCTCCTGGGCGCGGCGAAGCACCTCGCGAGCACGCGCCGCTTCGCCGGAACCGTCCACTTCATCTTCCAGCCGGCGGAGGAGGGCCTCGCCGGGGCCCGCGCGATGATGGCGGACGGCCTCTTCGAGCGCTTCCCCTGCGACGAGGTCTACGGCATGCACAACTGGCCACAGCTCGCCTTCGGCCAGATGGCCGCGGGCTCCGGCCCGATGATGGCCGCGAGCGACCTCATCAAGATCGAGATCGAGGGCGTCGGCGCCCACGCCGCAATGCCCCACCGCGGAGTCGACCCGGTGTACGTCGCCAGCCAGGTGATCAGCTCCCTGCAGTCGCTGGTCTCTCGCTCGACCAACCCTGCAGACGCCGCCGTGGTCTCGATCACCAAGGTCGAGGCCGGCTCGGCTTCGAACGTGATCCCGCGTCTCGCCACCCTGACGGGGACGTGCCGATCCTTCCGTCCAGAGACGAGGGACATGCTCGAGGCCGGAGTCGAGCGCATCGCGACGGGCGTCGCAGCGGCCCTGGGCGCGACGGCCAGGGTGACTTATTCGCGCGGCTACCCCCCCACGGTCAACCACCCGGAGCAGACCCTCTTTGCCGCCCAGGTGGCTGCGTCGCTCCTCGGAGAGCAAGCGGTCGATCGGTCACCCGAGCCGAGCATGGGAGGCGAGGACTTCGCCTTCATGCTGGAGGAGGTCCCGGGCTCATACGTGTGGCTCGGGACCGGCGGCGAGTTCGACCTCCACCACCCGCGCTACGACTTCAACGACGAGGCCTCGCCCCTCGGCGCCAGCTTCTGGGTCGAGCTCGTCGAGACGCGCCTCGGGGACAGGAGCGACCGCTAGGCCGCTCCGTCTGAATCGACTCAGAGGAGCCGCGCCATCTGGTAGGCCGCGAAGTGTGCGAACTTGCGGGGAGAGATCATCGCCATCCTGGCGGCGTGCTCCTCGCCCAGCTCCTCCTCGGCCCATACGCCGAGGGCGTCCCGCGTCTCCGCGATGGAGGCGTCGAGCAGGAGGTCCGCGGACCAGATGGTCTGACCCGTCTCGCACGAGATCAGGTCCATCTGCGCTCCGAGCACCAGGGGCGGGGTGACCTGTCGCGCCGTCACGGACCCCACGAGGAGCGCGTCGAGGCGGTACCGATCACGGATGGCGATGATCGCCCCCGGGGCATAGGTGCCCTTGCGGAAGGGCTCGAGCTGAGGGATCTCAGAGAGGTCCCCGACAGACAGCGGGACGATGTCGTAGGGCGTCCCAGACGAGAACTCCGCCTGGAAGGACGTCTCGATCGACGCCACGTCCGCCGGCGCGAGTTGGGCGGCGTGGAGCGGCCTGAACGGCAGGAAGCCCACCCGCCGGATCGTGTAGCTCTCGAAGTCGGAGACGATCTGAGCCGACCCCATGGCCGGGACGTCGATGGGCGTCTGGCAGCCGGCCCCGAGCGTCGCGAGGAGGCCCAGCACCGCGAGGGGCAGAGGGCGAAGATGCACCGGGAACATCAGCGCACCTGGTTGGCCTGGAGGTCGTTCGAGCCGGCCTTCGGATCGTTGTTACGGGCGTTCATCGCCCGCCACTCGATCGTCGCCTCGAGGAGCGATCGCTCGGCCTCGAGGCGCGCGATCTGAGCCGTCGCGAGCCGCGCGGCGAGGTCGAAGTTCTCCTGCTCCACCTGCGTCTTGACGGTGGACAGCTCCTCGAGAAGGGCCTTCACCTCCGTCAGCTCCTGGGTGGCGACGAGGAGGGACTCCTCGGTCCGCACGAGGAACGCCGAGAGGTCGTCGTTCTCCTGCTGGAGTCGCTCGGTCTGCTCCACCGCCTCTTGATATCGATCGAGGAGCGTCGAGCGGGACCCGTCTCCGAAGGGCCCAGATTCGAGCCCCGGGTTGATCGGGCCGCTGGTCTGCGTCACGACCCCCGCGGGGCTCTGTCCCACGGGCGAACCGGTCTCCCAGCCAGTGAGCTGAAAATCGGACTTATGGTCCACCGAGGGGCCGAAGCCGGACTGCGCATCGTTGAGCTGGTCCTGTGAGGGGGCTTCCACCCGCGACTCCACCTTCTCGTCGGGATATCCGTAGCGGATCGAATCGAGGGTCCATCCCGCCCGGCAGGACGAGAGGGCGAGGAGGGCTGCCGCGGCAGCGATCTTGATCTGGAGGCTCATCGGTGGCTCCTCTCGAGCTGGGTCCCGGACCGCTTGGGGCCGGTGGATACAGAGGGGTTGGTCGGTTGGTGTTGGCGTTCGCCGAGGCGGCCATCGCGCTCGGCTTCAGGGACCAGGAGGGGCAGGGCAGCGGTCAGCCGCAGGAACTTCTCCTCCAGCGCGCCGTAGCTGTCCTGGAGCAGCCTGGCCCGGGCTCGCTCAACGGCGAGCTCGGACTCAAGGGCCCGGATCTCGGACTCAAGGGTCCAGAGGTAGCGCGTGCTGTCGCCCGTATCCGTGGCGCCTGGCGCGCTCGGGAGCGTGAACCCGGCCCCTCGGACGGCCGAGGCGTCCGCCCCTGGGCCTGACTCCGGCGCGCCGAAGCCCACAGTCATGGCGTCCGCAGGCGCGTCCACGGTGTTCGTGCGCGCCACGACCAGTACAGCGAGGGCAACCGCGAGGGCGGTCCACCAGCTTCGTGACGGCCTCTTCAGGAGCTGACGGTTCATGCGCCCCCACCTCCGCTGCGGTGATCCCCCACGGGAGGGACCTGAAGCTCGACGGTCACGAGCTCCCCACAGGAGCAGCGGACCTCGAGCCCTCGGACGACCCCGTCGACCTCGAGCACCCGGACCTCAGGCTGCGCACCGCGCGCGATCGCCGCCGCGCGGCGGGTCTCAGCGCTGTCTTGGTTCTGAACGTGCTGACTCTTGAGAATGACTCTGGACATGGATCAAGCCCTCACGTCGAGGGACTGGCCCGCCTCTTCGGCGAGCGGTCTGGTGCCGACACGGGATTCATCCGTTCGGCTCGGTCTTGGCTGGAGGATCACGTTGCGCTGACCGTCCGACGGATCGCTCGAATCGTCGTCTGGGTCCGCTTCCAGGAGGGTGAAGGCGCGGGTCGAACGGCGCTGCTGTTGACGGCGCTGGGCCGTCGGAGCGGGCGTGCTGTGGATCCGTGTGATGCTGTCCTGCATTGACTTTCTCCTGCCCTGGCCAGTGGCCTCAGGCGGCGGCCTCCGTCGAGCCTGGTTGCCCGTCCGCTTCGCCGTCCAGCTCGCGGTTCAGGCGATAGATCGCCCGCGAGTGAATCTGGCTGACGCGTGACTCGGTGACTCCGAGGACCTCGGCGATCTCTCGCAGGAGGAGCTCCTCGGCGTAGTACAGGGTGATCACCGTCTTCTCCTGGACCGGGAGGTTGGTGATCGCCTCGACCATCGCCTCCTTCATCTCCTCAAACTCGGCGGAGCCCACCGGATCTTCGGAGCGAGGGTCGGTCAGCATGGCCCCGAGCTGCGCGCTGATCCCGTCCTCTTCGGACCCGGCGTTGAGGGACGTCTTGACCGCCGTCGAGGCGGTGACAAAGACCTCGTCGACGTCATCCACCGACCAGCCAAGCACGGACGCGATCTCCTCCGGCGCAGGCTTCTGGCCCCGCTCTTGCTCGAGGCGGTCCATCACGGCCTCGACCTGGCGGACCCGCTCTCGGCGCCCGCGGGGCAAGAAGTCCATGCGGCGCAGCTCATCGAGGATTGCCCCTCTGATCTTGGGGTAGGCGTAGGTCGAGAAGGCGACCCCACGGGATCGATCCCAACTGTCCGCCGCGGCGATCAGGCCGATCATCCCGAAGCCGAAGAGGTCATCCCGCTCCACCGCCCCGGGGACGTCGAAGAACATCCGCCCGACGAGGTGCTTGAGCAGCGGGACGTGGTCCATGATCAGCTTGTCACGGTCCGCGTCAGAGCCGCGGTCCATGCGTTCGATGCCATCCGTCACAGGGCACCCCCATGGTCGGGCGTCGCCGCCGCGTCCGAGGACAACCCGCCCGGGTGGCGCGAGCCAGCTCCGGGGGCGGTGTGGTCAGCCTTCCACGTCATGAATCGAAGGCCCCCGGACCATTCTCCGGCTGCTCATCTGCCCCCTCGCCCTCCGCAGGGCCGAGGACCCGCGGGAGCAGCCAGCCGCCAAGGGCCGTCAGGCTCCTGACCACCGCAAAGGCGGTGGCGCCGCGGAACGAGGCGATGTGGATGGGAGCGTTGACCATGAGGGAGATGAGCGCCACAAGCGAGCCGACCGTCACCGCGAAGACGCGGCCGGACGCAGTCCAGGTGCGGACCAGATCCCTCGGGCTACTTGCGCTATCGACCTTCATCCGGAGGACCCTTAGAAGTTTTTTCCTACTGCCAGAACCTCTCGCGAGGCCCCAGACGCGGGTACGAGGCGCTGCAGCCGAGACGCGATCTGGCGCAAGCAGAGATGCTCCAAGGCCTTCCGAGGGCGCATGACGAACGGCTCCTGCCGATCAGCGCTCCGCGCGACGACCGTCGAGCGCGGCAGCCAGCCGGCCTGGCGGGGTGAGCGGGCCAGGAATCGCTCGCAGATGGCCTTGAGCTTCCTCGCCACAGCCTCTCCCTCCTCGACCCCGCTGGCGTGATTCACCACGATCTCCGGGGTCGGAATGTCTCCCTCGGTCCGGGACCCGAACTGGTCCAGCGCCTTGATGAGCCCGTAAGCGTCCGTGAGCGCGGCGAGCTCCGGCGTGGTCACCACGAGGACGCGGTCCGCGATGGAGGCGAAGGCCATCACGTCCGGCCCGATCCCTGCGGCGCTGTCGCCGATGACCACGTCGTAGTCCGCCGATACCTGCGCGATCAGCTCGACGATCCGCTCGCGGTGGTCCTCCGTCAGCCGTCCCATTCGCTCCGTACCGGAGCTGCCCGCCAGGACATGGACGCCACCGGGCCCCTCGACCACGCAGTCAGCGGCCTCGGCGGTGCCAGAGAGCGCGTCCTCAATCGTCCGGGGCGCGTCGAGGCCCAGGAGCACGTTGAGGTTGGCGAGGCCGAGGTCGAGGTCGACGATGAGCACGCGCTTCCCAGCGCCGGCCATCTCGACGCCGAGGTTGGCGGCGACCGTGGTCTTGCCCACGCCGCCCTTCCCACCCGTCACCAGGACGAACGGGGTCTCGATGACGCTGCTCATGCGACCCTCCCAAGCAGGGCGACGTCCGCGATACGCTCCGGGCGGGCCCGGTGGAAGTGCGCCGCGAGGTCCGGGCCGTTGGTCAGGAACGCGAGCCCGAGGCCGGCCTCCCTGGCCTGCTCGAGGGCGGGGAGCGGCCGCTCCGTCTCGTCGATCTTGGTGATGACCGTCCCCACCGGGGCGATCGGCTCGGCGGCGTCGATGGCCGCTCGGATGGCGTCCTGCGACGCGGTGGCCGCCAGGACCAAGAGGGTCGAGAACTGCGCCCTCGCCCCCGCTGCACGGCAGTGATCCTCGAAGACCTGGAGCCTCGCGATGTCTCCTCGCTCGTCCCCGCTGCCGTCGATCAGCAACACGTCAACGCGGCCAGGCACCCGGCCCAGCTCGGCGGCGATCCGCGCCGGGTCGTCCAGCGAGATGGTCGGGACGCGCAGCTCGGCGCCGAAGGCCCGCATTTGCGCCTCCACGCCGATCCGGCCGCTATCGAGGGTCGCGAGGACCACCCGGCGACCGGCCCTCACCATGCGCCCAGCGAGCTTCGCGATGGTCGTCGTCTTCCCGGCTCCCGATTGACCGATCAGCGCCACGACGGCCGTCTGCCCGGCGACGGCGGGGAGCGAGGAGACGGAGAACTGTTCCCCGACCACCTTGGCGGCGAGGTCGAGGGGGTGGGAGTCGTCAGACTCGAGCTTCACCACGCCCTCGAGGACGCTCTCGCGGAGCTCAGCGCTTCCCCCGTGCTCACGCAGCCGCCGCTCAACGTCCGCGAGGGGCGTCCGTCGACGGGGGGTGGCCGGCTCAGGCTCCACCGCCGGCTCAGCCCCCGGGGCGAGCATCCGCGCTGCGGACTCCCGCATGGCGCCGAGGATCTGGGTGCTCCGGGGGACCGTGTCGGACACCACGAGGGAGACGCCGCCAGGCTCCGTGCGCTGGTCGACGACCACCGCCCGGGCGCCGAGGTCCCTCCGTGCCGCGAGCAACGCATCGCGCATCGTCCGCCCCCTGACGAGCCGCAGCTCGCCCCCGGCCTTGCGGGGCGCTCCTTCCGGGCGCATTGCAGCGCTCTGTTGCGTGGTGGTATCCATCAATGACTCGTCAGGTTTGGGGTTCAATCAGGCAGCGGCGCTGCGGCTGGGTGTGCGGACGACAGAGACCGTCTCAACCGCCTTGGCGGTGACGACCTCGTTGAAGGAGAGGACCGAGACCTTCGGCAGGGAGGCGCGAACGAGCTCGGAGAGGAAGCGGCGGACGTTAGAGCGCACCAGGAGCACCACGTCGTCTCCCGACGCTGTCCCCTCGGCGATCGCCTTCCCGATGAGCTCGACGAGCTCCGTCAAGAACGCCGGCCCCACGGCCTCGGCGTCCGGGTCGTTGTTCCTGCCGACCGCGGCCGCGAGCCGGGCCTCGATCGCCGGGTCGAGCGTGACGGCGTGGATCACCCCCGCCTCATCACCAAACTGCTCGCAGAGCGCCCTGCCGAGCCGCTGGCGGGCGAGCTCCGTCAGGGTCTCGATGTCTCGAGAGCGCGGTGCGTTGTCCGCCAGCGTCTCGAGGATCGCGGGCATGTTCCGGACCGGGATCCCCTCCATGAGGAGGTTCCGCAGGACCTGCTGGACCTCGCCCACCGTGAGCCGTTCGGGCATGAGCTCCTCGACCACCGCCGGCGCGACAGCCTTCGCGTTCTCGATCAGCTCCTTGACGTCGTCGCGGGTGAGCAGCTCATCGAGCGAGCTCCTCAGGATCTCCGAGAGGTGGGTCACGAGGACGCTGGTGGGGTCGATGACGGTGTAGCCGAGGATCTCGGCCTCGTCCCGCCGCGAGTCCTCGATCCAGACCGCGGGGAGCCCGAACGCGGGGTCCACCGTGGCCTTGCCTGAGATCTTCGACGTCGCCGTCCCCGGATCCATCGCGAGGTGCTTCGAGGGTTCGATCTCCCCCGCCGCGACCTCCTGGCCACCGAGGAGGACCCGATACGCCTTGGGCCCAAGCTTGATGTTGTCCCGGATGCGCACGGGCGGAAGGACGACCCCGTCCTTCAGCGCGAAGCGGCGCCTGAGCTGGGCGATGTGGTCCAGGATCCCTGCACCTGAGGCGTCCTGCACCAGGGGGATCAGCTGATAGCCGATCTCCAGGCTGGCCCGATCGACCTTGAGCAGGTCCGCGACGCCGTCGTCCGTCTCCGCCGTCTCCTGCGCCGCCTGGTCCTCGCGCTCACGCTCCTCCTGCTGCTCGACCTCCTCCTCCGCCTTCACCGTCGCGACCCCGCCGCGCCACATCAGGAGCAGGGCAATCGCCAGCGCGAAGAAGGGCAGGGAGGGCATCCCCGGGAGCAAGCCGATCGCGAAGATCGTCGCCGCGGCGATGAGCGTCGCCTTGGGTCGCTGACCAAGCTGACGCGCGAGGTTCGGACCGAGGCCGACGTCGCTCGAGTCCTTGGTCACCAGGACGCCGGCCGCCGTGGAGATCAGCAGCGCGGGGATCTGGCTCACGAGGCCGTCGCCGATCGTCAGCATCGAGTACCTGTCCACGGCTTCCCCGAAGGAGGCTCCGCCGGACGCACCGATGACGATCCCCCCCACCAGGTTCAGCGCCGTGATGACGAGGCCCGCGATCGCGTCACCTCGAACGAACTTCGAGGCACCGTCCATGGCCCCGTAGAACTCGGCCTCGCGCGAGACCTTCTCGCGACGCGAGCGCGCCTCGTCGGAGTCAATCAAGCCGCCATTGAGGTCGGCGTCGATGGCCATCTGCTTGCCCGGCATCGCGTCCAGAACAAAGCGTGCGGCGACCTCACTGACTCGACCGGAGCCCTTTGTGATGACCACAAACTGGATCACGATGAGCACGAGGAAGACCACCAGCCCCACGCCGAGGTTGTCTCCGGTGACGTACTCACCGAAGGACTTGATGACGTTACCCGCCTCTCCCCCGGAGAGAATCAGGCGCGTACTCGCGACGTTCAGCCCCAGCCGAAAGAGCGTCGCGAAGAGCAGGATCGTCGGGAACGTGGAGAGCTCCGTCGACTCCTGGACGTGCATCGTCGTCATCAGGATCAAGATCGCTGACGACAGGTTGAGCGCCAGCAGGAGATCCAGGGCGACAGGCGGCAGGGGTGCGACCAGCGTAAGCAGGAGTCCAAGGACCCCGAAGCCGAGCAGCCAGTCGGTCATCCGCTTGACGCGGTCGGAGCCCGCGCCCCCTTTGTTCATCGTGCTAGCCATGGCTGTTCAATTCAGGCAGCGGCTGCCCCTTGAGCCCGGTAGACGTAGGCGAGGACCTTGGCGACGGCCTCGAAGAGGTCCTCCGGTACCGCGTCCCCCACATCGCAAGAGCGGTGCAGCGCCCGCGCGAGCGGGGGCTCCTCCACGACGAGGACGTCGTTCTCCGCCGCGATGGCGCGGATCCGAAGCGCGACCTCATCCAGGCCCTTCGCGAGCACCGTGGGCGCGGCGTCAGTGCCGTCGACATAGCGGAGCGCGACCGCGTAGTGGGTCGGGTTGGTGATCACGACGGTCGCGTCAGGGACGTCGTCCATCATCCGGCTCATGGCCATCTCGCGCTGGATCTGGCGGATCCGGGCGCGCACATGGGGGTCACCCTCGGCGTTCTTGTGCTCGTCGCGGATCTCCTTCTTTGACATCCGCTGATCCTTGGCGAACTGGAGGCGCTGGTAGATCAGGTCGATGAGCGAGATCGCGATGATCACCAGCAGGCCCGCGGCCGTGGTCCGGAGCAGGAGCCGCCCGATCGCGACCAGGCAGGTCTGAACGTCCGTCCCTGCGACCGAGGAGATCGCGGGGATCTCCATCCAGCACACCGTCGCCACCGCCGCGGCGATGCAGGAGATTTTCAGGACACCCAGGCCAGTCCGCATGAAGCCGCGGGGGCCGAGGACCTTCTGGAAGCCGCTGATGGGGTTGAGCTTCTCGACCTTGACGGACACCGCCTTCGGAGAGAGCTGGAGGCCGATCTGCCCGTAGCCCACCAGCAGGCCCACCAGAAGGACGGGTCCCACCAGCAGGGTCAAGGGTCCGAAGACCGAGTTACCCGCCCGGCGGAGCAACCCGGTGAAGTCGCCCACCACGAGCTCCTGCACCGCGAGGCGCGACGCCTCCTGCGTGCCGTCCACGACCAGGAGGCCGGCCGCCTGGGTCAGGCCAGCACCCATGGTCATGATGGAGATCGCGGTCGCGGCGAGCATGATGCCGGCCACGAACTCGGTCGACATCGCCACCTGTCCGTCGGCGCGCGCCTCCTCTAGCTTCCGAGGAGTCGCCTCCTCCGTCTTCGCGTCCTTGTCCTCGTCCGACATCTCAGACCTCGATCGCGTCGAGTCCGGCCTCCAGGCCGGCCATGAAGTGCTCGAGCAGCGAGTGCATCGCCGGCGCGAGAGTCGGGCTGAGGAGGCCGATGGCCGTCAGCCCGCCGCCGACGCGGAGGCTGAAGCCCATCTCCATGATGTTGACCTGCGGGACCGCCCGGGCGATGAGCCCGATGGTCAGGGACACCATCATCAGGAGCGCCAGCATGGGCGCCGCGAAGGCGATCCCGGCGGAGAACATCTGCGAGAAGAAGGCCGCGATCATGTGCGGGAGGTCCTCGCCCACCACGAGCGCGCCCACCGGCGCCCGCTCGAAGGACTCGGCGAGGGCACGGATGATCCAGTGGTGACCGTCCACCGAGAGCAGCGCGAGGAAGAACAGGGACTCGTTCATGCGCGACAGGACCGGCATTGACTCTCCCGTGCTGGGATCGACCGAGTTCGCCATCGTGAAGGCCATCTCGTTACCGATCAGCTCAGAGCCGACCCGCATGGCCGTGAGGACCATGTGGAGGACGAACGCCAGCGCGAAGCCGACCGCCATCTCGCGGCCGATGTGGAGGGCGAGCTCGACCGGAGAGTTGACGATGACCGGCGGCAGCCCCTGGGCGAGGAACATGGCGGCGCTCACGGACACGACGAGCGCGATCTTGTAGCCCTGGAACGAGGCCCCCGAGCCGATGAGCGGCGTCAGCAGGAGGAGCGCCGCGGTCCGCGTAATGAACAGACCGATGCTCTCCAACATGCCGGGCATGAAGAGCGCATCGAGGAGCCCGTTGGGCCCGAGCTGTGCCGCGATCAGAGCCATCACTGCAGCCCGAATTCCGTGAGCTTGTTGAGGACCCCGGCGGTGTAGTTCCCCAGGTACTGCAGGGCCGGCGCAAGGATCAGCAGCGTGGCGCCCATCACTGCGAGCATCTTGGGCACCATCGAGAGCGTCTGCTCCTGGACCGACGTGAGCGCCTGGAAGAGGCTGACCGAGACGCCGACGACGAGGCCGACGCCCATGATCGGACCGGAGACGACCAGGACGACCACGATCAGCTCGCGGGCGAGGTCGACGATATAGGTATCGAGGCCCATCGATCAGCCGCCTGCCACGGTTGCGAAGGAGGTCACGATCGACGCCGTGACCAGGCGCCAGCCGTCCACGAGGACGAACAGGAGCACCTTGATCGGCGTCGAGATCATGACGGGAGGGAGCATGAACATGCCCATGGAGAGCAGCACGCTCGCCACCACGAGGTCGATCACGAGGAACGGCAAGAAGAGCAGGAAGCCCATCTGGAAGGCCGTCTTGAGCTCACTGAGGATGAAGGCCGGGATCACCACCGTAAGGGGCAGGTCCTTGGCCTCCAGCTGAGGCGCCGCGAGCTCGGCCGCCTCGTCGGAGTCGAGCGTCCCTGAGAAGGCGAAGGTGACCGCCTCGTCGTTACCGGCGATCTCCGCGAAGAGCGCGAGCTCCTTCTGGCGAGTGTTCGCCACGAGGAAGCCGCTGAGAGACTCCCAGGCCCGGTCCGCGCACTCCTCGATCTGGATCTCACCCTTCTCGTAGGGCTGCCACGCGTTCGCGTAGAGGTCGGACCCCACAGGCGCCATCACGAACATGGTGAGGAACAGCGCGAGCCCGATGATCACGGGGTTGGGCGGCAGCTCGTTGAGGGACAGGGCCCGCCGGACGAATGAGAGGACGATCACGATGCGGGTGAAGCTCGTGAGCGTGATCAGGATCGCCGGGAGGAGGCTGAGGACCGTGAGGAGGAGCGCGATCTCCACCGCGGAGGAGAGCCGGCCCTCCTCCTGGCTGATGGTCGGGACCTCTTCCTGGTTCGCACCCGCGATCTCGGCAGACTCTTCGGGCGCCAGCTCCGTGGGGCTGAGGCTGGCTTCAACACCCAGGTCCGCCTGGGCCGTGACGGCCGTGAGCGATGCCGCGGGAGACGCCGAGAGCGCCGGGAGAGCGCCGGCGCCGAGGGCGAGCATCACGGTCAAGAGCGAGGCAGCCCACCTCATGCGATGAACTCCCGCGTCGCGCCGCCTGACGGGGCGACCTCGGTGGAGGCGACCTGGGGAGCCGCGCCGGGGGAGGGCCGGCGAGAGGCGAGGGACCCTGCGGCCCCCGCACCGGGCTGAGGCGCCAGCTCCTGGATCCCCAGGAGCCGCGACTTGGCCTCCTCCAGTCGATTCATGAAGGGGGCGTCCTTCGCCTCCTCCTGGAGTGTTCGGTCGTGGTCGACGACCTGCGAGTCGAGCTCGGCGACCAGGTCGACGCTCCGCTCCCCGAGTCCGAGCGCGAACGTCCGGTCGTAGCAGCGGACCACGGCGAGCTGCCGCTTGTTGCCCAGCGGGAGCACATCGAGGACATGCATGTCCCGCTTGCTAGCCCGGGCCTTGAGAGAGCCACCCACCACCTTGCGGAAGAGGAGGGCCAGGGCGGCGATCGTGACCACGAAGACGGCGACGACGGCCATGAGCCAGCCGAGATCCGGGCCTTCGGGGGTGCCGAGGGGAGCCGCGAGGGCTGCGCCGCTTTGAAGTTGGAGAGCGAGTTGGAGCGTCATGAGGCCCCGGACGGATGGCCGGGACACGCTCTAAAGCAAGGGCCGTGCCAACCCCGCTCCCGGGGTCCTCGCGCGTGTTCAGGGACGCACGCTGTTGGAATTTGCGACGGTCAGTGTCGCTTAGCCCGACACATCGCAGCGGTTGCCTGCGCCGTCGGGCGCCCCGCCAACCTGACGCGCGAGATCGCGGCGCGACTCACGGGTGACCTTGAGGCGCCGTACCAGCGCGTCGCGGTCCTGCTTGACCGCGGCCGTCAGCACCGCGTTCAGCCGGAGCAGATCTCTCCATCTCGTCATCCAAGCGCTCGCGATCCTCGGCGGGGACGGACTCGCGCATGGCCGCGAAGTCACCGGCCGCCGCGACGGTCTCGGCGAGCCGGCCGAGCGCGTTCGGAACATCCGGATCGCCCGCAGAGGCACCGTCGAGGAGGGCCAGCCCCTCCTCCATCGCTCGGCGCGCCTCGGCGAGGCGCCCGAAGGCTCCACCCGCGGCGCTCACGCGGCGCGGGCGGCCTCGACCTCGACCTTGGACCAGGCCTCAAGCAGCGTCTCGAGCACAGCCTTCGCGCCAGGCAGCGGCGCCTGGGATCGATCGAGCATCGCGCGCTGAATCTCGGCCTCACAGAAGAGGTAGAGCCGCTCGAGGTTCGCGACCACGTCCTCGTTCCCCGCACTGGGATCGAGCGAGAGCCGGAGCTCGGCGACGATCGCGTCCGCGTCCGAGAGCAGCTTGATGAAGCCCGACCTCGGGTCCTGACAGTCCTCGAGAGCCGCTTGCCCGAGGAACCGAATCGCGCCCTGATATAGCAGGCGGACGATCTTGATCGGCGGAGCGTTCTCGACCGAGGAATTGAGGTAAGCCTCGGCGGCGGTGAACTTGGGAGCCATGCGATGAAAGGTAGACGGGTGGTGTCGCTGCGCGACGGAGAGTGGTGTTCTGGTTCGCTCAGCCGAGCATGCTGTTGAGGGCGGTCCCCTGGGCGTTCAGGCCGCCCAGGAGCTCCTCGAGTCGCGCGAAACGGAGGATGAGGGTCTCCTCGTACTTCCCGAGGCGACTCTCGCGGCGCTCGATCCGGTCTTCATACCGTTCGATGGACTGCCGGATCGCGTCCTCGCGGAGGTCGAAGATGCCCTGCACCTCGACGCCGTCCGCTGAGGCGAGGTCACCGAACATCTGGTCCACCTCGCGGACGAGCCTGTTCATCAGGCCCGTGTCCGCGGTGGTGTCCATGTAGTACTCAGCCGTATTCGCAGCAGCCCCGCCGTTATCGAAGCCGTCCGTGTCCGCAAAGAGGTCCATCAGGGCCTCGAGGTTGCCCGTGAACTTCTCATCGAACACGGTCGAATCAACCGAGAGCGTGCCGTCCTGGGCCTGGTCGATCCCGACCAGTGAGAGCGTGCTGTAGCCCTCCGTGTCGTTCGCCACGGTGTTGACGTCCACGTCAAAGAGCGAGCGTTGGAGGCTGCGCCTGACGTTGCTGAGCAACGAGTCACCGAAGAGGAGCCCGCCGGTCTCTCCCGCGCCGTCATCGCCCTCCGCCGGGGTGAAGGTGCTCTGGCTGTTCATGAACTCCATGGCGGCGTTGTAGGCCGTCACGAAGCTGTCGATCTTGCCCCGCACCGCCTCTCGATCGGGGTCGATCGAGATCGAGACCGGCCCAGCGGGCGTCGTCGACCTGAGGTCCAGGGTCACGCCCTCGATCACACCGCTGAAGGTGTTGTTCGACCGCCGAACCTCGAGCCCGTTGATTGTGGCGAGCGCATCATTGCCCACGGTCACGTTGTTCGCGCTCTGGGCGTCGCCGTTGAGGCCCGGCGATGCCCACGTCACCGACAGTGACTCGGAGGCCCCCGAGATATTTGAGAAGAGGTCGGTGATCCGACCTTCCTCACCCGACTTCTCGGACGTGAGGACCAGCTGGAAGCTCGGGTTCGACTCGGTCCCAGAGTTCACGACCGACGCGGTGACGTCGTCGGGCGCCATCTGGTTGATCTGAGAAGCGATCTCCTCCAGCGAAGAAGCCTCAGGGTCTACCGTGAGCGAGTAGTTCGTGGTCCCCACGCTGAAGCTGACCTGCTGGCCGGCGGTGTCGGTCAGGTCGACGTCGCGCGCGCTGACCGCGTCAAAGGCCCACCGATCGGTCCCTGCGAGCCGCTCAACCTCCAGCGAGTGAGAGCCTGGCTCAGCGGTCGAACCGGCCGTCACGGCGGCCACAGACTCGTCCGAGATGGAGGCGGCGTAGGCGTAGAACTCGGCCGGTGACGACAGATCGTCCGCCTTCTGCTTGAGCGTCTTCACCAGGTCACCAAGCTGACCGACGAGGTCAAGCCGGCGTTCTTCGGTGCCCTTGCGCCCCTGCAGCGCGTTGATCGGGATCCGCTCGACGGCCATCAACTGGCTCACGATGGCGCTTGTATCCAGACCGCTCCCGAGGCCGGAGAAGCTAATTCCTGAGGTGCTGACCATGACGATTTTGGGCGCAGTGAGAGCGCCCGGAGGAGTTGTCGGCGGGAACGCCGACGACTTGAGCAGAGATCTCAGCGGGCCTTGGCAGACGGGCGGCCGCAGCTCTCGCTCAGAGACAGGGTGATCGGCTCGTCCAGCGACCGAACCATCGGGAAAAGATTTCCACCCGGTGGACGGATCCAGGAAAGCTCGGAGCCTGTGAAAAAAAGGCGCGCCCCCGACATCCAAGCATAGCCGGGGGCGCACGGTCCGCCGTGGCGCACCCAGAGGGGCGCGTCACGATGGAGTTTGGGTTCTCGGATCAGCCGAGAAGGGAGAGCGCCAGCTGGGGCTGAGCGTTCGCCTGGGCGAGGACCGACGTGGCGGCCTGCTGCAGGATCGAGTTGCGGGTCAGGTCCGCGGTCTCGAAGGCGACGTCCACGTCGCGGATCCGGCTCTCAGCAGCGCTCGTGTTCTCACGCACGCTGGCGAGGGAGCGGAGGGTGCTGTCGAGGCGGTTCTGCTGGGCGCCGAGGGTACCGCGCGAGGTGTTGACGCTGTTGATCGCGGTGTCGATCGAGGCGAGCATGGAGGTCGCGGCAGACTGGGACGAGATCCCGCCACTGACGCCGAGCGTCGAGGCGGTGGTATCCGCACCGGTCACGGAGATGGTGTCGTTCGTACCACCACCGATGCCGACCTGGATCGAGATGGAGGTGTTCGTACCGTCGAGGAGGTCGACGCCGTTGAACTGCGTGGTAGCAGAGATCCGGTCGACCTCCTCCACCAGCTGCTGGAACTCGCCGTTCAGCGTGTTCCGGTCATCTTGACTCAGGGTGCCGTTCGAGGACTGCATTGACAGTTCCCTCATGCGGCCCAGGATGTCACTCACTTCGTTCAGCGCACCTTCGGCGGTCTGAACCATGGAGACGCCATCCTGGGCGTTACGGCTGGCGACGCCGTAGGAGCGAACGTCGGCCCGCATGCGCTCGGAGATACCGAGGCCGGCGGCGTCGTCGGACGCACTGGAAATACGCAGTCCGGAGGAGAGGCGAGCGAAGTTACCGCCCAGCTGCGCGCTGCTGTTAAAGAGGTTGCGTTGCGCGTTCATTGACGCAACGTTGGTGTTGACGCGAAGTCCCATTCGAGTTTCTCAGTTGTCGGATATGGAGTCGAGGTGCGAACGATTAGTTAGCCTCGCTTGATCGCTACCTTGGCCCGCCCTTCCCCCGGCTGAGCCTCTGCCGTTCACGAACAGAGGCCTCCGGGTTTCAGGTTGGGGCGCGATCAATTTCGGCGGACCCTCGCCTCCGGCCTGGACCCCCGAGCTCTGTCGAGCCGCGGGCCCGCCCCTCCGAATTGCACGCCGGAGGAGCTGACCGAAGCGAGTGATTCAGATCATCCCAGGAGCGACAGCGCGAGCTGCGGCTGGGAGTTGGCCTGCTGCAAGATCGCGGTGGACGCCTGCTGCAGGATGGAGTTGCGGGTCAGATCAGCGGTCTCCATTGCGACGTCCACGTCGCGGATACGGCTTTCTGCTGCGCTGGTGTTCTCGCGGACGCTCGAGAGCGAACGGAGCGTGCTGTCCAGTCGGTTCTGCTGCGCGCCGAGGACCCCTCGGGCGTTGTTCACCGAGTCAATAGCGGTGTCGAGCGTCGTCAGCATCGTCGTGGCGCTGCCGAGGGTGCTGATCGAGCTCGAGGCCAGGCTCAGCGTGCTCACCGAGACGTCGGCGGGAGTGAGCGCGATCGTGTCGTTCGTAGAGCTATTGATCCCGACCTGGATCGAGATTGAGGTCGCGGTACCGTCGAGCAGGTCGACGCCGTTGAACTGTGTCGTCCCGGAGATCCGATCGACCTCGCTGACCAGCTGCTGGAACTCGCCGTCCAAGGTGGCGCGGTCCGTGGTGCTCAGAGTGCCGTTAGCGGACTGCATCGACAGCTCCCGCATACGACCCAGGATGTTGCTGACCTCACTGAGGGCGCCTTCGGCGGTCTGGACAAGCGAGATGCCGTCCTGGGCGTTCCGCCTCGCCGCCGAGTACGACCGGATGTCTGCCCGCATGCGCTCGGAGATGCCGAGGCCGGCAGCGTCATCCGCCGCGCTCGAGATGCGCAGTCCGGAAGAGAGGCGGGCGAAGTTGCCGCCGAGCTGCTGGCTGGAGTTGAACAGGTTCCGCTGCGCGTTCATTGACGCAACGTTGGTGTTGACGCGAAGTCCCATGGTGAAGTGCTTGGTTGCTTGGTTGCTTGGAAGTTGTGAACTGGTAGGAGACGGCCAGTGCCAGGTAGTCTCAGCGGCGGTACCAGCCGGAGTGACCCGAGCCGTTCACGAGCTCGGGACTCCGACCAGGCGCGCGCTGAAGGCGCCAGTCGTTGTGCGGTGTCGCCCCGCGGGGCACCTCGAAGACGTAAATCGCCGAGGGCGCGCCGGCGGCCAGCTGCTGTGCAGCGGCTGCGGAGGGCAGAGAGTTGGTTTCAGAGAGCGAACCTGACGTGGGGGTCAGGCGCGGCGAGGTTCGAAGCCGAGGGGAAAAGGGGGGGAGACCCTTGGGAGATCTCCCCCCCACTCAGCGAATCGAGCCCGAGGGCCGCTTCTTTTTCGTTGTGACTCCGGCGGGGCTGATCAGCCCTGGAGGAGAGAGAGCGCGATCTGCGGCTGGACGTTGGCCTGCTGGAGGATCGAGGTGGCCGCCTGCTGCATGATCGAGTTACGGGTGAGGTCCGCGGTCTCCATCGCGACGTCGACGTCGCGGATGCGGCTCTCGGATGCGGAGAGGTTCTCGCGCTGCACCTGGATGCTGCGCAGGGAGCTCTGCATCCGGTTCTGCTGCGCGCCGAGGATCCCTCGGGCGTCGTTGACCGCGCCGATGGCGCCGTCGATGCTCGCCAGCGCGGACTGGGCGCCGGTGATGGACGTGAGGTCCGCCGCTGCGATGGACAGCTGGGAAGACGACGTCGCGTCCAGGGTGACGCTGATGACGTCGTTCGTGACGCTGTTACCAATGCCCACCTGGATCGGGATGCCTGTCGACGCGGTCCCATCGAGGAGGTTGATCCCGTTGAACTGCGTGGTGCTCGAGATGCGATCGACCTCGTCCTTCAGCTGATCAAACTCGTTGTCAAGGGTGGCCCGGTCGCTCTGGCTGAGCGTCCCGTTCGCGCTCTGCATCGTGAGCTCACGCATCCGAGTCAGGATGCCGCTGACCTCGCCAAGGGCGCCCTCAGCGGTCTGTGCGAGAGACACTCCGTCCATGGCGTTGCGGCCTGCGACGGTGTAGGACTTGATTTGCGACCGCATGCGCTCCGAGATGGCAAGGCCCGCCGCGTCGTCGGCGGCAGTCGCAATCCGGAGGCCGGAGGCGAGTCGAGAGAAGTTGCCTTGCAGGCGGCCCGAGGAGACGCTCAGGTTTCGCTGAGCGGTCATCGATGCGATGTTGGTGTTGACTCGAAGTCCCAAAGTTCCGAGAGGGGTGAAGGTTGGTGGCTGTCGCCGATTGCTGAGTTGCGTCCTGGTCGCGGCGTTTGCCAGCCGCGGGGCGCACTGGGGTTCTCGGAGGGCGAGCAGAACAGTGAAGCGGGCGGCGCGAAATTCCGGCGGCCGCGGCTGCATGTCAGCCCCCCAGGCCCCTCCAACGGCGATGTCGGGAAATCGTTTCCACCTGGAAACCTCGCCCAACGCCTCCCGGATCCGTCACTCGGTGTCCACAGGCGGGCTGACGCGGTGGATTTAGCCTCCACCCCTTCACTACAGTCGTGCCGTGGCGCACATCCTGATCGCTGATGATGAGCCGGGGATCCGGACCGGACTGGTGGCCATCTGCATGGCCGGCGGCCACAGGACCAGTGAAGCCGGTTCCGGAGCCGAGACGCTGCGGGTCGCCGCAGCCGAGCGCCCTGACCTGGTCCTCCTCGACCTCCGGATGCCGGAGGGGGACGGGCTCCAGGTGCTCCCCAAGCTCGTGGCCATGGAAGATGCCCCCGCGGTGGTCATCCTCTCCGGCTTCGCGGACGTCCGGACCGCCGTCCAGGCCATGCGCCTCGGCGCCGCGACCGTCCTGGAGAAGCCCGTGGACCCCCCCGGCCTACGCGAAGTCCTGGAGCGGACGCTCGGCGCACGCGGGATCAGGGAGGAGCGGGACCGCCTCAGGGAGGAGGTCGCCCTGCTGCGAGCGGGCCCGATCGTCGGCCGCTCAGGGGCAATCAAGAGGGTCATCGAACATGTGGAGCGTGTGGCGGCCACGCCGCGGAGCACCGCCCTGATCACCGGCGAGTCCGGGGTCGGCAAGGAGCTGGTCGCCCGGGCTGTGCACGAGCGGAGCGACCGCGCCGAGGGGCCCTTCATCGCCCTCAACTGCGCCGCGCTGGCTGAGGGACTCCTCGAGGCCGAGCTCTTCGGCTACGAGCCCGGAGCCTTCACCGGGGGGGACCCCAAGGGCCGTGACGGCCTCATCAGCGCGGCCAAAGGAGGGACGCTGTTCCTCGACGAGCTCGGGGAGCTGGACCTGGGGCTTCAGGCGAAGCTCCTCCGGGTCCTCCAGGAACGCTCATTCAGGCGGGTCGGGGGCACGCTGGACCTCACCATGGACGCCAGGGTCGTCGCCTCGACCAACCGCGACCTGGCCCGCATGGTGGAGGAAGGCGAGTTCAGGGAGGACCTCTTCTATCGACTCAACGTGTTCTCGATTGTGGTCCCGCCGCTCCGGGAGCGGACCGAAGACATCGCCTCCCTGGCCTCTCACTTCCTGGGGCAGTTCGCCGAGGAGCTGGGCCGCCCATATATAGGGTTCAGCGACGGGGCGCTCGCACGCCTCGAGGCCCACGGCTGGCCTGGCAACATCCGCGAGCTCCGAAACACCGTCGAGCGCGCCGCCATCATGACCAGCGGTGGCGAGGTTGACGCGCGGTCCATCTCCCTCGCTGAGGGTACAGAGGCCAGCGGCCAGGGTCAGACCGGCTGGTCCCCCGAGGCCCTCCCCGAGGATCAGCTCTCCCTGGACCGCATGGAGGCGGCCCTGATCCGCCGGGCGCTCGACGTGACGAGGGGAAACAAGGGCCGAGCCGCGCGTGCCCTCGGGATCCATCGCTCGACTCTCTACAAGAAACTCGAGGCCTACGACATCGAGGCCTGAGTCGCTCCCGGGCCGATCCTGGGAGCGAGCTGTCGCGTCGTGCGACACCACCGTCTGAGCGCGAAGTCGCTGCAGGAATCGTCAGCGGGGGGCGTGTCGCGATAGCCGACACGGTGCCGCGAGAAGCGACACTTTTGGCCCCGTTGCTGGGGGTCTGAAGGACGTTCCCGATCCGGAAAAACCTTCCGGAAAACAGCGCCTGGGCCATCAAGGGATCGGTCGGAGCGGGTCGACAACCACGCATGGCACCGGTCTTGCGCCGTTGCCCGTGGAACGACCCATGGATGGACAGCAAAAACAACACGACGCGGCCACCGCGGCCCGCACCTCCCACCGGCGTGCCAGCGACTCGCTCACGCTTCAGGCCGGGCGACAGCTGCGCTGGCCCCTTGGCGCGCTCCGCACTCTCCTCGAGGGTCGCCGCGGTGCGGGGCTCGAGGCCGCAGAGCGCGAGTTCACCGAACGAGCCATCGCCGAGCTTCTCCGCGCCGAGCGCGCGGCGACCGACCTCATCCGTTGGTCCGCCCCGCGGGAGCTCCGACCCGCGACCTGCAAGCTCTCCCAGCTCGCCTTCAGCCTGTCGAGCGCCCTCGACCGTCCCCAACGCCGCCGCTGCCGCTTCGTCATCGAGGACGGCGATTCTTCCGTCCTGACAGACGGCAGCCTGCTCGTCGAAGGGACCTCCAGGATCATCGAGCTCGCGCTCGAGTCCTCCGAGGCGATCGATGAGGAGCTCATGGTCCACACCCACGCCGACGAGCAGTGGGCGACGATCAGCCTCATCAACGCAGGCTCACGCCACGAGATCCACCCCGCCCAGCACCTCGCCGAGTCGATCCTCCAGCGTGACCTCATCGCCCTCGGCGGCAGGATCTCGCTCCGCGACGCCGAGGGGCGCCGCTGCGTTGTCCTCTCGCTCCCCCGCGGAGGCGACGGCCGGACCCTCTCCTCGCGCGCAGCACGCCCGAGCCTCGTCCACGTCGGAGGTGCCGCGTGACCAACGCTGAGATCACCGCCACGGGCGGCCTGACGGTCCTCCTTGCCATGGAGGACGCCACGGTCGGCTTCACGTTCGCGAGCCTCCTCGAGGCCAACGACCTCCAGGCCGCCACCGCTGACTGCTACGCCGACGCGCTGGCGCTCGCCGGTTGCGACGTCGTCGTCGCCGAGTTCGGTGGCGCCACAAGGGGCCTGGATGGGCTCGAGCTCGTCGAGCAGATCCGCGCCGCAGGCCTGAACCCCTACATCGTCCTCGTCGGGATCAACCCCACCCACGAGGACTATCGGCGCGCCATCCGCCTCGGCGTCAACGACCTCCTGGACCGCCCCCTGCTCCCCGAGCAGCTCATCGCCGCGGTCGAGGCCGCGGCGGACGCCGAGGGCGAAGGCCGCCTGGGCGACGATGAGACGGCCTGCCTGGAGTTGATCCTCGCCGCTCATCCGCGATCGGCTGAGGCCGCCGCGCGCGACCTCATCAGCTGGGCGGTCCGCTGCGACATCACCCCCGCCGCCCGCGCCCGCATCGGATCTGCCGTGGCCGAGGTCGTCGCGAACAGCGTCGAGGCAGGGTCCACGACCATCGAGGTCGAGGCCACCATGAGCCCGCGCCACCTCGAGGTCGAGGTCCGGGACGACGGCCCTGGCTTCGACACCGCCGCGGTCCTGGCCGAGGCCGCGGTCGACGCCGCGACCGGAATCGGCCGCGCTCAGGCCCTCTGCGAGGAGCTTCAGATCGCGTCCGAACTCGGCGCTGGGACGGCTGTCCGCCTTCGCTTCGGCGTCAGCGTCCTCGAGTTCGACGACCCCGATCGCATCGACCTGAGTGACCTCGACTTCCTCGCCCCGGGGACCTCGAAGGAGCTCCTCGCCACCCTCAAGGAGGACCCGACCGCACCCGTCATCCTCTCTCCCGCCCTCGCCGTCGTGGCAGGCCGGTTGCTCGCAGGACCTGATCCCCGACGTGCGCTCCAGGCGGCGCTCTGGAGCTAGGAGACCATGAGCACCGACGATCAAAATAACGAGGACGACCTCTTCGACTTCCCCGAGGCCTCCGGGGTCGACGGCTTCGGCTTCGAGCAGACGGCTGAGCCGGACCTCGGCTACGCAGAGCCGGCCCTGACGGACAACCACTCCGAGGAGTTCGAAGACGTCCGCCACATTGAGCCGGTCCTCAACCCGCCGATCCCCGAGGGGATCAGCGACCTCGAGCACGACCTGTTCGACTTCGAGTCGGCCTCAAACTGGCCGACGGCCGGGACCCTGAGCCCTGCCCCGTCCCCCACGCCGAGCCAGGAGCCGAGGACCGAGGAGGTCCCCGCCGCCCCCTCGAGCGTCGACGTCAACGCGCCCGTCTTCGCGACGGCGCCCGTGGAGACCGCCGAGGCCGCTGCCGCTGAGCCGACCCCGGCAGCCGCGGTGACCGAGGAGTCCGCGGGGTTCACCCGCAGCGCCTCTCTCCTCAACGACCGCGGCCCCCGTATCACCCTGCCCGAAGATCTGCCGGGCGCCTCGACCTGGGAGCGCAACCGCTCCCTCCTGGCCCTCGTCGGGTGCTTTCTCCTCGTCAACACCGGGATCTTCTTCCTCGCTCAGCAAGCCAGCGACCGCTTCAACCAGACCATCGCCGACGCCACGGGCCTGATGGCCCAGGTCCTGCTCGACCAGCAAGCGAGGGACGCCCAGGCGGCTGCCCCGGCGAGCGCGGAGCCCCGGGTCGAGCACGTCATCGAGCCCTCGTCGGCCGCGCCTGAGGCCGCCAAGCCGGTCGGGGACTCGGTTGAGGTCGCGGTCGACGACGCGCTCGTGGACCCCCTCAAGTACGACAACACTCACGAACTTGGGGTCGCACGAGCCAAGGCGCTCATGGAGCAGGGCAAGCCCGAGGAGGCCCGGATGCTCTTCAACTTCATCCTGGCCAACAGCGACCGGGTCCCGATGCGCAACAGCCTTCGAGAGGAGATCGACTACCTGATCCCCTTGACCTACTTCGAGCAGGGAAACCTGATCGCGCCGGAGGCGTCCCGATGAGCTCCCGCCTCCTGATCGCCGCGGCCTGCCTGGTCGCGACCCTCGCGGCCCCCACTGCCTCGGCCCAGGACGTCGTCCTCAGGCGCTCCTCCGTCGTCATCTCCGAAGGGAGCGACGGCCTGCGGGTCAACGTCAAGGCCGACCGGGTCTCCATCAAGAGCCTCATGGCCAAGATCGCAGCCAAGTGCGGCAGGACCGTCGTGGGGAGTGAGCTGATCAGCCGTGACCCCGACGTCTCCGCGCTGATGGAAGACGCCGACCTCCGCGAGGCGCTGCTCGTCATCTCCGGTTCCGTCGGCCTCCGCGCCACGCTCCGCAGCGAGACCCTCGTGCTCACCGAGGACCTCGGCCCCTACCCCACCCGCGAGGAGGTCTTCACCCGCGCAGAGTCTTGGTACCTGCGGGCCATCACTGCGGCGCCTAACAGCGTGCTCGCCCCTGGCGCCCTGTGGAACCGAGCGAAGATGGCTCAGCTGCGTCCCGGCAAGGAGGAAGAGGCCGCGGAGCTCTTCACCCAGCTCTTCGAGGAGTACGAGATGTCGGAGCTCGCGCCCCAGGCCCGACTCGAGGCGAGCCGCTCCTACAGCGCGGCAGGAGATTGGGACAAGGCCGCCGACCGCCTCCAGCTCCTCCTCTCGAGCCCCGCGTCCAAGTCGACTCGGACCCGCGCCCGCCGCCTCTTGGCCGAGGCGCTCACTCACCAAGCCGACGACTCCGAGGGCCTGGCACGCCTCGAGTACGCCCGCCGCGCCCACCTGCAGCTGGACGTGCTCGACAACGACGACGGCCCGACCAGCCCGTCCGAGCGGCGGCGCCGTTACATCATCCGCAGCCGAGCCTTCTCGCTGACGGGCGAGCCTGCCGAGGCGCTTCGCTACCTTGACCTCGCCCGCGCCAACGGGAGCGACGCGGCCATCGACCCTGAAGTCTCCGAGCTCCGGGCCCGGGCCTTCGAGTACGCCGGCCAGTCCGACAAGGCTGTCCGCGCCTGGCTGATGTACGCGGAGATGACCGAAGGCACCGCCCGGGAGGACGCCCTGCTGCGAGCCGCTGAGGCCGCGCACACGGGCGGCTCCCATCTGACGGCGATCGCCATCGCGAAGCTCGCCGCCAACTCAGGTGAGGAGACCCTGGCCCTCAAGAGGGTTGAGAACAAGGCGCTCGCCGCGCTCGACCTCCCTGCCCGCCACCTCGACGCCTTCGAT
>CBFHHK010000004.1:11220-17719 GCA_965655435.1 Planctomycetota bacterium | reverse complement strand
CGCTCGCTCGCAGCGGCCGGCTCACCACCGCCGTCTTCGCCCTGCGCAAGACCGCCCAAGAGCAGAACCACCCCTCTGACCGACGCCGTGTCTACCTCGCCGCCTCGAACCTCTTCGAGGAAGCAGGCGAGCTCGACCTGGCCATCAAGGCGCTCGAAGGGCGCCTTTGAGGAGATAAGTCCAGATGATGAAGTCAATCGGCACCGTCCAACTCGCCCTCGCCACGGTCTTCGTGGTGCCCGCCGTCACCGGCCAGGATGAGAACGTGAACTCCTTGCAGTCGCAGCTCAGCGCCACGCTGAACTCCCTCGACTACCTCTCAGACCTGCGCGACCGCGCCGCGTCTGGCGACCGCGCTGCCATCGGCGCGATCGTCTCGACGACGGAGGCTCCCCGCGCTCCGCAGCGCGCAGGTGGCACCTACCTCGAGTCCCTCCAGACCGACCTCGCTCGCCTCCGCTTTCAGCTCGACCGGCTCCTCGGGACGCCCTCCGAGGTCAAGGCGATCATGCAGCTCCCCGGCAGCGTCGTCCGCTCCCTGGGCCTCGCTGGCGCGCCCGGTGAGCGCAGCACGGACAGCGGGACCGCAACGGGACCGGGTCAGAGCCTCGCTCCGAACGCCGGCACCTCCGGCGCTCAGGGGGCGGGCATCCGCCCGCTCAGCGTGGCCGGATCGGAGGGCATGAGCCCGGCCATGCTCCAGCAGATCAACTCCGAGCTCCTCCCGCTCGATTCGGTCACCGACTCCGCGCGGCGTCGCGGCGCCGAGGCCGTGGCGCTGGAGGGCGCCGACTACATCGCCGCGCCGACCCGCCTCGGCAGGCTGTATGTCCGCCGGGGCCGAGCCGCCGAGGCCGTCACGGTCCTCGAGCCCGCCCCCACCTCTCCGGCTCGCACCTACTGGCTGGCCCGCGCCTATCAGTCCCTGGAGCGCTACGAGGACGCCGCGGAGCTGTACCGGGCCCTCATCGCAGACCCGGCCGCGGCCGAGTTCCAGCACCAGGCTGAGCGTGATCTCAAGTTCGTCGACTTCAGCCGCGAGCTCCGCAACACCGGCGGGACGCCGCGCTGATCCGCCACCAGAGCACCTAGCACACCAGCACCCACGTCATGTCCTCCACCAGCCGCCCCGCACTCTCGCTCCCCCCCGAGATGAGCGTCGAAGAAGCGATCGCGAGCTTCTCTGCAGTCCTCGAGGACCTGCAGGTGAGCCACGCGCGTCTCGAGGACCGCGCGGCCCACGTCGAGGCCGAGCTCTGCGCCGCCAACAAGGAACTCGCCGCCAAGGTCGAGGAGCTCGACGAGGTGAAGTGTCACCTCGAGTCCGTGCTCACCTCGATCCCCACCGGCGTTGTGGTCTACGACGCCGAGGGACAGGTTCAGGCCGCAAACCGGGCGGCCCTTGAGATCCTTGGTGCCGACGAAGAGGAGATCATCGGGTCGACGCAGTGGAGCGGCCTCGCGGGGCGCGAAGCCGACGGCGAGCCCGTCGAGGTGCTCTGCTCCGACGGCGAGACCCGCGTCCTGGCCCACCGCTACTCCCAGGTGATCCGCGGCCAGCAGATCAGCGGTGCGGTCGAGGTGATCGAGGACCAGAGCGTCCTCGTCCGAGCCCAGGAGCGCATGCACCGCCTCGACAAGACGGCCGCCCTCGGCACCATGGCGGGCGGAATCGCCCACGAGATCCGTAACCCTCTGCACGCCATCCAGGGCTTCGCTGAGCTCCTCGTGCGCGAGTCGGCCGGGGAGACCCGCGCCACCCACCTCGCCACCCGCGTCCGTGAGGGCGTCTTCGAGCTCGAGGCCATCGTCGCAGGCATGCTCGGCATCGCCGGCGACGGCGACCTGAACCTCGAGGAGTGCGACGTCGCGGTCCTCGTCGAGGCCGCCTGCGCCGCCGCGCGCCGCCAGTGCGGCGACCTGGACCGCTGGACGATCACGGTCGACGTCGACGCAGGCCTCCTCATCGCTGACCGCATCAAGGTCCGACAGGCCCTGCGCAACCTCATCGCCAACGCCTGCGACGTCCAGCCCGACGGCGGCGCCGTCAGCATCTCCGCCACCCCCACCGCGGACGGCGTCGAGTTCCGGGTGAGCGACGCAGGCCCTGGCCTCCGCCCGCAGGACATCCACCGCCTCTGCGACCCCTTCTTCACGACTCGCGCCGAAGGCACGGGACTCGGCCTCGCGCTCGTGCAGCGCGTCGCCCAACTCCACGCCGGCGCCTTCGAACCCGACCCCAACGCTGCTGCCCTGGGCGGAGCCTCCTTCGTCCTCACGATCCCGAGCCAACGAGCCTGATCTCTCCTTCATATGACCCTTCAACGCATTCTGGTCGTCGACGACGAGTCCCTGGCACGCGAGTACCTGGGTGAGGCTGTGACCAGCCTCGGCTACAGCGCCATCTGCGCCAACGAGGCCACCGCCGCGCTCACCATGATCGAGCGCGAGCAACCGGACGTGGTCCTCACGGACCTCCGGATGCCTGGGATCGACGGCGTCGAGCTGACGCAGCGGATCCAGGAGCGCTGGCCTGACCTCCCGGTGATGCTCTGCACCGCCCACGCCACCGTCGAGTCCGCCGTGGCCGCGATGAAGTACGGAGCGCGCGACGTCCTGCTCAAGCCGATCTCGATCGACAGCCTCGACTTCTCCCTCCAGCGCCTCCAGCGCGAGCAGAAGCTGGTGGAGGAGAACCGCTACCTCCGCGCGGAGGCCCGGAGCAGCTCCCCGGACCAGATGGTGGCGGCCAGCCCGGCCATGGGCGACCTGCTCCACTCTGCCGCGCGCGTCGCTCGCTCCAAGGGCACCGTCCTGATCACCGGCGCCAGCGGCACCGGCAAGGAGCGCGTCGCGAGCTTCATCCACGCCGCCTCAGAGCGCGCCGAGCAGCCCTTCATCCGCGTCAACTGCGCCGCCCTCTCCGAGCAGCTCCTCGAGTCGGAGCTCTTCGGTCATGAGCGCGGCGCCTTCACAGGGGCCGACAAGCAACGCCTCGGCCGCTTCGAGCTGGCGGACGGCGGGACGCTGCTTCTCGACGAGGTCGGGGAGATCTCGGCGCCCATGCAGGCCAAGCTCCTGCGCGTGCTCCAGGAGGACGAGTTCGAGCGCGTCGGTGGACAGAAGACCCTCAAGGTCAACGTCCGCGTGGTCGCCTCGACCAACCGCGACCTCGCCGCCGAGGTCGCCGCAGGGAGGTTCCGCGAGGACCTCTACTACCGGCTGCACGTCCTGCCGCTCCACATCGCACCCCTCAACGAGCGGCCTGAGGACATCATGCCCCTGGCCGAGCGCTTCGCCGCCGTCTACGCCAAGCAGAACGGCCTCTCGACGCCCAAGATCACCGCGGACGCCGCCGAGCAGCTGTGCGGCTGGGGCTGGCCCGGGAACGTCCGGGAGCTCGAGAACGTGATCCAGCGAGCCGTCATCCTCGGCGCCTCCGATGAGGGCGCCGCCGCGATCGCCGCCGAGGACCTGCTGTTCGGGCCGCACCACGCGACCAGCGCAGCCGGCCGGGCGAGCGACCTCGACCTCGAACACCCCGAGTTCCAGGAGGCCATCGCCAACGAGTCCATGGCCGACGTCGAGCGGGTCGCGATCCTCTCCACCCTGGAGCGCACCGGCGGCAACAAGACCGAGGCCGCACGCCGCCTCGGCGTCACCGCTCGCACGCTCTCCAACAAGATGAAGATCTGGCGTCACGCCGGACTGCTCAGCTGAGGTTCACCAGATGACGATCCGACCCCAAGGTGCCGACATGCTCGTTCGGCTGATGTCCGCCGCGACCACGCGGCGTGACGTCCTCGCGAACAACATCGCGAGCCAGAACCTGCCCGGCTACCACCGCCAGGACGTCGAGTTCGAGAAGCTCCTCTTCGAGGAGATGAACAAGGGCGCGAGCGCCAGGGACCTCAACGAGGTCCGCCCCGAGATCGTCACTGATTGGGAGACGCCCGTCCGCGCTGACGGCAACAACGTCTCCGCAGAACAAGAGGCGAGCCTCGTGACAGAGAACCGCATCCGCTACGAGCTCTACGCCACCATCCTCCGCAGCCAACAGTCCCTGGTGAGCCAGGCCATCATCCACGACCGCTAATCATGGACGTCAACGACACAAGCCAAGGGCGCCCCCTCAACGCGGTCTTCCGCGGGATGCGCATCGCCACCTCCTCGCTCTCTGCGGAGCGTGAGCGGGTCGACACCATCGCGAAGAACATCGCGAATGCGCGCACGACCATGGACCCCACGACGGGGCTCCCCTACCAGCGGGAGGAGGTCTCCTTCGCCCCGATCATGGAGCGGGTAGCCGGGGCACCGGACCGCTTCGTCGGGATCCGCGTCGATGAGATCATCAAGGATGAGTCGCCGTTCGAGGAGGTCTTCGACCCGGGGCACCCCGACGCCGACGAGCGTGGCGTGGTGCTCTACCCGAACGTCAACACCATGAAGGAGATGGCCGACCTGGTGACGGCGGTGCGCTCCTACGAGGCGAACCTCTCGGTTCAAGAGAACTTTGAGCGGATGGCCGATCGGGCCCTCCGCCTCGCCGACTGATCCCGAGACCAAGGCGGCTGAACCATGACAAACCTGCAGATCGGAGGAGGCAACGCTTACGAGCGGATGGCGCAGCTCAAGCGCCAGATGAGCCAGGCCTCCAAGGCGGAGGGGGCGGGCCAGAACGGCGCGTCCTTCCCGGCCATCTCCCTCGAGCCGCAGAGCACCACCAGCGTCGAGAGCGTCGCCAAGGAAGGCCTCGGCGCGGTCGAGTCGTCGGTTCAGCGCACCAACAACATTCACCTCGACGTCGTGAAAGGCGACGTCGACCTGCACGAGGTCGCGGCGCAACTGAAGGAGTCCGAGGTCACCTTCCAGTTCGCACTGACCGTCCGAAACAAGCTCCTCGACGCTTACCGCGAAGTCATGCGGATGTCGGTCTGAATCATGAACGACCTGATCAAATCACTACTGGGCCAGCTCCGAGACTCCAGCGCCTCCGCGCGATGGGCGCTCGGCGCGTGCCTCGGGCTCGCGGTCGTCGCGAGCGTGTTCTTCACCTGGCAGGCGCGGAACCCGCACTTCGTCGTGCTCGCCGCCGACCTCGACACCCAGCAGTTCAACAAGGCCGTCTCCGCCCTCTCGCAGGCCGGGATTCGGTACGAGACGACCCTCGGCTCGCCCCCGTACCTGATCCGCGTCGAGGAGTCGGAGCAGTTCGCCGCCCGGCAAGCGATCCACAACAAGGGCGGCTACCTCAACAGCGAGCGCGGGATCAACGGTTCGTTGGACGGCTCCAGCACGGTCTTCCTCGGCAGCCAGGAGCGTCAACAGCGCACCGACAAGCGCCGCTGGGAGGAGCTTGAGCTGCAGCTGGAGGGCATGGACTTCGTCTCGAAGGCAAAGGTCCTCGCCTCGGGCACGACGGACTCACCGCTCGTCCCCCGCAAGACGTCGGACCGCGGCGTCAGCGTCGTCCTGACGCTCCGAGGCCTCTACACACCGAGCGCCTCTCAGACCCAATCCATGGTCGGCCTGATCCGGAACGGGACCAACGTCGATCCGAGCCGCATCACGATCGTCGACCAGCACTCCAACTCCATCTACGACGGCGCCACCAGCAACGGCCGCGATACGCTCCGCGGCCTCGCCGACAAGGAGGGGAGCATCGGCACCCGCCGCGCTCAGGCCCACCTCGACCAGCTCTTCGGCCCTGGCCTTGCCACCGCGACGGTCACGGCTGCCTTCGAGCACATCCAGGAGGAGTCCATCTCGGAGCAGCTGGAGCCGGCGAAGAAGCCCCGTTCGGAGCGCTCAAGGACGACCGAGACGAGCGACTTCCGGCAGAAGGTCGGCGGCCCGCTTGGCGTCTCGCGGAACATCCAGGGCTCGACGAACAACCAGGGGAACGGCCCTGAGGCGCTGCCCTCGACCTCCAGCGTCAGCGAGGAGGAGGCCGCCTATGCCTTCGGGAGCAAGCTGACCCGGCGGGTCGCCCAGCAGTTCCAGCTCTCCAGGCTCACGGTCAACGTGGCCGTGGACGAGTCGATCCAGGACCAGCTCGATGTCGCGGTCGCCCAGGTCAAGAACATCGTCGGCTTCGACGAGACCCGCGGCGACTCAATGGCGCAGTCAGTGGTGCGCTTCCCTCACCTCGAACGGGCAGACGACGGCGCCGTCACGATGCCCATCCAGGAGCCCGCCCCCGAGCCCACCAGCCCCCTCGTCTTCAAGGCTCTCGAGCACGGCCTCGAAATCATCGTGGGGCTCGCCTTCCTCTTCATGCTCGGCAAGAGCCTCAAGAGCGCGCGGACCTCTGGCGAGGCGGCCGAAGGAGCCGGCGTCGCCGGCGGGGACGGCCCGATGGGCCGTGGCGCAGGCCAGGGACAGGGTGAGGGACCTGATGAAGAGGTCGACCTTGACGCGCTGGCGCGTGCGCACATCGAGGAACTACTCCAGAGCGAGCCCGAGCGCGTGAGCGCCCTGCTCTCTCGCTGGGCGCTGT
>CBFHHK010000004.1:6892-11122 GCA_965655435.1 Planctomycetota bacterium | reverse complement strand
TCGGAAGAACGCTTCGCCGAGACCAGCTCCAACTGATCAGGAACTGCCTTGTCTAACCAAAACGAACCCACCCCCGAGGGCACCAGCGGTGCCCAGCGGGCCGCTGCCTTCCTCCTCAGCTTGGAGAAGACCGTCAGCGCCGAGGTCATGCGAAACCTCGACCCCAAGGTCGTCTCGAAGATCGCGGAGGCGATGACGGACCTCAATCCGGACCTCTGCTCGGTCAACGCCGTGGACGGCCTCTACCGAGACCTCGCCCGGACGTTCCATCAGCGCACCGGCGTTCGACCGCAGGACGACTTCGAGCTCTACGCCCTGCTGGAGTCCTCCTACGGCGACTCCGAGGCGGAGCGGGTCATCACCGAGATCCACGACCGACGCCGGCGCGAGCAGCCGTTCGCCTTCCTGGAGGCGGCGCCCTCAAACCTCGCCGCACGGGTCCTCAAGGAGGAGTCGGCCGGCGTCGTCGGGCTGATCCTCAGCCACGTCGCACCCTCCACCTCTGCAGAGGTCCTCGCGACCTTTGACGACGAGACGACCCTCGAGATCGTCCGTCGCATGACGACGGTCACCCCCCCGGGGATCGAGACGATGCTCACCATCGCTGACGACCTCCAGGAGCGAATCCGGGAGGCGAGCCTCGTCCCCGCCCCCAGGGCCCAGGAGGACAGCCTGCGCACCGTCGCAGACATGCTCACCTTTGCTGACACCGAGGTGGAGCACAACGTGCTCACCGGGCTTGAGGCCGAGGATGACGTCGTCGCCAGCCAGGTCCGGGAGTTCATGTTCACCTGGGAGGACCTGTCCTCGATCGAGAAGCGCGCGATGCAGAAGATCCTCGCATCGGTCGACACCAGGACGCTCTCCATCGCCCTCAAGGCGTGCTCGAGCGAGGTCTCCGAGAACGTCATGAACAACCTCTCCTCGCGGGTCCGCGAGATGGTCATCGACGAGAAGGAGCTCCTCGGCTCCATGCCCATGAGTGACGTGCTCGTCGCACGCTCCGAGATCATGAACGCGGTCCGCGCCCTGATGGACAGCGGCGAATTCAGCCCGGCTCGCGCCGGCGAGGAACTGGTGGATTGACCCATGCTTAAGCTCCGCTCCATCCCCATCCCCGCTTCACTCCGTGTGAAGATCCAGACCACGGCCCTCCCGGTCGCGGCCGCCCCTAGCCGCCTGCCGTTCGACGGTCTGGTCAGGCAGACAGGAGAGACCGTCCAGCAGGAGCTGCACGACTCCGCGCGTGACCGAGCCCACTCGGAGGCCGTCCGGCGCGCCTGCGGGGCCCTGGAACAGGCCGGCGAGCAGCTCGTCGCGGCGCGGGAGGCCGCCGAGAGCGCTCTGGCGTCAGACGCCGTCCACCTGGCGGTCGAGATCGCTCGTCAGCTGCTGCGGGTCGAGATCTCCGAGCAGAACTACGGCCTCGAGGAGATTGTCCGCTCGACCCTCGCGGCCTCCGAGATCAAGCGTGGTCGCTGCGTCGTCCACCTGAGTCCCGAGGACGTGGCGGCACTCGAAGGCGTCACCTTCCGTGATGAGACCGAGATCGCAGCTGACCCCGAGATCGCCCCCGGCACCGTGGTCCTGGAGACCCCCAAGGGGCTCCTCGTCAGGGAGCCAGAAGCCGTGCTTGAGGACATCCGAGAGCAGCTGCTGCAGGACCTCGCCCGATGAGCCTGCTTGACCTGGAACGATGCACGCGGACGATCCGCGCCGCAGAGCGCCCGCTCTATCGGGGGGAGGTCGACGTCGTTGCCGGCGTCCTCGTCGAGGCGACCGGGATCCCCGCGGCCATCGGCGACCTGTGCGAGATCAACCGCGGCCTCATGGGGCCGATCCAGGCCGAGGTCATCGGCTTCAAGGGCGACCGCACGCTGCTGATGCCCCACGGTGACCTCGTGGGCCTCGCCCCCGGCCAGCCGGTCCAGGGGCTCGGGCGCTCGTTCGGCCTCAACGTCTCGGACGACTTTCTCGGTCGAGTGGTCGACGGGTTCGGTCGCCCGCTCGACGGAATGCCGGCGCCAGAGCACGGCCAGCGGCGGCCCATCCGCAAGGAGGCCCCCATGCCCATGGAGCGCGCGAGCGTGAACCAGCCGATCGCCACGGGCGTCCGCGCCATCGACGGCCTCATGACGCTCGGCTGCGGCCAGCGGGTCGGGATCTTCGCTCGAGCTGGGGTCGGGAAGTCGACCCTCCTGGGTCAGATCACACGCGGCACCGAGGCGGACGTCGTCGTGGCGTGCCTGGTGGGCGAACGGGGCCGGGAGGTCCGGGACTTCGTCGAGGACACCGTCGGCGACGCCATGTCCAGGACCGTGCTCGTCGCGGCCACCTCAGACCGATCGCCGCTCGAGCGCCTCACCGCGCCCTGGGTCGCGATCACCATCGCGGAGCACTTTCAGGCGCAGGGCAAGAACGTCTTGCTGGTCGTCGACTCCATCACGCGCTTCGCCCACGCGGCTCGCGAGGTCGGGCTCGCCGCCGGGGAGCCGCCGACAGTCCGTGGCTATCCCCCGAGCTTCTTCGCCACCGTCCCCCAGCTCCTCGAGCGCATGGGGCGGCTCAAGTCCGGGAGTATCACCGGGCTCTTGACCGTCCTCGTGGACGGAGATGAGGAGGACGACCCGGTCGCCGATGCGCTCCGCGGCCTGCTGGACGGGCACATCAGCCTCTCGCCGGAGCTCGCCCGATCCGGGCACTACCCGGCGATCGACGTGCTCGACAGCCTCTCAAGGCTCATGCCCAAGCTCGCGGACCGGCCTCACCAGGCCCGCGCCAGGGCGATCCGCGAGCTCCTCGCGGCGTTCCGAGATGGCCGGGACCTGGTCGACGTCGGCGCCTATCAGCCCGGCTCGAACCGCCTGCTCGACCTGGCCCTGGAGCGTATGCCGATGATCGAGGCCTTCCTCAGGCAAGACGTCGACGATCCGACCGCCCTTGAGGAGACCGTCGCGGTCCTCTCCTTGATCGTCGAGGACGACGAGGCGGCGCCCGCATGACCAGCTTCCGTCTTGGACGTCTGATGCACCTCAGGGAGCGTCAGGAGAAGGAGGAGAAGCTCCGCTGGGCCGCCACCCTGAAGGCGGTCTTTGACGCCCGCGCCGACCGAGATGCCGGCCGCGAGAACCTCGCCCGGGCCCATCGCGACCTGACCGCTGCGAGCGGCGCCGCGCTCAACGCCGGCCGCCGGGTGGCGGCCGAGGCGACCCTCGACCACCTCACCGACCGCAAGCTCCAGCAGGAGCGAGCCGTCACCGAGGCCGGCCTGCGCGCCGATGAGGCGCGCGCCCCCTACGACCAGCGCCGGCGTGAAGCCGAGGCGCTCCGGCGGCTCGAAGAGCGCTGGAAAGCGAGCCGCCGCAAGCGCCGGCGCCGCCGAGAAGACCGAGACCGCCAGGAACACATCGCCCGCCAATCCGGAAGATCACAATGAAGAACGCCCTCAACTACATCACCTACGGCATCTGCGGCGCCGCCATCCTGGGCGCGTCGTTCATCGGCTACATCGTCATCAGCGGCACCCCGGTCCAGGACCTCAAGGGGGTCGGCCCCCTCTTCGCTGGCGACGTCCAGGCCGAGATCGAGCCTGAGACCGCGCCTGGGGAGATCACCCCCCGGCAGGAGCGCCAGGCCGACTCGCGGGGGAACCGGCAGGTCTTCGCGGACGCCGGCATGGCCCTCAGCGCCTTCTCGTTGCCGAGCCCCTTCTCGGTGACCGAGCTGAACGACCTCGAGCAACAGCTCACCACCAAGCTCGACGCCCTGGAGGCGCGTGAGGCTGATCTGGATCAGCGCGAAGCCGAGGTCGAGCGGACGAGGAACCATCTCGCGGACCTGGAGGTGGCCCTCGAGCAGCAGCGGTCCGCCCTGCTGGCAGAGAGCGACAACAACGATGCCCGCGACGCGGAGCTGGACAACAAGAGCGGACAGGTCGACGCCCTGTCCACCGAGCTGAAGGCCAATCGTCAGGCCTTCCTGGCCGATAAGGCCCGGCTCTACGCCGACAACAAGGCAGAGGACGCGGCTCGGATGCTCGTGAAGGCCGAGACGCCCATGGGCGCCGCCGAGATCCTCGTCCGCCTCGATGCGGCCCGCCGGACCGAGCTCTTGGAGCAGATCGAGCTCCAGCTCCCCGATGAGTTCAAGGCCTACTACGACGCATTCACCCAGGCCCTGGCAGCGATGCCGAAGGGCGCCGCTCGATGAGCATCCTCCCGGCCTCGCTGA
>CBFHHK010000004.1:0-6792 GCA_965655435.1 Planctomycetota bacterium | reverse complement strand
CCGTGAGCCGAAAAAAATTCCAAGCAGCGCGCCGGTTCCATCAAGCGATCCCCTCGACCCGTCGATAGCAAAGGGCGCGAAGAGCGCTTCCCCGCACCCCCATGGACTTCAACACAGTCATCGGCGTCGTTCTGGCGTTCATCCTCGTCCTCGGCGCAATGTCGATCGGACCGGGTGGCGTCGGCGTGTTCATCCACATCCCGTCGATGATCATCGTCTTCGGCGGGACCACGGCCGTGACCATGCTGGCCTTCCCGCTCTCGGACCTGAAGCCCGTCGCGAAGATCATCATGGTCACCGCGATCCGCAAGGCACCGACGCCGACCGAGGAGATCGACCGCATCGTCGAGTTCGCTAACCTCGCCCGAAAGGAGGGTCTGCTGGCGCTCGAGACCAAGCTACAGCAGGTCGACGACCCCTTCTTCGCGAAGGGCATTCAGCTCGTCATCGATGGCTTTGGTGCCGAGACGGTGCGCGACATCATGGAGCTCGAGGCCCAGTGGGAGGATGCCCGGCACTCCAGCGGCAAGAAGATCATGGACCAGCTCGGGGCCTTCGCGCCGGCCTTCGGAATGATCGGCACCCTGGTCGGCCTGGTGCAGATGCTCCAGGACCTGTCCGACCCGAACGGCATCGGGCTGGGTATGGCCACCGCCCTCCTCACGACCCTCTACGGGGCCATGGGCGCCAACATGCTGTTCCTCCCGATGGCCGGCAAGCTGGAGATGGTCGCGAAGACCAACCAGCAGCTTCGGGCCCTCATGATCGAGGGCACGGTCGCCATCCAGTCGGGCGAGAAGCCTCAGCTCATCAAGGAGAAGCTCAAGGGCTTCCTCTCGCCTCCGATGCGGGACCTGGTCGACGCCAAGAGGTGATCCGAGATGGTCAAGCGGAAGATCAAGATCAAGGAGGTCGAGGACGGCCTCGACGGCGCGCCGATGTGGATCACCACCTTCGTGGACATGGTCTCGCTGCTCGTCACCTTCTTCATCCTGCTCTACACGTTCTCGACGATCCGGCCCTACGACGCCTTCACCTACCCGAAGAACATCCTGTCGACCTCCGGCCTCTTCAAGGGCTCCGCGAACGACACCATGGTCGCGCCCGAGGTGGACCTGATGCTCGCCATGGACATCCACCGCGGGTCCCGGATCCGGCACACGCGGCCGGTCCAGCACCTCCACCAGAACATGGAGGAGATGGGACAGGTCCTCGAAGAGGACCAGCTCGAGGTCGCCATTCAAGAGGCGGAGGACGGCCTGCGGATCAAGTTTGGGCCAGAGTCCAGCTTCAAGCCCGGCGGAGTCCTCCCCACCGCGGCGCTGACCAAGGCGCTCCAAGAAATCGCTGAGATGGCGATGTTCTACCCGGTTCAGATCGTCGTTGAGGGGCACACCGATGACCGCTTCATCCCGACACGAGCCCACCCGAGCGCCGACGACCTGTCCCTCGAGCGGGCCCGCGCCGCCAGCGAAGTCCTCGCCAACGAGGGCGGCTATCCCGTTGAGCTGATCGCCCTGGAGGCGCACGGTAACTCTGCCCCCCGCATCGAAGTCGCGAGGACCGCGAGTGAGCGGACCGTCAATCGACGGGTCGAGCTGCGCCTGATCTCGATCAGCAAGGAACTCGACGCGGCCCACAAGAAGGGAGACGGTCGATGACCTCAGACGCCGACCAACGGCTGAAGCCGAAGACCGTCATCCGGAAGGTCAAGGGGAAGGGCGCCCCGGCTTACCTCGTGTCGTTCGGCGACATGATGACCCTCATCCTGTGCTTCTTCATCCTGCTCGTCGCGATGTCGAAGTCGAGGAGCTACGGCCTCATGGCCCGAGGCCTGGGCTCGTTTGTGATCACCGTTCGGTCCATGGGGCTGACCGGCGTGCTCGACGGGCACGAGCAGCAGGCAGTCTTCGAACAGATGCGCCGGCGCTTCAACCTGCCCCCCGAGGACGACCCCGCGCGGCGGGCCCCTCACGAGGACGCCTCCCTCAAGGAGCTCATCAGGGCCAGCAGCGTCGACAAGCTCACCCCTCACGACGAGGTCCGTCAGCACAAGATCGCGAGCTTCGGAGAGGGCGTCGACGAGTTGAATGACTCGTCCATGCGCTACCTGGACGCGCTCGCCGATTCTCTCCGTCCGCGCATCGGTCAGACCCTGATCCTCGAGGGCTTCGATCCGGATCGAGCCGTCTCCAGCGGGAGGTCCCTGGCCCTCGCAAGGGGCCGCGCCGTCGAGGCCTACCTCGTGGGCGAGCACGACTTCGACCCCCAGAGAGTCCGCGTGCGAACGTGGGCCGACCACACGTCGGAGACGCGCAGATCGGCGCCCCGCGTCGACGGACGCCTGATTATTCGCTCGAAGGACGACAACCGATGACCCCTCACGCGCCCTGCAATCTCGCGGGCACCCAGAACCATGGCTGAAGAAGTAGAGAACGAGGCTGCCGACGCGGAAGGCGACGCGCAGGCGAAGCCCGCGAAGAAGAGCCGCAAGGCAGTGAAGCTCTTCGGAGGTCTCATCGCCCTCGTCGCCACCGGCTCCGCGCTCGCCATGATGGCGATCCCGACCAAGGTCGAGCGTCCACGCATGGCCGGCCCGTTCGAGTTCAAGATCTTCGAGCTGGACGACGAACCGACCCTCACCACGAACACCCAGGACGACAACTTCAGTCGGTACGTCAAGTTCGAACCGATCACAACGGTCTTCGCTTACGACGAGAACTACCCGAACCTGCGACGTGAGGAGAGTGGGTTCATCGTGGCAATGCGTACGGCCCTGAGCCGAACGACCCTGCAGTACAAGCTCGACCACATCTTCGAGAACCCCGACAACTTCAACGAGGAGCTCCGGCAAGCCGCCGAGCCGATCCTCTTTCCTGTTTGCTTCGGCGACGCGATCGAGTCGTTCCTGGCTGATCCAGAGAGCGGCCTGATGCCTGGCGACAGCCAGGAGACATCCGGGACGTTCCGCGGAGACTTCCACATGAACAAGATTCTGATCGATGGCGCTCGAGGGACGCTCCAGATCAACGCAGATGGGCCGGTGCAGAGCTTCAACGGCAACGAGAGAAACCTGATGGTCGAAGACCGCGACGGCAAGGTGATCTTTGTTGACGTGACCGGCGTCGACGAGTCCTTCGAGGGCAGCATCCAGCTCGGCGTCAAGGGCCGGGTCCGTCGGCTGACCGCCACGTTCCTCGCCCAGTGAGGGCGGCGACGCGCGACCCCAAGTAGGCAAACACGATGGTGGAACCAGAAGAAGCAGCCGCCCTGGCGGCGACCATGGGCGCGGAGACGGGAGGCGAGAACGCCCGCGTCTCCGTGGTGGTTCCCCGTGACTTCACCGAGCCCCGCACGCTCTCGGCCGACCGGATTGACAGGATCCACAAGACCCTGTCTGCGCGGCTCCAGGTGATGGCGAATATGTTGGCCGGGCCCCTCCGCGGGCACCCCGTCCTGACGATCGGCGAGGTGAGCGAGGTCAACGCACAGGGCCTGTTTGACGGCCTCGCGAGCCCCTTTCTCGTCCATGGCTTCCGCTCTGGAGGCCAGCTGGGCTGGGTCATGTGGGAGCCGGAGGCTGGTCGACTCGCAAGTGACCTGATCCTCTCGGGCCCCGAGGAGGAGCCCGTCGAGCAGGAAGGAGGTGAGGAGCGGGACGCCGAACCCAAGAAGGCGCAGCCCCTCGACCCCATCCTCAGCCGAACAGAGCGCCGCGTGATCGCGAGCATGCTCGACCAGGTCGTAGGCCTGATCCTCAGTGAGTTCGGACTCTCCATGGAGCCCGGCACGATCTGGCAGGAGCCAGAGGAGCTGACCACCCTCGAGGACCTGGGCCCCGACGCCGACACTCGTCGACTCCTGATCCACCTGGCGTTCGAAGACGCCGCCGGGTCCACCTCCGACATCCGGATCTACGTCCCCGGCATCCAGGGAGACGAGACCAGCGAGGACCAGGCCCCCGCCGCCGCGGCGCCGACCCACCTCGCCCCTGTCCGGATGAGCGTCGACGCCGTGTTGGGCGGGACCTTCGTCCCCCTCGCCGAACTCCTGGGCGTGGAGGTCGGCGATGTCATCCCTCTCGACGCGCGCCTCGGCGACCTCGTCGCCCTGGAAGTGGAGGAGACCACCTGCGCCGAGGGGCACTTCGGCGCCCACGAGGGGCTCCTCGCCATCCAGCTTGACCGAGTAGGCTCCGTCCTGCCGGCCCTACCGCCCATCCTGCCTACCGACTGAGTGTTCCCATGAGCGAAGAAACCACCAACCAAGACCAGACCGAACTCGAGGGGGCCATCGACCGAGCCACCGAGGCGGTCGCAGTGCAGGCCGCCGAGATCGGCGAGCTCGCCGGAGGCACGGACGCCAACGGTGACCCCATCGGAATGGACGCCCTCATGGAGGTGCCCGTCCGCGTGACCGTCCGGATCGGCCGCGCGAACCTGACCCTCGGTGAGCTCGTGCAGCTGAGCCCTGGCAGCCTCGTCCCCCTCGACAGGGAGGCTCATGAGCCCGCAGACGTCCTCGTCAACGGCAAGGTCGTCGCCCGGGGAGAGGTCGTCACGATCGACAACAGCTACGGCGTCCGGGTGACCTCGATCTCCCAGGACATGTAGGTGAACGGGCCAGGGGGACACACCCCCGGCCCGACGGTGCCGCCGGTCAGCTCCGCTGGTCCGAGACAAGGCTCGGGGCCAGTCCGCGCTGCAGGACCCTCTCAGCTCTGCAGGGCCCTCTCAGCTCTGCAGGGCCCTCTCAGCTCTGCAGGGCCCTCTCAGCTCTGCAGGGCGCTGTTGACGATCTCGAAGACGTCCTTCGACAGGCCCTCTTGAGCCGCGATCCGCTCCAGCTGGGCCTTCATCATGCCGCCCCAGGGGGCCGCGAACCGGCGCCAAGGGTTCAAGGCTCGGACGAGCCGGGACGCGACCTGCGGGTTCTTCGGATCCAGGTCGATCACCGTGTCGGCGAGGACCTCGTATCCAGAGCCATCCGCGGCGTGGAAGCCGCGGAAGTTCTGCATGGCGAAGACGCCGATCAGCGAGCGGACGCGGTTGGGGTTCGCGAGGTTGAAGTCCGCGTGCTCGCGGAGCGCGCGCACGGTCTCCGCCCCGGTGAGGCGCGAGGAGGCCTGCAGCGCGAACCACTTGTCCAGGACGAGGGCGTCCTCGCTCCAGCGCTCGTGGAAGGATGCGAGCGCCTGGGCGCGCTCCTCGCAGGTGTGCTGGCAGAGGCAGGCGAGCGCGGCCTGCGAGTCGGTCATGTTGTCCGCCGCTCCGAACTGCTCCGCCGCCATGGACCGCGCCTCGGCGTCATCGGCCGCGTTGAGCAGGCCGAGGGCAGCGTTCGCCAGACGTCGACCCGAGATCGAGGCCTTGTCGGCCTGGTAGGACCCCGTGGGGCGCGCGGCCCCACGGGTGGCGATGAGCTCGTCCCTGAGCTCGCGGGCGAGCGAGGAAACCACGAAGTCGCGGGCCTCGACCAGCGCCGCCGGGTGGACCGGCGTCTTGGCCTGCGAGAGGACGCTGAAGCCGGGGACGGAGATCGCCTGGGCCTTCAGGGAGCCGTCGAGCGAGTCGTCGTTGAGCACGTTACGAACGGCCTCTACCACGGCGCGGTCCATCACCATCTCCTCGCGGCGCTCGGCGCGCTCCGCGAGGCCAAGAATGACCTCGGTGAGCAGCGTCTGCCCTGCGTCCCAACGGTTGAACGAGTCTGAGTCGTGAGCGTAGAGGAACGTCAACTCCTCATGGGTGCGCTCCGTCTCGAGGCGGACGGGCGCCGAGAAGCCACGCAGGACCGAGGGGACGGGCGGCGCGTCGATCCCATGGAAGGTCCAGCTTTGGGTCTCCCCCGTGAGCTCGAGGACGCGCTCGGTCGGCGCTGTGGCGGGATCCTCGCCGACGAGCGCCATGGGGAGCGCGCCGCCGTCCGGCCCGAGGAGCCCGGTGACCACCGGCATGAGCGTCGGCCGGAACGCCGGCTCATTCTCCGGCGCAGACTGGGTCAACTCGAGGGTGTAGGTGGACGCCTCCGGGTCGTAGCAACCGCGGGCCCGCAAGCCAGGGGTTCCCTTCTGCAGGTACCAGCGCTCGAACTGGCTCAGGTCCTTGCCGTTGGAGTCCGACATCGCGGCCCTGAAGTCGTCGCAGGTCACGGCCTGACCGTCGTGCCGCTCGAAGTAGAGGTCCATTCCCTTCCGGAAGCCCTCCCGCCCGAGGAGCGTCTCGTACATCCGGATGACCTCGGCGCCCTTCTCGTACACGGTCGACGTGTAGAAGTTGTTCATCTCGATGTACTGCTCGGGTCGGATGGGGTGCGCCATCGGCCCCGCGTCCTCCGCGAACTGATGGGACCGGAGCCCCGCCACGTCATCGATGCGCTTGACCGCCGCGGACGTCATGTCCGCCGTGAAGCGCGCGTCCCGATAGACCGTCAGGCCCTCCTTCAGGGTCAGCTGGAACCAGTCTCGGCAGGTGACGCGGTTGCCCGTCCAGTTGTGGAAGTACTCGTGGGCGATCACCGCCTCCACGGCCTCGAAGTCGTCGTCGGTGGCGGTGTCGACGCGCGCCAGGACGTACTTGGAGTTGAAGACGTTCAGCCCCTTGTTCTCCATGGCGCCCATGTTGAAGTCGCTGACGGCCACGATCATGTACAGGTCGAGGTCGTACTCCAGGCCGAACTGCTCCTCGTCCCACTTCATGGATCGCTGGAGCGACCCGAGCGCGTGCTCGCACTTGTCAGCGTCACGCGGCTCGACGTAGACCTCGAGTTCGATCGACCGCCCGGTCATGGTCT
>CBFHHK010000003.1:0-56573 GCA_965655435.1 Planctomycetota bacterium | reverse complement strand
CTCGACGCGGAGGACCTCGCGGGGGGCGGCCCCGCCGCCGAGAGCCCGGCGGTGGCGGACCAGGCCGCGGACCGCCTCGCTGGCGAAGGGGGGCTCGCCGTTGAAGGTGGCGCGATCGAGAGCGGTACCTTCGAAGGGGATGCCGCCTCTCCTGAGGGAGTGGCTACAGGGACCCCGGGCCAGGCCGACGACCCTCCCGGCGCGGCGGGCGGCGTGATCCCGTGGGTGTCGCTGACGAGCAGCACGGGCATCGGCCTCGAGGCGTTGGACTCAGCGGCGGTGGACTCCGAGGCGTTGGACTTAACGGGGGCGAGCTCCGAGGCAGAGAGCGGCGGCGTCGCCCCGCGCGCGGTCACGACCGCGGATGGCCGGTCCATGGAGTTCAAGGTGACTGGCCAGGGGCGCCCGGTTGTGCTCATTCACGGCTGGTGCGGCAACGGGGCGCAGTGGGCCGAGACCGCCGCTGCGCTGGCGGGCTCCTATCGGGTGTACACGGTGGACCTCGTCGGGCACGGCGCGTCGGCGGGGCAGGACCGCTCCAGCTGGACCATCGCGGCCTTCGGCGACGACGTCGCTCGGCTGCTCGAGGGAGAGGGGCTCCGTGACGCCGTGCTGATTGGACACTCCATGGGCGGCCCGGTCGCACTGGAGGCGGCGGTCCGCGCCCCGGGCCGGGTGGCTGCGATCGTGGGCGTGGAGTCGCTGCACCGCCTCGCGGGCGAGGCGGATCCCGAGCGGATGGCGCCCTACGTGACCCGGTTCAAGGAGGACTTCCCCGCGGCCATGGGGGAGTTCACGGCGGCGCTCGTCCGCGCGGAGACATCGCCCGCCGCCCGGGCGCGAATCGTCGCCGACTCCGTCGCTTGTGACGCTCCGATGGCGATCGCCCTCGTGGAGCACTTCGGCACCTATGACCCCAAGCCGGCGACCAGGATCATCGACGGCCCCGTCCGGTGCATCAACGCGGACGTGACGCCGACGGATGTGGAGGGGAACCGGGCGCTG
Organism: Planctomycetota bacterium; assembly: GCA_965655435.1. GTDB lineage: Bacteria > Planctomycetota > UBA1135 > UBA1135 > Saltatorellus. The sequence continues at coordinate 55,568 of CBFHHK010000003.1, read as the reverse complement.
CTGTCCTCCTTCGATGTCGAGCTCCTCGAGGCGACGGGGCACTGGCCCCACCTCGAGACGCCGGAGCGATTCCAGGCCGCCCTCGCTCGCGTCCTCACCGAGGTCGCGCCCGCGCTCGAGCTGGGCTCGGAGGCGCAGCTCCTCTCCCTCGGCTCCATCGTCCGCTGCGAGGACGTCGCGGCCACCCTGGAGTTCTACACGGAGCGGCTGCGCTTCGAAGAGGTGGAGTGCGAGCCAGGCGTGCAACCCCAGCCCAGCGAGGCCGTCACGCTCAGCCGCGATGGCACGACCGTTGTCCTGCAATCGCTCGCGGGGCTGCGTGAGGACCTGCCCGAGGTGACCCTCCGCCCGGGCCCGGCGATCCTGCGCCTGGAGGTGACCAACCTGAACGCGGAGCTCTCGACCCTGGGCGACGCCCTGCGGATCGTGGTGCCGGAGCGGCGGCTCAGGAGCGGCGCCCGGCAGGTGGTCATCGAGGACCCCGCGGGCTCGCTCGTGATCCTGCGCCAGGCCCGCGAGCGGCTCTGAAGCCAACACGGCTCCGCTCCATGGACAGGCCCAGCGGCTCGACAGGCCCAGCGGTGCGGTAGGCCCAGCGGCTCGACGGGCACTGCGGTGCAACAGGCACTGCGGCGCAGCCGGCCCGGCTGCGTGATGTTTCCTGCTCGCGAACAGGCCCTCTCGGGGGTCCGGGCCCGGGGGGCACGGACCCCCGTCCGCGGAGGGCTCCGGACGAGCGAATCGCGCCCCAGTTGTGGGCGTGCGCCCGCGCCCATGGAGGGGCGGTCCGGCCCTTCGACGGACGACAGGGTCCCTCGACGGACGACGGGGCCCTTCGACGGACGACAGGGCCCCTCGACGTACGACGGGGGCCCCTCGACGGACGACGGGGTCAGTCGAGGATCGGCAGGCTGGAGAAGGCCTTGACCGCCAGACGCTGGGCCAGGCGCCCTGCGACCTCCCGGAGCGCGTCCGCGGCGGCAGAGTCGCCGTCTCCCGTGGCCGACACGATGGGCTCGCCCTGGTCGCCCCCGGCGCGCACGCCCGGGTCGATGGGGACGTGGCCCAGGACCGGGAAGCCGTGGGTCTGACCGAGCCGCTCGGCGCCGCCCGAGCCGAAGACCTCGAACGTGGAGCGGAACGTACCGCCGGCCTCGAGCTGAACCTGCGCCGTCTCGGCGCCGAGCCGGAGCTCGACCTTCGCGCCGGCCTCGCCGCCCTCGACGCTGCCCTCCATGACGAGACCCGACATGTTCTCGACGATCCCGAGGATCGGCACATCCACCTGGCGGAACATGGAGATCGCCTTGGTCACGTCGAACGCCGCGACCGCCTGCGGCGTCGTGACGAGCACCGCGCCGGAGAGCGGGACGACCTGGGCGAGGGAGAGCTGCGCGTCCCCGGTCCCGGGCGGCATGTCCACCAGCAGGTAGTCGAGCTCGCCCCAGACCACGTCGGTGAGCATCTGCTGGATGAAGCTGTGCACCATCGGGCCGCGCCAGATCACGGGCTGATCATCCGGGACGAGGTAGCCGATGGACATGGTCTTCACGCCGCGCCGCTCCTTGGGCACGAGCTTGGTCTTGCCGTCGATCTCGGCCTGGTCGGGTTGGCCGCCGAGGCCCATCATCATCGGGACGTCAGGGCCGTGGACGTCACAGTCGAGGAGCCCGACGCGAGCGCCCGTCTGGGCGAGGGCGCAGGCCAGGTTGACCGTGACCGTGCTCTTGCCGACGCCGCCCTTGCCTGACGAGACCGCCACGATGTGGCGCACGTCCTTCGCCGCGTCCCGCGGCGGGCCGCTCGGGCCCTTGACCTCTGCGGTCATCTCGATCTCCACGGAGGTCACCCCCTCGAGGGCCTCGATCAGCCCCCGCGCCTGGTCGCGCATCTGGTCCTTCACCGGGCAGGCGGGGGTGGTGAGGTTGATCACCACGTCCACGCCGCCAGCGTCGCTGATCTCGCAGCGGGTGATGAAGCCGAGCTCGACGATGTCTTTGCCGAGGTCGGGGTCGATGACGCCGCGGAGGGCTTGGAGGACGGCGTCGCGGGTGGGGGCGGGGTGAGACACGGGGCGCTTGGGGCGTGGGGGAGAGGCGGTGGTCGCTGCAGTTGCGGCGCACCAGCCTAGGCCCGTCGCCGGGAATCTCAACGCGGCATCCGCTGCCTCGGCCGGATCGCCTCGAGATCCCCCCCCGTGCCCGGTCATCGCGGGATATCTTCCCCCGGCCCGCCTCCGCAGCGCGCTCTCCCATGACCCCCAGCCTCCGCCCCGCCGTCTGCCTCCTCTCCGGAGGCATGGACTCCGCCGTGGTCCTCGCCGAGGCGAAGGCCATGGGCTTCGACGCCCACGCCCTGTCGTTCCGCTACGGCCAGCGGCACTCCTGCGAGCTCGACGCGGCCGCGCGCGTGGCCGAGGTCCTCGGCGCCCGGGATCACCGGACCGTCGCCGTGGACCTCTCCGCCCTCGGGGGCTCGTCCCTGACGGATGACATCGTCGTCCCCAAGGACCGGGACCACGAGGAGATCGGGCAGGGGGTACCGAGCACGTACGTCCCGGCGCGGAACACCGTGTTCCTCTCCGTGGCGCTCGGTTGGGCCGAGGTCCTCGGCGCGACCGACCTGTTCGTGGGCGTGAACGCGGTGGACTACTCGGGCTACCCTGACTGCCGCCCGGAGTTCCTGGCCGCGTTCGAGACGCTGGCGACCCTCGCCACCGCGGCGGGCGCCGAGGAGGGGCAGCGCTTCAAGGTGCACGCGCCGCTGATGGAGCTCTCGAAGGCGGGCATCGTCCACCGAGCGGCCGAGCTCGGCGTGGACCTCGGGCAGACCCACACCTGCTACGACCCCGTGGAGGCCCCGGGTGCGCGGCCCCTCGCGTGCGGACGGTGCGACGCGTGCCAGCTGCGCCTCGCCGGGTTCGCCGAGGCGGGTCAGGTCGACCCGATCCCTTACGCCTGACGCCCGCACGCCCAACCCTGACGCCTGCAGACCCAACCCTGACGCCTGCAGACTCAACCCTGACGCCTGCAGACCCAACCCTGACGCCTGCAGACCCAACCCTGACGCCTGTACTCCCACCGGGGACCAAGCCCCGCGACCCATGAGCGAGCCCAAGAGCGACCCGCGGTCTGTGCCCGAGCCGGTGCCGGCCGATGACCCGCGCCTTTCCGCGCTGGCCTCGTTGATCGCGATCGTCGACCGGCTGCGAGCCCCGGATGGCTGCCCGTGGGACCTCGAGCAGACCGAGGCTTCCATGGCGCCCTACGCCGTGGAGGAGGCGCATGAGCTGGCGGAGGCCATCGCCGAGTCGAGCGCCGAGGCCGCGACCTCCGAGGCGGGCGATTGCCTCACGGTGCTGATGCTGATCTGCCGGATCGCGGAGCAGGACAAGCGCTATGACCTGGGGGCCGCCGCGCGGGCCGCCACCGAGAAGCTGGTGCGGCGGCACCCGCACGTCTTCGGCACCGCGATGGCCGGCACGGCCGGGGAGGTGCTCGAGTCTTGGGAAGACATCAAGCGCCGCGAGCGAGCGGACGCGAAGGAGGACACGAGCGCCCTGGCGGGCGTGCCGAAGGGGCTCTCGTCCTTGCATCGGGCCAGCCGGGTGTGCCAGAAGGCCGTGGCCGCCGGCTTCCATTGGGAGGACGCGCGCGGCGCGCTGGGCAAGGTGGAGGAGGAGCTCGAGGAGCTCATCGAGGTCCTGCCGGAGGCGTCCCTGAAGAGCAGCGCCCGGCCGCAGCTGGACCCGGAGGTCCGGGAGCGGGTGGAGCACGAACTCGGGGACCTCCTGATGGCCTCCGCGTTCCTCGGGGGTTACCTCCAGCTGGATCCAGAGGCCATGTGTCGCTCCGCGCTCGGCCGCTTCGAGGCCCGCTTCCGCAACATGGAGGGGCAGTTCGATGGGCCGCTCAACGAGCGCAGCCTGGCGGAGATGATGGCGGCCTGGGTGCGGGCCAAGGCGGAGCTCGGCGGCCAGGGGTGAGGGGGGGCCCAGGCCTCGACGCTGGAACCTGAGCCTGGACGCCGGCAGGGTAGGCTGGGCCCGCGACGCCTCGGGATCTCCCGCCGGGCGCGGTCACGGCCAGAGCCATCATGAAGCGATCCCTCCTCCGCGCCCTCTCCTCACGATCCCCTCAGCGCGCCGCTGCTCAGCGGACGGCCCTTCAGGGCACCACCCCTCAGGGGGCCATCCCTGGGGAGGCCATCCCCAGGCGGGCCAGGCCCGGAGCCTTCTTCCGAGGGCTCCCCCTCGTGCTCCCCATGGCGCTCGGCGCCTGTCAGCTCGTCGGCGTCGAGGCCCCCCCGGAGCGGAACACCTTCCAGAGCGACTGGGCGGAGCACCCCGACCGCGTCTGGATCGGGCGAGACCACTGGGCCAACCGGCTCCAGGACTGGCAGCTCGAGTCCGGCGGGGCTGTCTGCCTCGAGGCCCGGCCGCGGTTCGGCATCCGGACGCTCCACCTCCTCACCCACTGGCTGGAGGCGGGGCCCGAGGGGTCCTTCAGGGCGACGGTACGGATCAGCGCGGAAGCCGGCGATCGGGCAGAGAGCGCCGCGGGCTTCCTGCTGGGGGCGGGCAGCAGGGGCGTGGACTACCGGCTCACCTCGCAGGTTCATGGCAGCCCGGCCGAGGACGGCGGGTACCTGCTGCTGGTGGACGGAGACGGGCGCCTCTCGGTGATCGACTTCGAGCAGCCAGTGGAGGGCGGCGGGCTATGGTCCATGAAGTCCAACCACGGGCTGCCTGCGCTGGCCGCCGTGGAGGGGGTGCGCTACGAGGGCGAGGGCTTCGCCGCCGGGGGGCCGCGGCCGGTCGAGCTCGAGGTGACCGGCGCGTCGTTCGATGGGCGGCGCACGGTGACGGCGGCGGTCCGCGAGGCTGGGTCCGGCGCGGTCCTCTCGACCGCGAGCTGGGACGACGCCCCAGAGGGGCTCTTCGACGGCGGGGTGGCGCTGGTCTCGCACCGGGGGCCCGCGGGGTCGGAGCGCGGCTACCGCTTCGAGGACTGGTCCCTGGACGGCGAGCTGGTGGGGGCGGACGCGACCCGCGGCTTCGGCCCGATCGCGTTCGTGCACTACGCCCTCGACGAGACGGGGGGGCCGACCGATGCCCGCCTCGAGCTGACGGCGCAGTCGGTCCCGCTTGGGGCCGAGGACACCCTGGTGGCGAGCCTGGAGCTCGCGGACGACGGGGGAGAGTTCACGCGGGTGGCGACGGCCTCCTTCGTGCGGGGGAGCGCGACGTTCCACTTCGCCGTGGACGGGGTCGACGCCACCCGCGACACAGCCTTCCGGGTGCGCTACACCCCGCGCCGCATCGACGCTGCGGGTGAGGCGGCGCCGTACCCGGCGGCTGAGGCACTCTACGCAGGGGTGATCGCCGCTCGGCCCGCCGAAGACGCGATGACCATCGCGGTGGTGAACTGTCAGAAGTCGTTCACCGGTGACCTGCGCTGGAACGAGCGCGGGCTCTGGTTCCCGCACGCGGAGGTCGCTCAGCACGTGGCGGCGCACGAGCCGCACCTGCTCTACTTCGCGGGGGACCAGATCTACGAGGGCGACCTCACGCCGGCGATCACACGGCCGGTCGAGGACGCGCTGCTCGACTACCTCCACAAGTGGTATCGCCACGGGTGGTCCTTCGGCGAGCTGACGCGCCGCCTACCGTCCGTCGTCGTGCCGGACGATCACGACGTGTACCACGGGAACGTGTGGGGCAACGCCGGGGTGCGCGAGCCGAACCCCGGCGACCTCACGGTCCAGGATCGTGGGGGCTACAAGATGCCGCCGGAGTTCGTGAACGCCGTGCACCGGACCCAGGTGGAGCACCTGCCGCCGCCGCGCGGGGAGGCGACGCTCGAGGGGGGGATCACCACGTACCACACGACCCTGAACTGGGGTGGAGGGAGCTTCGCGGTGCTCGCGGACCGGATGTACAAGTCGCCGCCCGCGGTGGTCATCACGGAGGGCCGCGTCCGCAACGGCTGGGCCCTGGATCCGGACTTCGACCCGGCCGCAGAGGCGGACGTGGACGGAGCGGTCCTGCTCGGGGCGTCACAGCTCGGGATGCTGGAGGAGTGGGGCTCTTCGTGGCCGTCGGGGACCTGGTTCAAGGCCTGCCTCTCGCAGACCCCCTTCGCCAACGTCGCCACCATCCCGGAGTCCGCGAACTCAGGCAGCGTGATCCCCTCGCTCAAGGTCCCCGCGCCCGGCGAGTACGTCCCCGGGGACAAGCGGGCCGCGGACATGGACTCCAACGGCTGGCCGCAAACGGGGCGTGACGCCGCGGTGGGGCTGCTGCGCGCGGCGGGGGCCTTCCACCTCACCGGAGATCAGCACCTGGGGTCGACCCTGCGTTACGGGGTGGATGACTTCGACGACGCGGGGTTCGTCCTCTCGTCCCCGGCGGTGGCCAACACCTGGCCGCGCCGCTGGTTCCCGGACCCGACGCAGCGGGAGCCTGGCGGCACCGCGGATCCCGGTGGCCCGGGCTACACCGGGCGCTTCTTCGATGGCTTCGGCAACCGCATGACCGTGCTGGCCGTCGCCAATCCCCGTTCGGAGGGCGTCGAGCCCGCACGCCTCCATGACCGTGCCCCGGGGTACGGGATCGCGAGGGTGGACCGCAGCGCGGCGACCGTCCAGCTGGAGGCGTGGCCGCGTCATGTGGACCCGGAGCGGGATGGGGCGCGGCCCTACGTCGGCTGGCCCGTGCGCTTCAACCTGTCGGAGGCCGATGGCCGGGCTCCCCAGGGCTGGCTGCCCGAGCTGCGCCTGACGGCTCCCACCGTGCTCCAGGTGGTACGGGAGGGGGAAGACCCCGAGGTCCTCTACACGCGGCTGGCCTCGGCCGGCCCGGTTCGGCTCCCGGTCTTCGACGCGGGGGCGAGCTACACGGTCCGGGCGGCCCTTCCCGGTCGGGAGGGCCTGGCTCCCTGGCCCTGGTCCCGGGCGACCCTGCGCCCGGCGTCGCCAGGGGAGGGGGCGGTGCTGGACGTGGATCTGAGGGTCCCGGACAGCGAGAAGTGAGGCACCGCAGGGGCGCCGCGGCCAGGGGACGGTGAGAAGTTTCGCGAAGGGCTGGACACCATCGCCCCAGTCGCTATTCTTCGCGCCACAAGCGGGGATGTAGCTCAATTGGTTAGAGTGCCGGCCTGTCACGCCGGAGGTTGCGGGTTCAAGTCCCGTCATCCTCGCCATCCCGCCCTTCACCTCTCCACGCCGCGGAGAGGTCCGAGTCCCGCCCCGACTGTCCAGTGGACCGCGGGGCGGCTTTCGTTGGGTCCCGCGCCGGGCTGCGCCGCCAGCGATCCGCTGTCTCGCGGGACCTCCGCTGGACCGAGGTCCCGATGCAGCGCCGCCGTGCCCCCTGCGGTTCCTGGACGGCGCCTCGGGCCGTCTCCGCGCGGGCGCCCCGGTCCCGCCGCCGGGTGAAAGTCCCTGGCGGGGACCCTCTCCAGGTGGGCCATGGCCGCGTCGGTCACGCGACCTTTCGGTCCTGACCACGCCCCGGCCTTGCGGGGCTCGCATGGGGGGGGGGCGAAGTCGTATGGTCCGCCCATGGACCAGCGGATCGAAGACCTCCCCCCTCCCACGCTGGTGCAGACGGAGGCCGAATTTAGCCGCCTCCTGGACGCGATCGATGGGGACGACGCCATCGCAGTGGATACGGAGGCGGACTCCTTCTTCAGCTACCGGGACAAGGTCTGCCTGATCCAGGTCACCGCCGGGGGCGAGGACTGGCTGGTGGACCCCTTCGCCGACCTGGACCTCGGGAGGTTCGCGCCCGTCTTCGAGGACCCGGACACGGTCAAGATCTTCCACGACGCCGAGTACGACGTGCTCATCCTCGGCCGCGAGTACGGGTTCCGCTTCGAGGCGCTCTTCGACACGCGCGTGGCCGCGGCCGTCCTCGGCAGCCAGACCCCGGGCCTCGCGTCCGTGCTCGAGGGTGAGTTCGGCGTTCGCCTCGACAAGTCGCAGCAGCGCTCCAACTGGGCCCAGCGTCCGCTGAGTTCCAAGCAGATCGCCTATGCGCGCCTCGACACACGTTTTCTTCTCCCCCTCATGGATCGCCAGCGAGCGGCCCTCGAGGAGCGCGGGAGGATGATGATCGTGGACTCGGAGTGTCGGCGTCTCGAGAGCCTCGAGGCGCCGCCGGCCGAGTCCAACCCCGATGACTTCGTCAAGATCAAGGGCGCCCGGACGCTGGACCCGATGGGCGCGAGCGCGCTGCGTGAGCTGTTCATCATGCGAGACAAGCTCGCCGAGAAGCACGACAGCCCCCCGTTCCGGATCCTCGGGAACAAGTCGCTGATCCAGCTGGCAGAGCGCCGGCCGCGCTCCGAGCGGGAGCTGCTGCGCGTGGAGGGGATCACGAGCCGCGTGTTGACGCGGCTCGGCGACCGGCTCGAGCGGGCGCTCGATCGCGCGGAGCGCAACGGGCCGATCGAGCGCCTGCCCGCGACGCCGCGTCGGGGGGAGCAAGTGGACCTGGACGAGCTCGGGGTCGAGCTCCATGAGCGCCTGAAGCGGTTGCGTCGGGACGTCTCGACCGAGCGGCAGATCGAGTCGTCCTACCTCCTTCACCGGAGCACCCTCCAGCACCTCGCTGCGGCGGCGCCCGCGGACCGGGAGGCGGTGGAGGCGTTGGAGCTGCTCGAGCCGTGGCAGCTGGAGTGGTTCGCTGACGAGATCGTCGAGGTGGTCCGTCGCTTCAAGGACGACGCCTCGAGGGGAGTGATCCCTGCCCGCCGACGTGGGCGGCGGCGGGGCGGCCGCGGCCGGCGCTGAGCCCTGGGGGAGAGGCCGCCTCACGGGCAGGTCGCGGCGCCCAGGCCGGCTCCCATCTCGCCCGGAGCGCCGGGCCCTCGGAACGGCCGGACCCCCGTGGGCTCGCTGGATGACCGGGCCCGTGGAGCCTATCCCGCGGCGTTGATCCCGCGGCGCCCTACCAGCAGGGTCGGCCCAGCAGGGTCGGCCCAGCAGGGTCGGCCCAGCAGGGTTGGCCCAGCAGGTCGGCCCAGCAGGGCCGATGGACGCGCGGGCCCGGTGCGTCCGCCGAGGCTGGAAATGAAGGACCCCGCGATGACGAGTCACCGCGGGGTCCCTTGAACTGGTGGAGACGAGGGGAGTCGAACCCCTGACCTTCGCATTGCGAACGCGACACTCTACCAACTGAGCTACGTCCCCTTTCGAGCCGGGGATGATACGGACCGGGGCGATCGACGCCAGTCCTCAAATGCCGGTTCTCTGTGCCGCTCTGCGCTTCAAGGGACCGCAGGGGCGGTCGCGGGCGGACAGACCCCGACCGCTGGGCCCTGGACGGGCTATTCTCCAGGGATGGGAATGGTCCTTGGAAGGTGGTGGAGCGGGATCGCGAAGGCGTCCCTCGTCCTGGCGGTCGCAGCATGGCCCGTCTCGGCCCAGGGGGCCCGCCCCTGGAGCCCGGCCTCCAGCCCCCAGGGGGACCCCTCGCAGGCGTCCCCCTCTCCGACGGTCAAGGGGGCCTGGGCCGCGCACGTGGAGCTCGGGCTCGCCGACCTCCTTGACCTGAGGACCGCTCGAACCTCGCCCGCGGGCAAGGGCCTCACCGGCCCGACGCTGTCTCTGGCGCCCATCAAGACCACGACCCCCGACCCGATCCAGGGGACCACGGGCCTCCGCTTCGACGGCCCGCACGTCCTGACCCGCCTGGCGTCGAGCGAGACGTTCACCCCGCTGGAGCGCGTCGTCAGGGCGTCGGCGACCACGGAGGCCGCGAGTGACCCTCGCCTCGAGGTCGGCGCGGAGTTCCTCGTCGAGCCCGCGGAGGGCGACTTCTGGTGCTACCTGCGGGTCCTCGACGTCGCCGTCGACCGCGTGCACCTCGAGGTGGCAAGCGTGCCGGAGACCGTCCCGAGCCTCCGCCGCTCGCCGGCGGGGCTGCGGGTGAGCTCGACGGGCGGTGTCTTTCGACTCCGCTGGGATCGCCCGAGCGCGGACACGGACGCCACCTACCGGGTGCGCCGGCGGCTGACGGCCGGGGACCCCGTCCGTGGGGCCGGGGACCCTGCCGGCTGGGCAAAGGACGGAGTGAAGAAGGCGCCTCAGCCCTCGTCCCCGGCGGCAGAGTGGAAGACGCTCGCGATCGTCCGTGGGGGCGAGTTCACCGAGGAGGACGCTCCTTGGGGCGAGATCTACCACTACGAGGTCGCTCGCTGCGACGGAGACGGCCGCGTCCCCCCTGGGGTTCTCGGTCGCGTGATCCAAGCGGCGCGCGTGGAGACACCCGGGGAGTGGGCGCTGGGTGTGGACACCGGCGGCCGCGTGGACCTCGTGTCGGGGCGCCTGGTTGGGCCTGATGACGTGGCGCACATCGAGGTCCTCAGCGGAGCCACTGGCTCCTTCGCCTTCAAGCCCATCGACGGCGTCCGCTTCGCGCTCGAGCAGAAGAGCTCCCTCGTCCAGAACGGGAGCTGGTGGCTGACCCCGGGGACGGATCGTCGCCACGTCGCGGGTCGGACGGCGATGGTCGCGCCGGGCAGTGAGCTCCAGTTCCGGCTGCCCGACGGGACCCTGGGGCGGCTGTCCATCGAGGCCGACCGCGGGTCGGTCTGTCGGCTGCGTCGGCAGCTCGCGATGGGCGGAGGTCGCCTCTTACCTCGCTCTCCCAGCGGGTCTCCCGAGGTTCAGCGCACGGGGGCGGGTGACGTCGAGCTGCGCTTCCCCGACCTCGACCGCGGCGCGGGGGTGGACCCTGGGCGCGTGATCCTCGTGGCCGAGCGGGAGGTCCTCTTCGGCCAGGGCGACTGGTCGATCCTCACGGAGTCGGCGGCGGGGTCCCGCGCCATGGTGCTCTCCGGACTCTTCGACGGGCCGTCCTCCATCGTCCGGCTTCGCTTCCGGCACAGGCTGCGCTCCGGCGGACTCTCTCACCCCTCGGGTCCCCTGGATCTGCTGTCGGCTGGGTTGGATGGCGCCGGGCCCGACAGGAGTCGTCGACGCGCGCTCCTGGACGAGGCGCTCGCTGGCGTCGACGCCGAGGACTTCCAGCGGCGGCTCGAGTCGCGCGGCGTCCTCCTGGCCCTCGGTGACGACGCGAGGGGTCCTCTGATGGAGCTCGCCAGGGGGCCTCGCTCTCCGCGGGCCCTGGCGGCTCAGTCCATTCTCGAGGCGATCGAGAGCGCGGATGGCAGCGGCGCGGGCCTCGTCCGCCGCTTCAGGAGGCGGGCCCTGGAGCTTGCCGTGGAAGCCCCGCGCCTGCGCGAGCTCTCCGACGCCGAGCGTGTCGCGCTGTTCGACCGGCTGGAGCCGGAGCTGCGCTTCGAGGGCCCTGGCGAGCGGCTCCATGGGCTCCTCCGCTTCATCGACCGTGCCGAGCGCGGTGTGCTCCGTGGGGAGGCGACCCCCGGCGACCTGCGAGATGACTGCGAGGTGGCCCGGGTGTGGGCCAGGGCGGTGGCTCAGACGGAGCCTGACCCCGGCGCCCGCAAGGTCGCGGGGTTCGCGGCGACGCTCGGGGTGGTGCCGTCCATGGGGTCCTTCGAGGCGGAGCGGTCGGCGTTCCTGCCGGACGGCACCGCCGTGCCCGACGACAGCCCGCTCCCCGGGGCGAGCTGGACGGACCTGCCCGGCGCCGCCGAGGAATTGGCCTGGCAGCTGGAGAGCCGGCCCGAGCTGGCAGACCTCGACTTCGGGCCGCCCCTCGCGCAGCTGCTCTACTGGCTTCGGTCCGCGGACGGGACCTCCGGGCGATGGGGCGGCGAGAGTGACGCGCGGCTCTTCGACTACGACGCGCGCACCGCAGAGCTCTGCCTGCGCCTCGTCGAGCGGGCCCGCGCCGCCGACGACCCGCGCCCTCTTCTCGAGGCCGCCGCAGGGCTGGTGGGCGGCGAGGCCGTCGAGCTGTTGGCGCGCCGAGAGGTCTCCGACCGGCGCCTGGCCTCGCCCTCCCGGGAGGCGAGTCTCCGGCGCTCGGTCTTGATCGAGACGCCGAGCCTGGAGCTCCTCGAGGTGGCGCTGGGGGAGGCGGCAGACCGCGCGGCGCGGAGGGCGCCCGGAGAGCCCGTGGAAGGCGTGGACATCCTGCTCCCGCCGGGGATCTACGAGGACGCCTCCGGGGCGCCCGCCCGGACCCTGGAGATCCTCGCCTCGGGCGTGCGGTTGATGCCCTCGGCGCCGGGGGCGAAGGTGGAGGTGCGAGCCGCGCTGCTGGTCCGCGGGGCCAGGGACGTGGTCCTCCAGGACCTCACGCTGATCAGCGCGGCGTCCACGGCGCTCAACGTGCTCGAGGGCGGGCACCTGGTCCTGCTGCGGTCCAAGGTCGGGAGCGCGGGCACGGTGGTCTTCCTCCAGCACAGCGACATGGAGATGACGGAGTCGCGCCTGGAGGGCGTCCCCGCCATGGGCAAGGCGCCGCAGTGGGCGATCCGCGAGCTCGGGCGGTGCAGGCTGAGCGTCCGCTCGTCCTACCTGAACGCCGGGTCCATCTACCTGTCGGACGAGAGCGAGAACACCATGGACCGGAGCGTGCTCGATGCCGGGGCCCGGACGCTCATCCAGGCCCCCCGCGCGGGGCACCTCGTCGCGCGCGAGTGCCTGCTCCGGGGCACCAACCTGGGCCTCTATCACGTGGATCGGGGCGTCCTCGCGGGCGTGGCCATCGACGTCCCCCGGGATCCCCTCGGGCGGCAGCCGGGTGGCCTCCGGGTCGGGCCGCGGTTCTTCCACCTCGTGGGGGAGGGGCAGGTCGTCCCGCCCACCATGCGCCTCGACGTGGAGCCGCTTCAGCCCCGCTGAGGGCTGCGCGGCGGTAGGGGCGCGGATAGCCTGAGGTTCCGAAAATCGGCCGCGGTCCCCGCCCCGCCCCCCGCGCGCCGTCCTCGACCTCGATGCAAGACACCTTCCGGTCCCGCGGTTCCTTTGAAGTCGGCGGCGCGAGCCACAAGATCGCGCGGCTCACGGCGCTTCAGGAGCACGGTCACGACGTCTCCCGGCTGCCCTTCGCGCTCCGCATCCTGCTCGAGAACCTCCTGCGGCACGAGGACGGCGTGAGCGTGACCGCCGCGGATATCGAGGCGGTCGCCAGCTGGGACCCGGCGGCGGCGCCCTCGGTCGAGATCGCCTTCCGCCCCGCCCGGGTGCTCATGCAGGACTTCACCGGCGTGCCGGCGGTGGTGGACCTCGCGGCCATGCGCGACGCCATGGAGGCGCTGGGCGGCGACCCGTCCAGGATCAACCCGCTCCAACCTGCCGAGCTCGTCATCGACCACTCGGTCCAGGTGGACGCCTTCGGCTCGCCCGGAGCGCTGGGGCAGAACCTGGAGCGCGAGTACGAGCGCAACGGCGAGCGCTATGCGTTCCTCAAGTGGGGCCAGGGGGCCTTCGACAACTTCGCCGTGGTGCCGCCGGGGATGGGCATCTGCCACCAGGTCAACCTGGAGTACCTGGCGCGGGTCGTCATGGCGGGCGAGAGCGGGTACGCCTTCCCGGACACGCTGGTCGGCACCGACTCGCACACCACGATGATCAACGGGCTCGGCGTCCTCGGGTGGGGCGTCGGCGGTATCGAGGCCGAGGCGGCCATGCTGGGGCAGCCGGTGTCCATGCTGATCCCCCAGGTCGTGGGGGTCCGCCTCTCGGGTGAGATGCCCGAGGGCGCCACGGCCACGGACCTCGTCCTCCGGGTGACCGAGATGCTCCGCGCTCACGGCGTCGTGGGCAAGTTCGTCGAGTTCACCGGTCCGGGCCTCCAGCACCTCTCCCTCGCCGACCGCGCGACCATCGCCAACATGGCGCCGGAGTACGGCGCCACCTGCGGCCTCTTCCCGGTCGACCGGGAGACCTTGGCCTACATGCGCCTCTCCGGCCGCCCGGAGGAGCAGGTCGAGCTCACCGAGGCCTACATGCGGGAGCAGATGATGTTCCACACCGCGGACACTCCGACCGCGGACTACACCGACTTGCTCGAGCTCGACATGGGGGCGGTGGTCCCGAGCCTCGCCGGCCCCAAGCGGCCGCAGGACCGCGTCTCCCTGGCCGACCTCAGCACCCAATTCCAGGGGGACCGCGCGGAGATCCTCGCTGGCGCCGGAGCTGAGGATCATGACCACCGCGTCCCGGTCACCATGGACGACGAGACGTTCGAGCTGAAGAACGGCTCGGTGGTCATCGCGGCGATCACCTCCTGCACAAACACCTCCAACCCCTCGGTGATGGTCGCGGCGGGGCTCGTGGCCAGGAAGGCGTCCCTGAAGGGGCTGCGCACCAAGCCCTGGGTCAAGACGAGCCTGGCGCCGGGCTCGAAGGTGGTCACCGACTACCTCGACGCGGGCGGGCTGACGCCTTACCTCAACGCGCTGGGCTTCGACGTGGTCGGGTTCGGGTGCACCACCTGCATCGGGAACTCAGGCCCCCTCGCCGCGGAGATCGTGGACGCCATCGACTCCGGGGACCTCGTGTCCGCCTCGGTGCTCTCCGGCAACCGGAACTTCGAGGGCCGCGTCCACGCGAAGACGCGCGCCAACTACCTCGCCTCTCCGCCACTGGTCGTGGCCTACGCCCTCGCGGGGGACGTGAACATCGACCTCGTGGAGGAGCGGATCGGCGTCGCCGATGACGGCTCGGACGTGTACCTCCGTGACATCTGGCCCACCAACGCCGAGATCCAGGAGGTCGTCGGAGGCTCCGTGACGCGTGAGATGTTCGCGGAGGGCTACGCCGGCGTGTTCGACGGCACCGAGGAGTGGCGGGCCATCGAGGCGGCCCCGTCGAGCACCTTCGACTGGCAGAGCGACAGCACCTACGTGCGTCTGCCTCCGTACTTCGAGGGGATGGGGCTGGAGCCCGGTCCGGTGGAGGACATCGAGGGCGCGCGGGTCCTCGGCCTGTTTGGCGATAACCTCACGACGGACCACATCTCGCCGGCCGGGACGATCCCGACCGACAGCCCGGCGGGCCGCTACCTGCGCTCGCTCGGCGTGGACAAGCAGGACTTCAACTCCTTCGGCTCCCGTCGCGGCAACCACGAGGTGATGATGCGCGGCACGTTCGGCAACGTTCGTATCAAGAACCGCATGGTCCCCGGGGTCGAGGGGGGCGTGACCGTTCACTTCCCGTCCGGGGAGCAGATGCCCATCTACGACGCGGCCGTGGAGTACCGCTCCGCGGGCGTCCCGAGCATCGTCCTCGGCGGCAAGGAGTACGGCATGGGGTCGTCCAGGGATTGGGCCGCGAAGGGACCAGCGCTCCAGGGAGTGCGCGCGGTGGTGGTCGAGAGCTTCGAGCGGATCCACCGGTCGAACCTGGTCGGCATGGGCATCCTTCCCCTCCAGTTCGAGCGCGGCCAGAGCGCCGACAGCCTGGGGCTCGACGGGTCCGAGACCTACGACCTGGTGGGCCTCGCGGCGCGCTTCCAGGCCGAGGACTCACCGACCGGTGGGACGGTCGACGTCGTCGCCACCCGGGCGGATGGCTCCTCGGTTTGCTTCAAGGCCGTGGTGCGCATCGACACCCCCGCCGAGGCGGATTACTACCGCAACGGCGGGATCCTGAACTACGTGCTCCGCCGGCTTGCACGCTGAACCGGCCCTGGCCCGAAGCTGTAAGGGGCGCTGGGGGCGCAAGAGGCCGGCGGGCCGGCGGGCCAGTGGACCAGTGGACCAGTGAGCCGGCGGATCATTGGACCAGGCAGCCGGGGAGTCAGGGAGGCACGCGGCCAGGGGGCGAGCGCGGTGGCGCGGCGACTCACATCCCGTAGTAGAAGCAAGTGCTGAAGGTCGTCGTGGGGACGACCTCCACGGGGAAGACCCGCTCGATCGTCACGCTGGCCTCGAC
The DNA here is from genome assembly GCA_965655435.1 of Planctomycetota bacterium. Classification (GTDB taxonomy): domain Bacteria; phylum Planctomycetota; class UBA1135; order UBA1135; genus Saltatorellus. Next base: position 39,749 of record CBFHHK010000003.1, on the reverse strand, counting down.
CGCACGGCCGTCCACCTGGACCTCGAACTGGAGGTTGACGCCCGTGAGCAGGGGCGCCTCGAGGTCGCCATCCATGGGGAAGGGGAAGCGCAGGAGCATGGTCTCGGACGCGCCGGGCGCTGCGGTCAGGGCGCCGGGTCGCTCCGGGCGTGCGTCACCGAAGCGGGCCAGGTCAGAGCCGAGCAAGACGCAGCTCGCGGGGTCGATGGCCAGGGGGGTGAGGCCCTTGTTCTCCAGGCGCAGCCTCACCAGGAGTTCGGGGTAGCCCTTCGAGCGACGCCCGACCCGCTCGGCGCCCGGGATACCGACGAGGACCCGGGCCAGGATGGGCGCGTCCGGGCGCTCCTGGACGAGGACCTCGAGGGGGCTGGGTGAGAAGCGATAGGGCGCGCTGGTGGAGCGACAGCCGAGGAGCGATGCCGCGAGGACCAGGAGGGCGAGCGGGGAGAGCAGCCGGAGGGGGACGAGGGAGTGACTCATGGCCTGTCCAAGAATAGGGGCACGGGGGCCAGGAGTCGCCCTTCCAGAGCCCGCAGGGGACATCCCCCGTGCCCGTGACCGCGGCGCTCGAGAGCCCTGACGGTCCCGCCGGGACCCCCTCGATTGGCCTGGCGCCGCCGGATCCTCCCAAGAATCCTGCTGCTGGCTCCTACGACGGGCTCAGGAAGCGGACCCCATCTGGCCGAAGACCACTGGGTGAGGGCGAAGTGCCCTCTCGCCATGCTCCCCACCTCAGTCCATATCAGCCTCGCCGATGCTGACCTCGGCGGCTCCCTGGAGCGACTCTGCGCGATCTCGGGGCTGAAGCCGACCATGGTCGAGCACCCCTGCGCGGGGGGAGCGCCCGGAGAGCCGTCAGCCCGGCTCGTGGTGGACCCCGCCCTGGCACCTGCTGGCCTGTCGGCGGCCTGCTTCATCGAGAGCATGGTCCAGCGCTACGCCTCGGTCGTGGCGCTCGTCACCGAGGAGCTGGACGAGGCGACCCTGTTGGGGCTCGGCGTGACCGAGGTCTTCCGCCCGGGCGTCCCCGCAGAGCTGATCCTGCGGCGGCTCGGTGGGACCGGGCGGCACGGCGGAGACCGGGGCGCTCGTCCTGTGGGCTCCTACCGACTGGATCACTTCCACACGAGTATCGGCGTCCAACTCGAACGGGCTCGAGAGCGTGAGCGCCCGCTGGTGCTCTTCTGCGTGCGGGAGGAGGACGGTGGGGACGCCGGCTTCGCCGCCTTCGTTCAGCAGGCGGTCCAGGAACAATCGGAGGCGCTCGAGGATGCCCGGGAGGCCTCCTTCTCTCACTCACGGATGATCCTGAGTCAGTTCGAGGACGGCTCGGTCGTCTTCTGCCTGCCCTCCATTCATCTCATCCACGATGCGGCGCTGCTCGGCAAGCGCCTCCAGAGCACCCTCTCGTCGAACCGCGGCGCCGAATGCCGGATCGGGATCTCGTGCTCGCCTGACGACGGGATCGACCCTGTCCAGATCACCCAGCGCGCGCGAGAGGCGGCAGAGCGAGACGGGCGAGCCGACGGGAGCCAGATCAGGTTCTTCACCGACTCCATGGAGCGCTGGGCCTTCGAGCGCCTCGCGCTCGAGACGAGCCTCCGGAGTGCGCTGCATAACGGCGAGATCACCGTCTACTACCAGCCCCGGGTCGACATGGAGACCAGCGGCATGAACGGGATGGAGGCCTTGGTGCGCTGGAAGCATCCCGTCTTCGGGCTCGTCTCGCCGGCCCAGTTCATTCCCATCGCCGAGGAGACCGGACTCATCGTCCCGATCGGCGAGTGGGTCCTGCGTGAGGCGTGCCGGCAGAACGCCGAGTGGCGGGCCGAGGGGATCGCTCCGATCCGGATCTCGGTCAACCTCTCCAGCATTCAGTTCCGCAGCTCGGACCTCGAGGAGACGGTGGGCAGCGCGCTGGAGGACGCCGGGCTCCCCGCCGACGGGCTCGAGCTCGAGGTGACCGAGAGCCTGCTCATGGACGACCCGAAGGAGGCTGCGGCCATCCTCGGGCGGCTGCAGAGCCGCGGCGTGCACGTGTCGATTGACGACTTCGGCACGGGGTACTCCTCACTGGCCTATCTCAAGAGCTTCCCGGTCAACTCCCTGAAGATCGACCGGACCTTCATCAGCGACGTCACCGGCAATCCCAACGACGCGGCGATCACCACGGCGATCATCCTGATGGGGCACAGCATGAACCTCAAGGTCGTGGCCGAGGGGGTCGAGACCGAGAGCCAGCTGGCCTTCCTCAAGGTGCTGCAGTGCAACGAGGTGCAGGGGTACTTCTTCAGCCCCCCGGTCCCCGCGGACCGCGCGCGCGAGCTGCTGCTCGGTGAGCACGCGCCCCGCGCCGTCCGCCGCGCGGCCTGACGCTCACGTCGCGGAGCTGCGCTCCGCGAAGGCTGCGCGCCGCAGGGCGCGACGCGACTCCGCCCGGAGCTCGGCGCGGATCATGCTGCGCGCGATCAGCAGGTGGGCGGCCGGCACCAGGGTCACGGCGATGAGCGTGGCGCCAGCCACGCCGCCTGCGATGGCCACGGCGAGCGGGGGCCAGAAGCCGCCGCCGGCGAGGATGAGCGGAGCGAACCCGGCCATCGTCGTCAGCGAGGTGGAGACCACGTGCCGAGAGGCACGTCGGATCACCTGGACGGAGGCGTCCAGCTCGCCCGCGCGCGCCATCGGGTTCTCGCGCAGCGCTGCCAGCACCACGATCGAGTCGTTGATCGCGATCCCGATCAGCCCCATGGCACCGACGATGGTCATGAAGCCGAAGGGCGCGCCGTAGACCGCGACCGCGAGCATGGCGAGCCCGATGGATGACACGCCGACGACCCCGATCAGCGCCGCGAGGCGGAAGGAGTTGAAGGTCAGGACCAGGGAGGCGGCCATCAGCACCATCAGGAGCGCAGCGGAGCCGGCGAGGTTGCCCACGGCCTCGTCCCGCTTCGCGGACTCACCGCCGACCTCCAGCTCGAACCCGACGGGGAGCTCTCGGTCGGCGACCCCGGGCATCTCCAGGAATCGTTCGAGGGCGCGGCTGGGGAGCGTTCCGGCCCGCAGGAAGCCCTGGGTCGTGACCACCCTGCGCCGGTTCCTGTGGGCGATGGAGGAGGTGTCTGGGACCAGGGAGAGCTCGCCCAGGGAGGCCAGGTTGGTCCAGCCAGCCCGCGTCGGAAGCGCGAGGTCCTCGAGGCGCGCGACGCCGTCCTCGGCCCCTGGTGCGAGCCGCACCCGGACGTCGAGCTCCTCGTTTGCCTCGATCAAGGAGCCGCCGACGACCCCGTTGAGCGTGGACTCCAGCGCGGCGGCGACGCCGATGTTGTCCGTGCCCGCGAGGCTCGCGGCCTCCTCGCCCAGCTGCAGGCGGAGCTTCGGCGCCCCTCCCCGCAGGGTCGAGTTCGCGTGGGTCACGTCCGGCGTCTCGCTGAGGAGCCGCCGCAGGTCCTCTCCGATGGAACGCAGCCGGGGGAGGTCCGGGCCATAGAGGTGCAGCTCGACCGGGGCGTCGAAGGGGGGCCCCTGCTCGATCTGTCGGGCGAGGAAGCGGGCCTGAGGCAGCCCCCGGTCGAGCCGCTCCTGGATCTCGCGCACCACCTGCATGGAGTCCTTGGGGCCGTCCAGCTGGACCATCGCCTGGGCGAAGTACGGCGCGTCCCGCTGGTTCTCCACGAGGTTGTAGTAGTACTTCGGCCCGCTCTCCCCGAGGAAGAGCTGGACGCGCTCGACCCGGGGGTGCTGCAGCATCAGCTCCCGGGCCGCGCGCGCCACCTCCTCGGTGACCTCCAGGGACGAGCTGCGGTGGAGCTCGAGCTCCACGTTGAACTGGTCGCGGTCGGCGGGCGGGAAGAACTGCTCGGGCAGGGACGTCGCCGCGATGAAGCCCAGCGCCGGCGGCAGGAGGGCGACCCCGAAGGCCAGGGCCGGTCGGCCCAGGAGGAAGCGGAGCGCGACGCTGTAGACGCGATCCACGCGGGGCAGGTAGACACCCCGCGCGAGGACCCCGCCGGACTCGGAGGTCGGGAAGAGGCGGTCGAGGTGCGCGGCGAGGGCCGGCGTCACGGTCAGGGCGAGCAGGAAGGAGGTGGCGACCGCGAGCACGACGCTCACCGCAATGGGGCCCACGAACTCCCCCGCGCCCCCCGGCATGAGGGCGATGGGGGCGAAGGCGAGGGCGGTCGTCACGGTCGACCCGAGCAGGGGAACCGCGAGGTGCCGTACCGCGTGGGACACCGCCCCGGCCCGGGTCTCGCCCGCGAGCAACCGGTGCCTGACCTCGTCGACGACGACGATCGCATTGTCGATCAGGAGCCCGAGGGCGATGATCATCCCGGTCACCGACATCTGGTGGAGGGGGATGTCGAGGAGGAGCAGGCCCTGGAGGACCACGAACGTCGTGAGTGGGAGGGCGGTGCCGACGACGAGGGCCGAGCGCCAGCCCATGGTGAAGAGGATCACGAGCATCACGAGGCCCGCGCCGAGGACAAAGTTGAACACGAGGCTCCCCAGGCGCTCCTCGGTGTACCTGGCCTGGTCGAAGAGCACCTCGCCCTTGACGCCGTGGGGCAGGGCCTCGATGGCCTCGTTGGCCTCGGACCGCGCGGACCTGGACCAGAGGTCCACGCGCCGACCGGGCTCCATGCGCGCCGCGATCACGACGCCCGGCTGCCCGTCGATGAGGGCCGCGGTGGCGCGCGGCTGCCGCTCGGCCTTGCGCACCCGCGCCACGTCACCGAGCCGGACGAACGCCCCCCCTGTCAGGTCCCGGTCGACGATGACATTGCGGATGGCCTCGAGCGACTTGAACTCCCCGGAGACCTCAACCTGGAGCTCGTTCGCGCCGCCGGTGACCTCGCCTGCGCCCACCTTCGCGTCACGGCGCAGGAGGGAGAGGGCGAGGGAGGCAGCGTCGAGCCCGAGGGCCGCCGCCGGGCCCGGGTCGAGGTCGACCAGCACCTCCTCGTCCGGGGCGCCGTGGATCACGACGTCGCTGGTTCCGCCGACGGAGCGGAGCCGGTCGGCCACGCCCTCGCTCAGCCGCCCGAGGATGGCCCGCTCGACCGGGACCTCGGCGTCCCACGTGAGGCCGACCATGAGGGTGAAGGCCGCGAGCTCGAACTCCACGAGCTCCGGGGAGCCCGAGGTCAGCGGGAGGTCCCCGCGGGCGCCCTCGAGGTCGTCGCGCATGCGGGCCCAGATCTCATCGACCAGATACTCGTCGTCGTTCAGCTCGATCGCGATCGTCGAGAGCCCGGCGCGGGAGATGGACTTGAGCTCTTTGATCTCCTCGAACTCGGCGAGGGCATCCTCGATGATCTCCGTGACGAGGGCCTCGACGCGCTCTGCGTCGGCGCCAGGGAAGGCCGTGAAGACCGTGGCGTTCCTCTGGGAGAGGGTCGGGTCCTCGGCGCGGGGCAGCGACATCAGCGCCGAAGAGCCGGCCGTGAGGATGAGCAGGAGCGTCAGCGCGAGGAGCCGCGGGCTCCGATAGAACAGGTTGGTGAGCTGCATCGGGTCGCGGGATCAGTGCTGAGCTCTGGCGGGACCAGGGGCCCGGCCGTCGGGGGAGCTCGCAGGCGGCGACACCGCGGCGATCTTGGAGACCGCCTGTCCCGGCGTCAGCCGGTGGGTCCCGGAGACCACGACGGCGGCCCCAGGCTCGAGGGTTCCACGCACGAAGGCCCGGTCGGATTCCACGTGGAGGACCTCGAGCTCTGCACGGCGGACGACGCTGCTGCCGCCGTCAGTCTCCTCGACGGAGAAGGCGCTCCAAAGTCCGCGCTGGCTCTCCGAGAGCGCGGCGATGGGGATCCACGCGCCGCGCTCGGGTCGCTCGACTGAGACCTCGAGGCGCACGAGGTCTCCGGGGCGCACCCGGAGGGTGCCCTCGGCCAGGGAGAAGACGACCGTGATGGTGCGGGTCCCGCTGTCCACGACGGGGAGAGCGCGGGCTCGGGCCACCTCGATCGGGCGGCCGTCGAAGGTCAGCTTCGCGCTGGACGGGTCCTCACAGAGCGCCCCGACGAGGGCGCCAGGGAGCCCGATGCGCGCCTCGAGCGCCGCGGTCTCCGAGAGCACGAAGGCCGTGCGCGGCATCTGCTGGGACACCACCGCGCCCTCATCCAGGTGGCGGGCCTCGACGGTGCCCGCGAAGGGCGCCACCAGGGTCATGTTGCCGATCTGCACGTCCATGGCGGCGAGGGCCGCGTCCAGCTCGCCAAGGGAGCCGCGCTGGGCCGCGATGGACTCCTGCCGTGTGCCCTGATTGAGCTCCTCGAGGTTGGCGCGGGCGCCCGCCAGGCGGGCCTCGATCGTCTTCACCTCGGCCCTCGCCGTATCGAGTTGCTCCGCGCTGATGGACCCCCTCTCGGCGATCTCGACCCGCCGCTCGAGGAGGCGTGCGGCGAGCTTGAGCTCCTCTGCGAGGGCGTCCACGTTGGCCTCTGCGGCGTCGATCACCTCCTCGCGTGGTCCGGCCACGAGCTCCTGCAGCTGGGCCTCGAGTCGGACCCGGCGGGCCTCGATCTCTGCGCGCCGTGCGGCGAGCTGCTGGACATCGAGCTGGGCGAGGGTGGCCCCCGCGAGGACCTCTTCGCCGTCGTCCACGAGGACGGCCTTGACCCGCCCGGTGCCCTCGAAGGAGAGCTCCGCGCGGCGGCGCGCCGACACGGTGCCGGTGAATTGCCGCGGGCTCGTGAACGAGCTCTGGTAGCGCAGCGTCGCCACCTCCACGGGGAGGACGCGCGGCTCATCGGTCTCACCGAGGCGCTCCATCGCGACCTGGGTCCGCTGGGTGATCAGGTGGTTCAGCCCGAGGCCGATGGCGCACAGGGCGGTGAGCCCGACGAGGGTGGGGAGGATCTTTCTCATGGTGGGGGCGGGCTCAGAGGAGACCGGCCGCTTGGGCCTCGGCGGCGAAGAGCTCGTTCAGCGCTCGTTCGCGGGCCGCGGTGTAGTCGACTTCGGTGGAGAGCGGTCGCCAGCCGAAGCCGTCGAGGAAGACCCGCGCGTTGCGCTGTAGCGTTCCGATGGCATCGTCGACGGCGGGGTCGGACATGAACTTCTCGAGGTCTCGCATCAGGAAGGCGCCCTGATAGAGGTTCCAGAGGCCGACGCAGAGCTGCCCTACCGTCTGGCCTTCGCGCAGGGGGAGGTCTCCGGATGCCACGGCCTCGGTGGCGATGCGAGTGGCCACCCCGAAGCACCGCTGGGTGCTCGTCTCGAGTGCGGCGATGCGCTCAGCGCTGATGCCGGGCGAGAGGTGGGCCGCGCGGACGAGGCGCTCGGCCTGCTCGTGGTGGGGGAAGAGCGCGAAGAACACCTCGGCGGCGGCCTCCACCGCCCCCATGCGTTCGCGCGACGACCCCTCGAACCCTTGGGCTCGCTCGAAGAGCGCGGCGCGGGTCCCGGCGCTGCGGGCCGCGACCGCCGCGAGCAGGTCGTCCCGGCTCCCGAAGTGCTGGTAGACGGTGCCCTTCGAGACGCCGATGGCCTCCGCGACCCTGTCCATGCGGAGCTCCTCGTATCCCCGCTCCAGCAGCATGCGCTGGGCGACGTCGAGGAGGAGCTCCTCGCGGTCACGGATCTCCTGTTGCTTGGGGCTGAGCGTCACGGGCTCATTTTTTGACGGATCGTCAAGAAGTCACCCCTCGACCCCGGGAAAACTCACGGGGGGACCGAATTGTGGAATGCCTCATTCCCCGTTCATGGCGGCTTCTCTGGTCCCTGGTGGGGGCTACATTGGCCGTCACCATGACCCTTGATACCCCCGCTCAGCCCTCCGTCGACATCCCCACCGGTCCCCAGCGCGCGCCCCGCGGCGCGGAGCGAACCTGCAAGAGCTGGGGAGCCGAGGCGGCCATGAGGATGCTCATGAACAACCTCGACCCCGAGGTGGCGGAGATCCCCGAGGAGCTCGTGGTCTACGGCGGCACGGGCAAGGCGGCGCGAAACTGGGAGTGCTTCCAGGCGATCGTCCGGACCCTCCAGCGCCTGGAGCCGGACGAGACCCTGCTCGTCCAGTCGGGCAAGCCGGTGGGGGTCTTCCGCACCCACGCGGGCGCGCCGCGGGTGCTGATCGCCAACTCCAACCTCGTGGGGAACTGGGCCAACTGGGACCACTTCCGCAAGCTCGAGGAGGCCGGGAAGATGATGTACGGCCAGATGACCGCGGGCTCGTGGATCTACATCGGGACCCAGGGGATCCTGCAGGGCACCTACGAGACCTTCGCCGCCTCGGCGACCCGTCATTTCGGCGGGACCCTCTCGAAGAGGCTCGTGGTCACCGGCGGGCTCGGCGGCATGGGCGGCGCCCAGCCCCTGGCCGCGACCATGAACGAGGCCACGTGCATCGCGGCGGACGTGGACCCCGCCCACATCGACTTCAGGCTGCGGACGCGCTACGTGGACGTGCGCATCGACGACCTCGACGAGGCCATCGACCAGGCGCTCGAGTGGAAGGAGGCCGGGGTCGCCAAGTCGATCGGCGTGCCGTGCAACGCGGTGCAGCTGCTGCGCCGCTTGATCGAGCGCGACGTGACGCCGGACATCCTCACGGATCAGACCAGCGCCCACGACCCGCTCAACGGCTACGTGCCCGACGGCGTCTCGCTGGACGAGGCGGACGCGCTCCGCGCGGCGGACCCCGAGCAGTACGAGCGGCGCTCCCTCGCCACGATGGTCGAGCACTGCAAGCTCATGATCGAGCTGCAGGCCCGCGGGGCGGACACCTTTGACTACGGCAACAACCTGCGCGGCTTCGCCAAGGAGGCGGGGCTCGAGAACGCCTTCGACTTCGAGGGCTTCGTGCCGAAGTACATCCGGCCGCTGTTCTGCGAGGGCAAGGGCCCCTTCCGCTGGGTGGCGCTCTCGGGTGACCCCGCGGACATCGCCGTGACGGACCGGATCCTCCTGGAGCTGTTCCCCGAGGACAAGCTCCTCGCGCGCTGGATCAAGATGGCCGGGGAGCGGGTCGCCTTCCAGGGGCTCCCGGCCCGTATCTGCTGGCTGGGCTATGGCGCCCGCGCGAAGGCGGGGAAGGCCTTCAATGACGCCGTGCGCAGCGGCGAGCTCAAGGCGCCCGTCGTCATCGGTCGGGACCACCTCGACTGTGGGTCGGTGGCCTCGCCCAACCGCGAGACCGAGGCGATGAAGGACGGCACCGACGCGGTCGCCGACTGGGCGATCCTCAACGCCCTCGTGAACACCGCCTGCGGCGCCAGCTGGGTCAGCTTCCACCATGGCGGCGGCGTCGGCATGGGCTACAGCCTGCACGCGGGCCAGGTCACCGTGGCGGACGGGACGCCGGAGGCCGAAGCGGCCCTCGAGCGCGTGCTCACCGCGGACCCCGGGATGGGCGTGATCCGGCACGTGGACGCCGGCTACGACGAGGCGACGGCCTGCGCCTCGGAGCGCGGGGTCGACGTCCCGATGGGCTGAGCACGGCTCACCGGCGGGGCGGCGGCTTCAGACGCCACCGTCTCCCTGGCGCGGCGGCCCTTCCCCGGTTGGGGCGCCGCCCTGCAGGCCCGCCCGGCCCTGAGGACCAGCCGGTCCTCAGGCTCAGCCAGTCCTGAGGGTCCAATGGGTGTGAGGATTCGCGGGGCCTGACGATCCGCTGGGCCCTCGCGGGTCAGCCCGGCCCGGCGGTGAGGCGGCCCGGGACGCCGTACTCCGCCCTGTAGGCTGCGATGCGGGCGAGGTCGTCCGTGCCGATCTCGTGGGCAGCGCCGCCGCCTGGCTGCAGGTGCTCGACGACGTCGTCGAGGTCGACGATGGCCTCGACCTGCATGCCGAACTCCCGTCCGACCTCCGCGAGGGCGGAGCCTGCTCCCGCGGGGCCGCGCTCCATCCGGTCGACGCTGACGATCAGCCCCGCGACCTCGATGTCCGCGGCGGCACGCAGGATGGGGACGGTCTCGCGGATCGACGTCCCCGCCGTGGTCACGTCCTCGACGATCAGCACCCGGTCCCCGTCACGCAGGGGGTGCCCCACGAGGACGCCTCCCTCTCCGTGGTCCTTGGCCTCCTTGCGGTTGAAGCAGAGGGGGACATCACGTCCATGCTCCCGGGCCAGCGCGGACGCCGTGGCGACGACGAGGGGGATGCCCTTGTAGGCCGGGCCGAAGAGCACGTCGAAGCCGTCGCCGAAGCGCTCGACGATGGATCCCGCGTAGGCAGCGCCGAGGACGTCCATCTGGGCGCCAGTGGTGTAGCGGCCGGTGTTGACGAAGTACGGCGTGCTCCGCCCGCTCTTCGTGACGAAGTCCCCGAAGGTCAACACGTCGGCAGAGCACATGAAGTCGATGAAGTCGCGCTTGGACTGGTCCATGGCGCGGAGGCTAACAACTTGCCCCCAGAGGCCCACGTCGGGGGCCGATGTCAGAGGCCCACATCCGAGGCAGGGACAGCCGTCATGCGGTAGATCCGCCGTCGGGCCTCGCGGCCGTCCGCCGTGCGGCGCACCTCGGGGTTCCAGAACTCCCAGAGGAGGTCCCCGGCCCGGTTCACCTCCAGGACGCGGCCTCGCTCCGACTCCGTGATCAGGGTGGTCCCGCCGGGGAGCCGCTGGGCGAACCCTCGAACCTCGCTGAAGAGGCTGCGGGCCCCGTCGGGGGGGTAGGACCACGTGACCTCGCCGCGGTCGGGGTCCACCTCGATGACCCGAGACCAGCCCCGGTGCTTGCCGTTGTCAAAGATCAGCCACCGCTCGCCACCGTCCACGGGGGTCGGGGCGTGGGGCCAGTCCAGGGTGCCGGGGCCGAAGGATCGCCCGAGGCCGCCGCTCGCGAGGTCGACCTCCACCACCAGGTCCACGTTCCGGAGGCAGACGAGCATGGAGCGCGGTCCGCTGAAGGCGATCGAGTTGAGGTGGAAGTAGTCGTAGACCGTCGGGTCAGCGCCCGGGTTCGAGGCCCCCCTGTCCAGCGGGTGCTCGGCCGCCGTCCGCTCCTTGAGCGGGTCCATGTGGTCCCAGGTGCTCCAGGTCTCGAGGTCCTTCGCCGGAGCGCCGGAGGCCTCCTCGAGGAAGACCACCTCGTCGAAGCGCACGATGCGTCCGCGGTGGGAGACCTCGTGATGAACGGCGACCGCGAGCCGTCGGTCCCCCTCGTCCCGGTCCTCGGGCACCAGCGCGACCTCATGGTGACAGGGGAGATCGACGTCCCACAGGACGTCGCCGTTGGGCGCGAGCAGCGTGAGGCCCTCGTCCACCGAGACGCACGCGATGCGGCCGCCGGGCAGGACCCGCGCGAACTCGACCTGGCGCCGGCCCGGGACCCGGTGCTCCCGGATGATCTCGCCGTCCGCCGAGATCACGATCACGCGGTCCCGGTCATCGGCGAAGGTTCGCGGCCACGGAGAGGCCACGTCCGCTCGGGTGGGGGCAGAGGGGGTCGCGGCCTGTTCATCCCAGCCGGAGTATCCGAGCGCCGCGAGCTCCGAGAGGTCTTCGGGCTGCTCGTGGTGGCCTCGGGGTCGCGGAGCGGTCTCGGCGGCGGTCTTCGCGGAGCGGACCTCCGCGTTGAACCCGGAGTCCACCTCGGCGGGCTCGCCCCTGTCGCACGCTGCGCAGGGGACGAGCGCAGCGATCACCAGGGGCGCGAGCCGCCTAGTTGGAGGAGCAGGTCCCGGGGCCGCCGGCATCGTCGCAGGATCCCGCGGCGAAGCCGCTGGCCGGGCTCTCGGGCATGGGGACGGTGCCTCGCAGGTACGCGGGGGTCCCGATGCTGAACGATGACACCTTCTTCTCGACGTCAGCGCTCGAGCACTTGGGGCACTCGGGCGCCTCGGATCCGAGGATCAACTCCTCGAAGGTGTGTCCGCAGCTGGCGCAGTCGAAGTCGTAAATAGGCATCGTGGTCTCCGGCCCGTCTTTTAGACCACCGGAGGCGGAGAAACAACGGTGGAGCGCGCCGGGTCCCCTCCGCGGCTCCAGAGCCCGAGGAGCCGGCCCACATCGGGATCCCACCCGGCGACGGGGAAGGCGGCCTGGCCGAGGCCTCCTGGAGACCGCTCGAGTCGGGCCAACTCGCGTCGACGGGAGCGCTGGATCGAGCGCACCAGGCCGGGGAGGCTCTCCACCGGTCGGCCATTATCGAGGCGCGACGCGGCGTAGGCGAGCAGCAGGGCGTCCGCGTCCTCCGTTCGCATCCAGTCGGCGGCGCGGCTGAACCAGGCGCCGAGGTCATCCTCGACCCGCCCGAGGTTGCCCCGGCGCCAGGCGGTCGGCCCCCCCTCTCCTGTGCCCCTCCAGATCAGGGAGCGGCCAAACCCCGGCCCCGGTTGGTCACAGGGCTCGGTGACGAGGACGTTCCTGGGGTAGAGCTCGGCGTGCAGGAAGCGCAGGGCGTGCATGCGTCCGACCTCTCGTCCGAGCTCTGCGAAGAGGCGAGCTCGGCGAGGGGGAGGGGCGGCGACGACGGCGGCGTGGAAGGGCTGGGCCCCCTCGACCCTCCGGGTGACCAGGAGCTCTCTGCACGGGAAGCCGAGCCGGTGGATGGTGACGGACCCCAGCGGCTCAGCCGCGCGGAAGAGCCGCTTCCTCATCCAGGTGAGGTGGGCAGACTCGGCCTCGCAGGGGGCCGGAGTACCAAGGAGCCAGCGCCTCAGGCCGAGCCGCAGGGAGCGGCCGAGGGGGACCTGTCGGCGCTTCAAGGTCCCTTCGAGCCCGGCGAGCACGATCGGCTCCGCGACCTCCTGGGGGCAGTGAAACGAGCAGCGCCTCTCGAGCTCCACGAGCGCGCCTGCCCCGTACTCGGATACGACTCGGGCTCTCTGGAGGGGGGTCCTGGGGAGCAGCCGTGTCGGGGTCATCGCCGCCCCAGCCTAGGATCTCGCCCCCTCGATAGCGGCAATGGCCTCACGGGGACCTTGCGCATCGTCACCCGGGAAACCCCCAGGGGTCCCCGGGGCGGCTCCGTCGCCCCTCTGCGCTCCTCTGCGCCTCCTCTGTGCCTGGGCCACCTCTGCGCCTGGGCCACCTCGGCGGCCCACAGGCCCCGCGAGTCGCCGGACGGAGGGGGGGGCATGGGAGGCGACCTAAGGGTGGGGGGAGAATTACTAGTATTGAGCTTGATGCCAGGTGGCTATTTACCGATAGTCCCCGCAGATGGCGCTTCGGCGCCGGCACTCCCTCCCGAAAATAGGCACGGCGCCTCGGGTCTTTCTTGGCAGGCGATCCGTCTCCATGACGCCGGGCCTCACTCCTCGATTGGCTTTCGCCGGTCGAGGAGTTCTTTTTCTCCGTGGTCTCGGACGGAGTGCCTTCAGCACTCCATGCGCCACCGGCGGCAGAGGGGATGGGGCCGGCGGGGGATCGCCCCCGCGGGTCAGTCAGGGGATAGCGCTAGGGGTTACCGGACGGTCTGCCCGGGGGAGACCGTCGGTCTGTCGGTAGAGGCGTCGGTCGGCGGTAGAGGCGTCGGTCTGTTGGTAGAGCCGTTGGTCCGTTGGTAGAGGATGAGCGGCAGTGATCCAGGAACGGGGACCCGGTGGCCCGTGGTCCTATCATCTGATTCCGTCCAGTCCCCGGACACACGCTCCCCATGAGACCTCACTACCTCGCGAGCCAGCCCGTCACCTCGTCCGAAGGCCTCGCGGTGAAGGACAAGTTCACGGGCGAGACGATCGAGGAGGTGGCCCTTGCGTGCCCGGAGCGGATTCGGGAAGGCATCGCGGCGGCCAGCGACTGCCGCGACGCCATGGGCCGTTTGGAGGGCCACGAGCGCGCCGCGGTGCTCGAACGCCTGGGCGCGGGGGTGCTGGCGCGACGCGATGAGCTCACGGACGTGCTGGTACGCGAGGCGGGGAAGCCGCTTCGCTTCGCGGCCGGTGAGGTCGATCGAGCGCTGGAGACCATCCGTATCTCGGCGCGGGTCGCGATGGAGGCGAGCGGTGGGCTCCTTCCGCTCTCCTCCAGCCCGGCGAACTCCGGGTACCGCGGGAGCTACATGCGGGTCCCGGTGGGGGTGTGTGGGTTCATCACCCCCTTCAACTTCCCCCTGAACCTGGTGGCTCACAAGGTGGCGCCGGCCATCGCAGCCGGCTGCCCCTTCGTCCTCAAGCCGGCGAGCAGCACGCCGCTCAGCGCGCTGATTCTCGGCGAGATCCTCGCGGAGAGCGGGCTGCCTTCGGGGGCCTTCTCTGTCCTGCCGGCGAGGGGTGCGGACGCGGAGGCCATCGCCACCGATGGCCGGGTCGCCAAGCTGTCCTTCACGGGCTCCGACGAGGTGGGCTGGATGCTGCGACGGAGGGCGGGGAAGAAGCGAGTCACGCTGGAGCTCGGGGGGAACGCGGCGGCCATCGTGGACGAGACCGCCGACCTGGCGGACGCGGCGCGGCGAGTCGCGTTCGGCGGCTACTACCAGGCGGGGCAGAGCTGCATCAGCGTGCAGCGGGTCATCGTCGTGGAGGAGGTCTACGAGGCCTTCCGGGAGCTCCTCGCCGGGGCGGTCTCGGGGGTCGTCCACGGGGACCCGTCCCTCGCGGCGGTGACCGTGGGCCCCCTGATCTCCGAGGGCGACGCGGTGCGGGTGGAGGAGTGGGTCGAGGGCGCGCTCCGGTCCGGCGCGACGCAGCTCTGTGGCGGCCCCAGGGAGGGGTCGGTGATGCCTGCGACCCTCCTCGAGGGCGTCCCGGCCGGAGAGCCGGTGCTTGATGAGGAGGTCTTCGGACCGGTGGTCTGCCTCGTCCGGGTGCGGGACTTCGACGCGGCGCTGGTCGAGGCGAACAGGACCCGTTTTGGCCTCCAGGCGGGGGTGTTCACTCGGGATCTCCTACGGGCGCATCGGGCCTGGGATGAGCTCGAGGTGGGCGCCGTGATCATCGGAGACATTCCCTCATGGAGGGCGGACGTCATGCCCTATGGCGGGGTCAAGGACTCCGGCCTTGGGCGCGAGGGGCCGGCGAGCGCCGTGGAGGAGATGACCGAGCTGCGACTCATGGTCATCCGCGATCCGAGCCGAAGCTGACGGGCGGCGCGTGGCCAGGGGTCGCGCGCGGGGTAGACTCGCCGCCGCGATGGATTGGTTGGACGTGAAGGACTCGCTGGCTACGGCCGCGGAGCAGAGTGACGAGACGCTCACCGAGGGGCTCAACCCGCAGCAGCGGGAGGCGGTCCTCAACGGCGATGGGCCCCTCCTGATCGTGGCTGGTCCGGGGTCGGGGAAGACGCGAGTCGTGACGACCCGCATCGCCAACCTGATCCTGAACCGCGGTGTGGCCCCCTGGGAGATCCTGGCGATCACCTTCACCAACAAGGCCGCCAAGGAGATGCGGGAGCGGGTCGAGCGCCTCGTCCCGGCGGGCGACGCCGGGGCTCCCTGGATCGGCACCTTCCACTCCATGTGCGCGCGGATCCTGCGCCGGGAGATCGACGCCCTCGACGGGTACACGCGGGACTTCTCGATCCACGACACCGGCGACCGGAACGGGCTGATCAAGTCCATCGTGAAGGAGTTGGGATACGACCCCAAGCGCTTCCGCGCGCAGGTGATCGGCGGGTGGATCTCCTCGCGCAAGAACAACCGCGGTCGTGAGGACGGGCTCCAACTCTCCGACGGGAGCATGGACGAGGACGTCTATCACGCCGTGGAGAAGAAGTATCGGGAGCGCATGCAGCAGCAGAATGCCCTCGACTTTGATGACCTCCTGCTGAAGGTCCTCGACCTCTTCGACAATCACCCCGGGGTCCGGGATGGCTACGCGCGTCGCTTCCGGCAGGTGCTCGTGGACGAGTACCAGGACACGAACCGCGTGCAGTACCTCCTCGTCCGGCACTTCGCGTCCTTCCATCAGAACCTGACGGTCTGCGGTGATCCCGACCAGTCGATCTACGCCTGGCGTGGCGCGGACATCCGCAACATCCTGGACTTCGAGCAGGACTTCCCGAGCGCCAAGGTGGTGCGCCTCGAGCAGAACTACCGCAGCACGGCGCGCATCCTGGACGCGGCGAACGTGGTGATCGCGAACAACCAGGCGCGCAAGGAGAAGGACCTGTTCACGGAGGGGGAGGAGGGCGAGCAGATCGCCGTCATCGAGTGCGGCGACGAGAACGATGAGGCGCGGGAGATCGCGGCGCAGGTGCGGTCCCACGTGGCGCGCGGCGGGCGCTATGGCGACTGCGCGGTGCTCTATCGCGCCGGCTTCCTCCAGCGGGCGATCGAGACGGCGCTCCGCTACGACTCGGTGCCCTACCAGGTGGTGGCGGGGCTGGAGTTCTACCAGCGCAAGGAGATCAAGGACGTGGTGGCGTACCTGCGCCTCGCCCTCAACCCTGCGGATGACGTGGCCTTCGTGCGGGTGGTGAACACACCGTCCCGCGGCGTGGGGGACACGAGCCTGGCGCGGCTGGCATCGTTCGCTGCGGAGCGTGGGCTCTCCCTGACGGCGGCGCTCCGCGACCCGCTCGCCCTCGAGGCGATCCGAGGGCGGGCGAAGAAGGGCCTGGCCGCCTTCGGCGAGCTCATGGAGGAGCTCGCCCCGGCGCGAGAGCTGGACGCTGCCGTGGCCCTGGACCTCGTGCTCGAGGCGATCGACGTGGACCGCTGGATGGCCGAGCTCGACGACGGGACCTCGACCGTGGACCGGGCGGCCAACGTGGAGGAGCTGCGCGCCTTCGCGGCGGACTACGACTCGCGCCAGCCGGACGGCAAGCTCCGGGGCATGCTGGAGGAGGTCGCGCTCGTCGCGGACACGGACGCCTATGAGGGGGACGAGGACCGGGTCAAGCTCATGACTCTCCACGCCTGCAAGGGCCTGGAGTTCCCCTTTGTCGTGATCGCGGGCGCCGAGGACGAGCTGCTGCCCCACGAGCGCGCCGTGGACGAGGCCGAGGAGCCCGATACGGCGATCGAGGAGGAGCGGCGGCTCTTCTACGTGGGCATCACGCGCGCCATGAAGCGGCTGCTCATCACGCACACGACCTTCCGGAGCTTCTACGGGGGCGGACGCCCCACGCTCCCGTCCCGCTACCTGCGAGAGCTCCCCGAGGGAGACGTCGCGGGTGTCGGGCCCGAGGAGCGCGAGGAGGAGGCGCTGGGAGCCTTCGACCCCGCGGAGGGGAGCGGCGCAGGACTTGTTGTCGGGGAGCTCGTTCAGCACCCGCACTTCGGGCGCGGGCGGATCGAGGCCCTCGCGGGCGCTGGAATCAACGCCCGGGCCACCGTGGTCTTCAACACCGCTGGACGCAAGCAGCTGCTCCTGCAGTACGCCTCGTTGGAGCGCCTGGAAGCATGAGCGCTCAGGGCGCGGGGGGCCCCGAGGGGTTGCCCGAGGAGGTGCAGGGGGCCTTCGACCGTGCCCTGGCTCGGGCGGAGGAGCTCGGCGTCGTGAGCGCCCTTGGCGTCTATGCGCGGCGTGCGCTGGAGGCCGCAGAGGGCTCCGCAGCAGAGGGTTCCGCAGCAGAGGGCTCCGCGGCCGCGAGCTCAGCCGCCGGGTCCTCAGCCGCCGTGTCATCAGGGGGAGAGGAGCCGACCGGCCGCTTCGGCATGGTGGGGTCGAGCCCGCCCATGTTGGAGCTCTTCGCGATGATCGACCGGGTCGCGGCCTCAGGCGTGCCGGTCCTCATCCAGGGCGAGACGGGGACGGGGAAGGAGCTGGTCGCGCGGGCCCTCCATGACGCGAGCGCGCGCAAGGCGGGGCCCTTCCTCGCGGAGAACTGCGCGGCCATCTCGGAGAACCTCCTGGAGAGCGAGCTCTTCGGCCACAAGAAGGGAGCCTTCACCGGCGCGGTGGCCGACCGCCCGGGGCACTTCGTGGTGGCGGATGGGGGGACGGTCTTCCTGGACGAGATCGGGGACATGCCGCTGTCCATGCAAGCCAAGCTGCTACGTGTCCTCCAGGACGGCGAGGTCCGTGCCGTCGGCGCCAACACGACGCGGAAGGTGGACGTTCGGATCCTCGCTGCGACCCACCGGGACTTACCGGCGGCCGTGGCCAGCGGGGACTTCCGGGAGGACCTGATGTTTCGATTGAATGTCGTCACGCTCCACCTCCCACCCCTGCGGGAGCGAGGTGATGACGTGCGGGCCATCGCACGCGCCATCCTCCCGGGGATCGCCGAGGAGGTCGGCCGGGAGGCCTCGATCTCCGAGGAAGCCCTGGCAGCCCTGGCCGCCTGGTCCTGGCCAGGGAACGTCCGGGAGCTGGAGAACGAGCTGCGCCGCGCGGTGGCGCTCGCGGGCGGCGTGATCGGACCCGAGGACCTGTCGCCCCGGGTCTTCACGGCCTGAACCAGGGGGCCGCGCCGAGGGGAGGGTGTGGCGCTTGATCCCAGGTAGGCCCGATTGCTCCTCGACACGGAGTTCACGTCCCGGCTTCAATGGGGCCATGGCGAGACTCACACTCGATGAAGGCGGCGAGGTCCGCAGGTTCAAGCTCTCTTCCGGCAAGCTCACCTTCGGGAGCGGCGAGGGGGCGACCCTCAAGCTGAGCTCGGACGACGTGGCGGAGCGCCACGGCGTCATCGAGATGGGGCCGGAGGGGGCCACGCTCCAGCTGGCCAAGGGCGTCATGCCCGCCAAGGCGGGGGGGGCTCAGGTCTCTGGGTCCTACCTCATGAAGGACGGGCAAGCGGTCTCGATCGGGAGCGCCAAGCTGACCATCCAGTACGACGAGGGCGAGGGGCCCGCGAAGCCCAAGGCCGCCGGCGCCGCTAGCCGCGGGTCGTCGGCTCGAAGGACGGGCGGATCGAGCGGCGGGCGCGTGGCCTCGAGCCGCCGACAGCAGTCCAAGGGGCCGGCGATCCCGGCCGGCGCCGTCGCCGCCGGGGTGGTCCTCGTCGCGGTGGTCGTGGGCTACATGCTGCTCAACCAGACCTCCAAGGGGCTGGCTGGGGAGAACTTCGACTTCACGGCCGAGTGGAACCGCTATCAGCGCGAGCGCCAGGACGACCCCGTCGGCGCACGAGCGACCCTGACGCAGCTCGCCGGCGAGCAGTTGACGCCGGAGCAACGACGGATGGTCGAGCAGGCCGAGACCGTCAAGGACGAGTTGATGGAGGGGCTCGACGACTCCGTCCGCAACACCGGGATCAACCCCTGGAAGGACGCGAGGCTGATCAACTACTCGGAGAGCAAGTGGAACCCCAAGGGCGAGCGTCCCCACGCCCGGGTGTTCATGAAGCGTGCGAAGTGGTTCGTCGAGGGGTTCCCGACGCACCCGGACGTGGACCGGGTCCGGCGCCTGATGGACCGGATCGGGCCTGTCGCCGAGTTGGACAGCGCCGACACCCTCGAGGACGTCCGCTGGGAGGTCTGGGGGCTGACGGCGGCGGAGCCCAAGGACTTCCGCAGCGGCTTCGGCGCCATCGATCGCTTCGCCGCGTCGGCGGCCGGCCCGGACGCGACCGGGATCGAACAGCTGCGACAGGAGCTGCTCACTGCGGAGAAGGAGTTCTGCGAGGAGAAGCTCGCGGACGCTGCCGTGGTCTACGACCGGATCACGTACCCCAAGAAGTACAACCCCTCGGACGCCATCGAGGACATGGTCCGGATCATCGTCGGCTGCCAGACCCAGGCCCTCCGAGACGACGCCGCGCGGCGCCTCCTGGAGATCACCGAGTTCACTCCGGCGCTGCTGAAGGGCTACAAGATGAAGAACCCGGCTTCGCAGCCCTTCCGCTACAAGCGGCTCGTGGGGGAGCCCGACATCCGCGCCTTCGCCGAGGCGAACGGCCTGGAGTGACGGGACGGAGCCCCGCCCGCGGGAGCGGGGTATCTTTCGGGAACCGCGAGGCCGCCACGCGCGTCCAGAGTTGGCCTCTGGGCCCCCTCAGCGCCCCAAACGGCCGCCTGCCGGCCCTGGGTCTCTGATCGGGACCCGGCCCCTGGCGTGATGCGTGCCCGCCGGCGGCTCCCACCCATGAAAAGTCTGACCCTCCTCCTCCTCAGCGCAGCCACCCTTGGGCCGGTCGCGGCTCAAAACGGGAGCCGTTTCACCAGCATCGGGACCCGGACAGGGAGGGCGCCGGTGCGAGCGGGCAAGGCGCTCTCTGCCGTGCCCTCCCTCTGGGCGCAGAACGGGCTCGGGCCCGTAGAGCTCAACGAGAGCAACGGCGCTGCGGCGCCGGGGGACGGGACCGCGCTGACGATCGGAGGGCAGACCTACGCGAGCGGTATCGGCTGCCACTCGACCAGCGCCATCGCGTTCGATCTCCGGCAAAGGGCCTTCGCGTTCAGCAGCTGGGTCGGTGTGGATGACTCCGTGGGGAACGCGGGGTCGGTGGTCTTCGAGGTTCTGGGGGACGGGGTTGTCCTCTACACCTCGGGCCTGCTGACGGGCTCGGACGGGCCCGTATTCACCGGGAGGCTCAACCTCAGAGGCGTCCGCGAGCTGATCCTGGTCGTCCGTGATGGCGGGGACGGTTCCCAGAATGACCTCGCCAACTGGGCCGGCGCCTTCCTGTCGGCGCCCCGATTCCAGCCCGGCGATGGGTCTGCCCTGAGGCCGACGCGCGGGGAGTGGCTCCCCGCAGAGGCCTGGCCGGTCGACCCGATCCAGTCCGTGCTGCTGGACTCCGGCGAGCTCCTCACCTTCTCCAGCGCCCTCGCTAGCGGGCCGGGCACGCTGCCTCCGACCGACCCCCACGACACGACCGTCGTGGACGTCTTTGATCCGAGCACCGGGGTCCACTCGCCCGCGGATCACCCGAGCGAGGAGCTCTATGGTGCCGCCCTCTCGCGGCTCTCCAGCGGCGACCTCCTCGCCTTCGGAGGCTACGCAGGTCGGACGCCCTCGGCGGCGCCGATCGGCGCGGATCAGCTCAGCCGCTTCGACTCTTCCACGGGGACCTGGATCCCCCTCGCGGCCTCCGGTGAAGCCCGACATGGCGCCGCTGGCCTCACCCTTGGAGACGGCTCCTTCCTCGCGCTCGGCGGCGGGGACTCGGGCTCGGTGAGCACCGTCCCGGCGCGCTTCGACGGTGAGGCCTGGACCCGGCTCCCAGGCGCGGATCTCGGCGCGTGGCTGGACACTGGGATCGGGCCCGTCGATGGGCTGTTCCCCTTCGCCCACCTGAGCCCCGCGGGCGACGTCGTCGTCGCCGGCTGGGATCAGAACCTCGGGGTCTTCGAGACCGAGGGGCGCGGGACCTGGACCTTCCAGGGACAGCGGGAGGCCATGGAACGGATCTGGGGATCTGCGGCGAGCATCGGCTCGGACAGGATCCTCGTGCTCGGCGGCGTGGACCGCCTCTCGAGCATCCCGGACGCCGGCCGCTCGGCGGTGGTGATCGACGTCACCGGACCGACCCCGTCGGTGTCGAGCGCAGGGGAGATGATGTTCCGGCGGGCGGACCACGACGCCACGGTGCTCGCGGATGGCACGGTGCTCGTCACCGGGGGGGCTCGACGCCACAACCCTGTCTCGACGTCGACGGCGATTCGAGTCGCGGAGCTCTGGGACCCGGCGACGGGTGAGTGGACCTTCTGCGCCGCGTCGAGCGAGCCCAGGGGCTACCGCTCCACCTCGATTCTCCTTCCCGACGCCACGGTCTGGACGGGCGGCGGCGTCTCGAGCCCGGGCGTCGGCTCCCTCTCCTCGGAGATCTTCCGGCCGCCTTACCTCTTCTCCAACTCCACGGGGCAGCTCGCGCCGCGTCCCGAGATCGTCGCGGCGCCGGAGGCGGTGGCCTACGACGCGCCGTTCCAGGTCCAGCTCTCGGGCGCTGCCGCCGTCTCGCGCGCCACCCTCGTCCGCCTCGGAAGCGCGACCCATGGGATCAACACGGACCAGCGGTGCCTGGAGCTCTCCTTCACGCAGAGCGGCGCTTCCCTCGACCTGACGAGCCCGCTCAACGGCAACGTCGCGCCGCCGGGCGCGTACATGCTGTTCGTGATCGACGGGCAGGGCGTCCCCTCGGTGGCGCGGCTGATCCGGCTCCGCCGCGCGGCCCCCGTGACCTGGGAGGTGCTCCCGTCCACGGACGGCTCGGTGCTGACCTGCCGCCACGAGTCGGCGATGGTCACGGTCAACGGCCGGCTCTACCTCATCGGGGGGCGGGGCAATCGCCCGACTGAGGCCTTCGACCCGACCACGGGCGAATGGACGCCCATGGGGCCGCCGCCCTTCGAGATCAACCACTTCCAGCCGGTCGTCCTCGGTGGGATCGTCTACGTCGTCGGTGCGTTCACGGGGTCCTATCCGAACGAGACCAGCGTCCCTCACATCTGGACCTGGGATCCCGCCACGGACCAGTGGACGCAAGGGCCGCTGATCCCGGCGGCGCGCCGCCGCGGCGCGAACGGCGTGTTCGAACGGGACGGGAAGATCTACCTCCTTGGTGGTAACAACCAGGGCCATAACGGCGGGGCGCGCGCCTGGTTCGACGAGTACGACCCCGCGACCCAGACGTGGCAGGTGCTCCCCGACGCGCCGCGCGCCCGCGATCACTTCAGCACCGTCGTGATCGGGAATCGCCTCGTGGCTGCGGGCGGACGAACGACCACGCAGCCGAACCCGTTCGCGAACACGATCGGCGCGGTCGATGTCTACGACTTCAGCTCCGGGCAGTGGTCAACCATCGCCCGCGACCTCCCGACTCCGAGGGCCGGCGCCCTGGCGACGCCAGTCGGCCGCTTCGCGGTGGTCATTGGCGGGGAGAGCACCACGCAGCTTGACGCGCACGACGAGTGTGAAGCCCTCGACGTGATCGCCGGGCGCTGGACCACCTTGCCGCCGCTCGTGGACGGACGACACAGCGGCGGGATCGGTGAGGTGGACGGACGCATCTACGTGGCCTCGGGTTCGGGGCGCCGGGGTGGATCGCCGGAGCTCGACACCCTTGAGGTGATCGACGGCGACGCGGCCATCGCGCTGGCTGACCCGAACGGCGTGGAGAACGGAGCCTTCGACGAAGGCCTCAGCGGCTGGCAGTCCAGCGGCGCCGTCGAGCTCGTGCCAGTGGGAGGGGTCGCGGCGCCGGCGGTGCGGCTGAATGCCTCATCCCTGTGGGCGGTCACCGGGGTGCTCGGGGCCACCAGCTGCGAGCTCAACGCTCTGTTACGCACCAGCGGCAGCGGCGCCTCAAGCCTCTCTGTGGAGGCCCTGGACGCCTCTGAGGCCGTCCTTGCGTCGACGTCGGTGCCGGTGGCGGCCACCGCAGAGTATGCGTGTGTGCAGGCCAGCCTCTCCATCCCCGCCGGCGCTCAGTCCCTCCGCCTGACCGCCACCGCCGCAGGCGGACAGTTCTTGTTCGTGGACGACGTCGTCCTCGTCAGGAACTGAGACACTTATTTCATTCGACGCCGTCTGCGGACTGTCGGAACATTCAACGGCCCCGGGCCGTCCTCCCACGGTCCCACCAGCTCTCCCCAGCCCTCATCTCGATGAAACTCCTCCCGCGCTTGATCCCCGCTGCCCTCCTCGTGGCAGCGCCCCTCGCCTACGCTCAGGAAGCCTCCAGTCCTTCCACCTTCGTGGAGTTCCAGGAGGTCGAGGGAGAACTCGAGTTCTCCGGCGTCATGTGCGCCCGCCCGCTCCAGGTCTCGACCGCCGCCGAGCGCGGCCAGACCCCGGACGAGGCGCGCCGCCTCCAGGGGATCGCGCGTCGGGCCCTCGAGGCCTTCGAGCTGAAGGAGTACGTGGGGGCGACCGACGAGTACCTGTTCTTCGTCCCCTCGGGCGCCACCGAGACCAGCGTCGCGAACGACCTGCTCGTGACCGGCGCGTTCCAGTACGTGGAGCCGGACTGGACCGTCTATCCGATCGCCTGCCCGGACGACAGCCAGTTCGGCCAGCAGTGGCATCACCAGGCGAACCGCATGGCCTCTTGCGCGGCCTGGGACCAGGAGACGGGTGACCCGAGCATCGTGGTCGCGATCTGTGATACGGGGATCCTGCTCTCGCACGTCGACCTGCAGCTGCACCGTCAGGAGGGCTACCACGCTCCCTCGGACACCTGGGAGAGCCAGGGCGGTCCGATCGAGGACATCAACGGGCACGGCACCCTCTGCGTCGGAACCTCCGCAGCGAACGGTGACAACGGCATCGGCGTCTCAGGTGTTGGTTGGAACCTCGGGCACCGCACCATGCGGGTGACCGACTCCACGAACGGCGGCGCGTCACTCTCCAACCTCACCCGGGCGGCTCGCTCTGCAGCGGAGGTCGGCGACAAGGTGGCCAGCGTGAGCTACAGCGGCGTTCAGTCCGGCTCGGTGAACTCGACCGGCACCTACGTCCGCGGCCTCGGCGCCCTCCTCGTCTGGGCGGCAGGCAACTCCTCGGACACCCTCTCGGGGAGCCGCGATGACGACGTGATCGTCGTCGCCGCCACGACCTCGTCGGACGCGCTCGCCTCCTTCTCAAACCGCGGCTCGTTCGTCGACCTCTCTGCCCCGGGCCAAGGGGTCCGGACCACCAATGACGGCGGCGGATACAGCAACGTGAGCGGAACGAGCTTCGCCTGCCCGATGGTCGCAGGCCTTTGCGCGCTGATCTGGTCGAAGAACCCCAGCCTGACCCCGCAGCAGGTGGAGGACGTCCTCCGCATGTCCTGCGACGACCTCGGCGCCGCCGGCGTCGACGACAACTTCGGCTACGGCCGGATCAACTCGGACATCGCGATGCAGATGACGCCGGCGACGTCGGTGGGGATCTCCTTCCCCGTGGCGCGACCGGACGAGGTCAGCCCGGCTGGCGGGGACATCCTGGACGTGATCGTCACCCCCGGGACCGACGCGCCGGACACCGCGGCGGCCCTGGTCTGGTTCGACACCGGTTCCGGCTTCGTCTCGGAGCCGCTCCCGTTCATCGGCAACGACACCTTCCGGGCCACCTTCCCGGCGGCGGCGTGCCCGTCTGAGGTTGACTACTACTTCGAGTTCCCGCTGGTCAGCGGTACCACCGCACTCGCGCCGGCCTCCGGCGCTGCGGCGGCCTACTCCGCCCAGGCGATCGAACGAAGCATCGTCTTCTCGGACGACCTCGAGGCGACCAGCGGCTGGGTCGCAGGCCTCGCTGGCGACACGGCGACCACCGGTGCGTGGGTGCTCGTGGATCCGATCGGCACGGCGGCGCAGCCCGAGGACGACCACACGCTGGGCGGCTCGCTCTGCTTCGTCACCGGTCAGGGGAGCCCCGGCGGCTCGCTGGGTGAGAATGACGTGGACGGCGGCTTCACCACGCTGGTGTCTCCGGCGATCGATGTGTCGACCTCAGCCGACCCCTACATCGGCTACTGGCGCTCGTACAACAACTCGGCGGGCTCCAACACCGACGACGTCTTCACGGTGGACGTCTCGGCCGACGGTGGCGCCACCTGGGTGAACGTCGAGACCCTCGGCCCGGCGGCCGAGGCTGGCGGGTGGGCGCGTACGACCTTCCGCGTCAGCGACCTCGTCCCCGCGACCGGTTCGGTGACCCTGCGCTTCGTCGCGGCGGACCTCGGGAGCGGCTCGATCGTCGAGGCTGCGGTGGACGACCTCGAGGTCTTCGAGCTCTGCCCCGCCAACTGCGGCTTCCAGTCGTACTGCACCTCGTCTCCCAACTCGACCGGCCTCTCCGCGGTCATGTTCCCTGGTGGGAGCGCGAGCATCGGTGCGAACGACCTCCTGCTCGTGGCGTCAGGTTGCCCCGGCGGCACGATCGGCATCTTCGCCTACGCGCCGGACCGCGCCACGGCGCCGGTCGGGAACGGGACGCTCTGCCTCGGTTCTGTGATCCGACTGGGCGTGTCCTCGGCGGACTTCTTCGGGACCGCGATCTTCCCCTTCGACAACACCGCGCCGCCGAACCCGAGCGGACAGGTGGCGGTGGGTGAGACTTGGAACTTCCAGTTCCTGTACCGCGACCTCGCCGGTGGCGGCGCGCTGTTCAACCTGACCGACGGTCTCAGCGTCACCTTCTGCCCCTGAGCCAGGGCGTCCTCCACGGAGGACCCCGGCCTCCAGGGGGGATCACCCCTCCCTGGTCCTGCGGCCCCGCTCGCGCCACCCGGCGGAGCGGGGCCGCTCCATTGGTTGTGGGGGAGAGACCCAGCAGGCCCGTGCCGGGGCCCTATGATCGCGCCGCTCAGTCAGCGCCCGAGCGGCGCATCAGAGCCTGGAGAGAACCTTGTTCCTGCCCATCAGCGACGCGCCCAACCCGCCCGGACGGCCCCTGGTTACCTGGGGCCTGATCGGCCTCAACGTGGCGGTCTACCTCCTTGCGACGGTGGCCTTCCACGGCGCCGCGGATCCCGCGCACCCGCTCGTTCAGGAGTACATGCGAGGGGCTGGCCGGAGCGTGCTGGCGCCAGGACTGACCAACTACGACGTCTTCGTCTTCGAGTACGGCTTCAGGCCAGCGCATGCGTCAGCCTTGACCCTCCTGACCTCGATGTTCCTGCACGGTGGCCTGCTTCACCTTGCGGGGAACATGCTGTTCCTGTGGATCTTCGGCGACAACGTCGAGCATCGGCTCGGCCGCCTCGGCTACCTGGCGGCCTACCTGGGGACCGGCGCGGCGGCGACGCTGTTCTTCGCCGCGATGTCGCGCGGGTCCAACGTCCCGCTCGTCGGCGCGAGCGGTGCGATCTCGGGGGTGATGGGGTTCTACTTCCTCCTCTTCCCGAGGAACGTGGTGAACGTCTTCGTGCTGTTCTTCGTCTTCGTGCAGGTGATCCGGATCCCAGCCCGGGTGGTGCTCGGGGGGTACATCATCCTGAGCAACATCCTGCCGGCGTTGGCCCAGGGGAACGCTGGTCCGTCCGGAGTCGCGTACGGGGCCCACATCGGGGGCTTCTTCGCCGGGCTCGGGGCGGCGTTCCTCGTCGACCGCAGGGAGCGCGAGTCGCGCCCGCGTGAGTTTCGGGAGGCGCGGGCGCACACCGCAGCCGCCACCGCCGCGGCGGAGCGCCGACCGAGGTTCGCCGAGCTCGTTGGAGCCGGGAGGCTCGATGAGGCAGCCGAGCAGTACTTCTCCTCCTCCCACCACGTGCTCGACCGCGAGTCGCCGCGGGAGGTGCTGGTCCTGGGCCGTTGGCTGTCGGAGAGCGGCAAGGCGCGCGCCGCCCTCTCGGCCTTCAGGCGCGTGCTGGCGAGCCACCCGAGCGGTGCGATGGCGGCTGACGCACACCTGGGCGCCGGGCTCGTACAGCTCCGCAACCTCCAGCGCCCGACCTCTGCGTACCAGCACTTTCTCGACGTCATCGACCTCGAGCCGGGGAGCGAGGCGGCTGCGATCGCGCGAGAGGGGATTGACTTCATCGAGCGCTCCGGCGGAGGGCGCTGAGGTGAACGGTCGGGTGCAGGGCTCGCAGCGCGGGTGGTCGGCCTCGGTCGTGGGGCGGGTGAGCCGGCGCCGCTGGAGCAGGGGAGGGCGCGCGTGAGCCCCTCCTCCTCGCACCGGCGCCAGCTCATCCTGAGCCTCCTCGTCAGCTGGCTCGTCTTCTCCAGCGCGGCGGTCGTGATCGTGATCGCGGCTCCCGCCCCTCCGGCGACGGTGGCTGCCTCGAGGGTCGCGATCACGGCCCTCGCCTGGGCGGTGATCGCCCGCGTGCGGGGTGGAGGGCTCGGGTTGACGGGCGTCGACGGGCCCACCCGTCGACGCATCTGGATCTCTGGCACGCTCCTCGGTGCTCACTTCTCCCTGTGGATCCTGAGCCTGACGATGACCTCTGTCGCCCATGGAGCGGTGTTGGTGGGGCTCCAGACGCTCTTCGCCGGGCTCTTCGGCCTCTTCCTGGGGGACCGTGTCTCCTGGCGCCTGAGCGCGGGGGTCGCGGTGGCGCTCCTCGGCACGGCGATCCTGACGGGGTCGGACGCGGGGACCGCGACGCTGCTCGGAGATGGCCTGGCGGTCTTTGCGGGGGCGTGCAGCGCGGCCTATCTCGTGGTCAACCGGGGCGTCGGGCATGCGCTGCCGCTCCCGACGCTCCTGGCCTGGGTCAACGGGATCGCCGCGCTGACGATCAGTGGCTGGATCCTGCTCAGCGGCGCAGACGTCTGGGTCCCCGGCGCAGGGGGCGCGGAGGTGTTGGCGATCCTCTGGCTCGGCCTCGGGCCGGGGTTGATCGGGCACGGCTCCATGAACTGGGCGGCGAGGTCCTTGCCCGTCCACGTGGTCTCGCTGACGGTGCTCTTGGAGCCCGCGGGGGCCGCGGTGCTAGCCTGGGCGGCCCTGGGCCAGTCCTTCGGGTGGGAGGAGGCGCTCGGGGCGGCGCTGCTCCTCGTGGGCGCGGGGGTCTCCGCCTCGGGTCACGGGCGCGTCGCGCCGCCGGACTGATCGAGCGCTCGGCCGATGGCTGCAACATGCGCGGCCGAGGTGCCGCAGCAGCCGCCGACGAGCCGCAGGTCGTGGGACTCGGCTGCCCGCCGGCACCAGGCGGCAAGGGGGTCCGGTTTGACGGGCCAGACCGGACGACCCCCGACCGCCTCGGGAAGCCCGGCGTTGGGCCAGGCGCCTAGCGGCCCGCGCCACGCAGCGCGCAGCGCGGCGAGGGGGGCTTCCATGGGCGCCGGCCCGAAGGCGCAGTTGAGGGCCAAGAGGTCCACGTCGAGCTCCTCAGCCAGGCGGGCAAGATCGTCCACGCCGCCTCCCCCTGGCAGGTCGCCCTCGGCGGTGAGGCTGAAGCTGGCGAGGATCGGGATCTCCTGGCTCGCCCGTCGTACGGCGCGGACGATGCGCCGGGCGGCCTCTAGCGAGGGCAGCGTCTCGGCGAGGATCCCGTCCACACCCCCGGCCAGGAGCCCTCGGATCCTGCCTGGGTCGGCCCCGCCCTCGCCAGCGTCTCCAGCTGACGCCGTGCCTGGACCGATGACCCCGAGGCAGAGCGGGTCGAGGTCGCAGCTGATAGCGGCGGCGCGGGCCAGCTCTGCAGCTCGACGCGAGAGCTCCTCTGCCTGGTGGGGGAGGCCGAACCGCCGCAGCTCGAGCTCGCTCGCGCAGAAGGAGTTGGTCCGCAGCACCTGAGCCCCGGCCCTCAGAGACTCCCGGTGTATCGCGATCACGACGTCGGGCTCGTCCAGGTTCAGCCGCTCGAGCCCTCCCCCGGGGCGCTCCTCCGGCTGCACCGCGCCCAGCCCGGTACCCGTCGCGCCATCGAGGACGAGGGGGCCGCCGCCAGAGATCTGGCGGCGAAGCAGCTTCGCGCGGGACATCAGGGGGCGACGCTGGCGGCCGGCTTGCCTTCGAGGACGAACTCGACGGTGACCGACGTGCCCTTCTTGGGGCTGCTGTCCAGCGAGAAGGTGGCGCCGATGAGTCGCGCACGCTCTTCCATGCTGATGAGCCCGAGTCCCGACTGGGATTCAGCGCGACCCTCAGAGGTCTCGAACCCCTCCCCGTCGTCGCGGACCGAGAGGCGGAGGTGCTTCCCGGCGAGGCTGAGGCGCACATCGATAGACCCTGGGCACCCGTGCTTGATGGCGTTCCGGATGGACTCCTGGGCGATTCGGAAGAAGGTCAGCGCCACGTCCGAGGGGAGCTCAAGGGGCTCACGGGGGCCGGTGAAGGCGACCTCGGCCTCCGTGTAGCTGTGCTGCCGCGCGCACTCGGACTCGATGGCGCGTGCGAGGCCCAGGTCATCCAGCACGGTCGGGTGGAGCTGCCGGGAGAGGGCGTGGATGTCCGTGGTCAGGCGGTCGAGGTCATCGTGGAGCCCGTCGAGCATCAGCGGGACCTCCTCATCCTCCGTCTTGGGGAGCCGGGCACGGATCGCGGCTGCGTTCATGGTGGTCGCAGCGAGCCGCTGAGAGAGGTCGTCGTGAATCTCGCGCGCGATCCGGCTCCGCTCGGACTCCTGGGCCTTGGCGAGCCGGCGCTGGAGGTCGACGAGGCGAGCCTGCGCCTGCTCCTCATCCCGCAAGTCCTTGGCCACCGCCATCAGCACCGTCACCTCCCCATGATCCGTGGTGAGCGGAGAGATGGTCCAGTTGACCCGGAGCTTCTCACCAGAGCTGCCGGTCGTCGAGTGGACCGCCCGGGTCTCGGACCGCGTCTCAATCGTCCGCTGGACCTGGAGCTCGAAGTTCGCTCGCTTGAGGCCACTCTCGAAGGCGGCTGATAGCTTCACTTCGGGGCTATCGATAGTTCCGAGCAGCCCCTCGGCGCGGCGATTCCAGTCGATGAGCCGCAGGTCAGACGAGAAGGTGATGAGCGCGGCAGGCGCCCCCTGGAAGAGAGCCTGGAAGCGCCGCTCACTGGTGTCGAGGCGGTCAAGTAGAAGGTTGTCGGCGGTGAGGTCTCGGATGACGACGAGGAGGCAGCCCTTTCCGTCGAGCTCTGTTCGTGCAGCGACGAGGTCCGACTCGTGGGGGATGCCGAACTTGTCGTCGACCAAGACGTTCCGCGAGAACAGATTGGCGGATTCGCCCCCGTCCGCGGCCGCGAGGATGGCCAGGGTGTCCGTGATGCCGAGCCATGAGGCGTCCTTCTCGAGCAGCTCGGAGCGTTCGAAGCCAAAGCTCCGGGTCACCGCGTCGTTGGCGAAGGAGATCCGCCCATCCGACTCGATCAGCACGATCCCGTCGTGGGAGGAGTCGAGGAGGCGCGCGTAGCGAGCCTCCCGCTGGGCGGCCTCAGCTGCGAGGGTGCGGTTCTGCTCGACCTGTGTGGTGAGTTCCTGCGAGGCGTCCTCGGCGCGGATGAACCGGGTGAAGCTGTACGCGAGCAGTATCAGGACAAGGGCGAGGAGGGTGAACTGCGCCTCAGGGCGCTGGTAGAGGAAGGGGTTGACGCGGACCACCCTGGCGCTGACGGGGGCTGACCAATCCGTGCCTGGGAGCTTGGACCGCACCTCGAAGGTGTAGGTCCCGGGCGGGAGGTTGAAGTACTGGACCGACTTGGCGGAGAAGCTGTTGACCCAGTCGACGTCGGCGGAGGCATCTGATTCAGGGCTCAGGAGCCTGTAGGAGAACGTGGCGTCGGCCGTGCTCGGCATCGCGATGGCGGTGAACCCGATGTCGATATCTGCGGAGCCTTGCACCTCGGCCATCGCGATTTTATCCCCATCGTCCATGTCCACGTCGTTCACGACGACAGCGTCAATCACGGTCCTGGGTGGCTCATTGGTGGAGACTCCCTGGTCGAGCCTGAAGCCGTAGAGTCCCCGCAGGGTCGGGAGCAGGATCGTGCCGCAGGCGAGGTAGGCGCCGCTGGGCCCTTCGCTCTCCTGGTTTGAGAGGGTCTGAAGGGCCCCCCCTGTGCTCTGCAGGCCAGCCCTGAGCCGGCCGACGGGTACGGTGAGCAGGCCTCGGTTGGAGTTCAAGAGCACCGAGACCTGTCCGCTATTTCTGTCTGTGCTGAAGTTGATCCATCCGAGGTAGTCGCAGGTCAGACCGTCCTTCACCGTGTACTGCTCAGACCCGTCTGCTCTGATGCAGAAGAGCCCGTCGCCGTAGGTGGTGAGCCAGGGGTCCCCCTGGGGGTCCACGGCGAGCCAGCGTGGCTCGACCGATTCGGTGAGCTCGAGGATCCGCTCGGCTGCTCCGCTGTTCCGTGAGGTCTCGAGGTGATAGACGCCTCCCACTGCAGCGAAGTAGAGCCCCGTCTCGCTCGCGGCGACCGTCGCGGGAGCCGGCGTCGGGCCGGGCAAGGACCGTCCGCGTTCACCGTTCGGGAGCACCTCGAAGAAGCTGCCGTCCTCGGCGGCCCAGACTTCGCCCGAGGGGGTGTCAACGATCGCGAGGACCGGGCCGTCGGCGCAGGGGGCGGGGCGGGCGGTGACTCCTTCAAGCCTGAAGACACCAGCCTCGGAGGCGAGCCAAGCAACGCCTTCCCGGGAACTTGTGCACCCGAAGATCGGAACTGGGGTCCCGCCGATGAACTCGAGCTCATCGAACGTGCCGGTGCTTGAGGCGCTGGTCTGGGTGAAGCGGATCGCGTTGGCCCTGGGCCGCTGGACGATGGCGGAGTCGGGATCGAGCTGGAAGACGCTGCGGGCGTAGAGGGCCGGTGCGCCGGCGTCGCCATCGAGCTTGTAGGCAGGTGTCCGTTCGATGTAGAGGAGCCCGTTGCGATCCGTCCCGATCCAGGAGCCGCGCCGGCGCACGGCGAAGGCCCGCGGCCGCGTCGCGGTGTCGTCCTCCATCAAGAGAATGGGCGCAGACGGGGCACCGTTGGCGAAGAGCAGCTGGGTCGTGTCCTCGCACGCCAGCATGGTCATTTGCTCGTTGATGACGATCGAGGCGTAGACGGAGCCGAGGCGGAGGTCCAGCGGCTTGGTGGGATCGTTGACACGGATCACCTCGCCTGGCCGCACCGCGAGGAGGTCGCCGCCGGGGGCTTGGACCAGCGCCTCATACCTCCCTGCGCGCAGCAGCTCGGGGCTGCCTTCGCCCAGCTTCCACAGCCCCCAGGGGCCAGCGGCGTAGAGAGAGCCCTCGTGCGCTTTAAGATCTGCGGCGCCGCGGTTCGCACGGTCGGAGCTTGCGAAGACCCGTACCTCATCTTCGTTGATGCTCACAAGGCTCTGTCCGGCGACCACGATCGCCCCCTCGGGGAGCTCTTCGATGGCTTGGACGGCGCTATTCAGGTCCGTGGGAAGCGTCTCGAAGACCCCCTGGGAGTAGCGCAGCAGGGTCCCGCCCTGGGTGCCGATCAGGAGGGCGCCGTCGGCACACATCTCCAGAGCTGTGACCCTGTGGGCCAGGGGCGCACCTTCGTTGCAAAGGGGGACGCTCGTGAACACGTTTCCGTCAAAGACGGTGAGTCCGGCGAGCGTCCCGATCCAGAGCTGGCCCTCCTCGTCGAACTCGAGGGCGCGGATCGAGTTCGAGGGAAGGCCATCTTCGATGGAGAAGCGGAGCTCCTCGTAGTGGTCCTCTCTCACCTGCGCGGTGAGCGAGGACGCGAGTACGAGGGCGAGCAGGAGGGCGAGGGCGGCGGGTGCCCAGGACCGGAATGGCACCATGGTGGATCGTTGGCTGAGCGGGGTTCTGTCGAGGTCGAAGGCGCTGCAAGTTGTGCGCGCTCGGCCCCGCCTCCGACTATACGGAACGAGCCTGTGCGAACCGCAAACGAGAGCGACCCGTACCGATTCCATGAATCGGTACGGGTCGCGCAGAACGGGCCGTAACGCGCGAGGGGCAATCTCGCGACGGGTTGCCTGCTCGCTGCCAGCGGCCTCCTCGCTACAGGTTGATCGTCGCGGTGGACGTCGAGATGACCTGGAGGGAGGGGTCTTGGATGACCCACTGGAACAGGAAGGCCCCCTCGATCGCAGGCGTCTGGGTGAAGAGGAGCCCCCCGGCGCCGCTGCTGTTGAGCAGGATCGGGGAGAAGCGGCGGCCGAAGGCGGCTGACGAGGCCTGCAGCGCGACGGGGTAGAGTCCGCCGATATCATCGATCACCGGAATCGGCTCCCAGGCCACCGAGCGAGCGACCCAAAGGGACGCGTAGCCGTTGGGGACCCCACCCTCGACGTCGATGAAAGCGGGCCCGCTGGCCCCCGAGCCGGGGCCGGAGAAGACCGCAGTGGCCTGCCGCGGGACGACGTTGAAGATGTCCGCCGAGCCGTTGCCGAAGCACTGGGAGTAGGAGATCCGCAGCGAGGTGTACGCGGGCTGATACGCCGCGAAGGCGGTTCCAAGGCCGGACTGGACGAGCTGGGCCCCTCCTGCGAAGCCAGGGACGGTCGCCACGAGCTCGGCGCGGTCTCCCTGGTTGTTCACATTCCATGCAAAGCTCTCGGAGCCCGTGGTGCCAGTGTTGACCTCGATCACCGAGTAGCAGTCCGCACCGGCGTCGTAGTCCATCGAGGAGATGCCGTCATACGCGACGGAGAAGTCCTCGCCGTCATCCTCGTCGGTGAGCACGGTGCCGAGGGTCACCTCGACGCTGTCGAACCGGACCAGCTTGACCGAGTCGGCGGGGATGGGGAAGAGGCCGAGGTCAACGGAGACCACGACGTTGCCCAGCGAGTCGACCTCGACGGGTCCGGAGAAGCCGTCGAGTTGGGCCACCTGGGAGAGCGCGCCGCTGACGAGGTCAAGCCGGTACAGCGCGTTGGCGCCGAAGCCCCCAGGGGAGCCCGTGACGTAGGCGAGGCCGGGGACGACGTCGAAGGCAAGGTCGTAGTTGAACACGAGGGTGTTCAGGATGCGCGAGGTACCCGTGTCGAGGTCAAGCTCCGAGATGGTGCCGAACGAGGACTCGCCGATGTACGCGAGCCCGGCGGACTCGTCCACCCGTACGAAGCTGGCGAACACCGATGAGGGCCGGGTGCCGTAGTCGCGGAGGATGGTCCCGTCTGCGGAGCGGTGGGAGGTGTTCGAGCCGTCGAAGATCAGGATGGAGCCGTCCGCGAAGACGTGCACCGCCGGGAACGTCCCGCAGTAGGGGGACAGGTCGATGGAGCCGGCGACCGAGTAGCCGTCGGCAGCAGTCACCTGGGCGAGGGTGGAGGGGGTGAGGGCCGTGCCCATGAGGGCAGCGGCGACGAGGGTAGAGAGATTTCTCATCAGGGTCATTAGGTGAGGTCGCCCCGGGAAGCTGGGGCGACGGAAGTGAGGGTCTGGTTACGGTCTGGGGTCAGCGGCCGCCTTTGTTTGAAGCGGCTGAGTCTGAAGCGGCTGAGTCTGAAGCGGCTGAGTTTGAAGCGGCTGTGTTCGGAGCGGCCGCGCTCGGACCCGACGCGTCGGGCGCGGCGGTGTTCACGGCATCGGCGGACGTGGGGACCTCGGCGGCAGGTCGGACTCTCCCGGGGTGGACCCGGGAGAGGACCTGGTGGGCGGCTTCGACGATCCCGAGGCCGGCGTCCCCGTTGAAGGCGCCGTCGATCTCGACGATCCGGCCATCGGGGCCGCAGGCCTTGAGCGTGGAGAGGAGGGCGTGGCTCCGGATGACGCTGCCCATGCCCTCGAGCGTGACGATGAGCGGCGGATTCAGCTCCAGCAGCTGTTCAGCGGTGTACTGGGGCCAGTCCTTGAAGCCGCGCTCGGCGGCGAGGTCGAAGACCCCGCCGAGGTGCAGGGTGTCGGCGTAGCTGGTGTTCGCCGTGGCCCCGAAGAAGGTGTCGCCGTAGACCGAGAGGTAGATGCCGGGCACGAGCTCGTCGTCGGGGACCATCGCGTCCAGCGCGGCGAGCTCGCGGTCATAGCTCCTCTCGAGCGCCGCGGCGCGCCCGCGGACTTCGAGGAGGGCCCCGAGCGCGCGGATACTGGCGCGCGTCGTCCTGACGCCCCGCATGTCTCCAAGGTCGAAGACCTGGACCCCGTTCTCTCGGAGGCGTGCGAGGTAGGCCTCGTCCGCATACAGCGTCACCACCACCAGGTCTGGGCGGAGAGAGAGCACGGATTCCAAGGCGCCCGAACTCGAGATGGTGGGGCGATCGCCGAAGCGCCAGGCGACGGGGTGTCGCGCGGTGTACTCGGTGATGGCGACGATCCGCTCGGGCTCGACGAGCTCCAGCAGCGCGTGGTCCGAGATCGTGCTGAGCGAGACGATCCGCTGGTAGGGAGCGACGGGGACGGGGACGCCGCGGGCGTCCACGACCTCTGTCGCTCCGACCTCGGGTGCGTCGGCGGCTCCCCCCTGTGTGGGGACGACGGTCGGGACGCCGCCGGGGAGGGTGGCGGCCCACATCGAGAGGGCGAGCGTCGCGATCAGCAGGGCGCCGTTGAGGATGTTGGTCTTCATCTACCGCGCTCCCCGCTGGCGTCCTCGTGGGCGAGCCGGAACCCGAGGCCGCCGCCTTCGATCAGCTCAACGCCGTAGACCGGCGTGATGTGGCGGTCATGGACGATCTCCTCCGCGGGGCCGTCCGCGTGGACCGCGCCGCACTCGAGCAGGACCGCGCGATCGGCGATGGCGCGCACCTCGGAGAGGTCATGGAGACAGACGAGGATGGCGGCGCCGCGCGCCCTCAGGCGCATCAGGATCGCGTGGAGCTCGAGGGCGTGCCGGACGTCTTGGGCGCTGGTGGGCTCATCCATCAGCAGCACATCGGCGCCGGTCGCCAGGGCGCGGGCGAGGAGCACGCGCTGCTGCTCGCCCCCCGAGAGCTCCGTGAAGGGGCGGCAGGCCAGGTGGGAGATGTCCGCGTCGCCGAGGGCGCGGTCCACGATCTGCCGGTCCTCGGGCCCGAGGCGGCCGAGCGCCCGCCGGTGAGAGAAGCGACCCTGCGCAACGACCGCGTGAACGAGGAGGGGCGCGGTGAGAAGCGAGCGCTGGGGCACGTAGGCGACGCGCTGCGCGCGTTGCTCGGGGGCGATCGAGCGGAGATCTTCGCCGTCGAGGGAGACCTCGCCACGGGAGTCGACGAGGCCGACCACCGCCTTGAGCAGCGTGCTCTTGCCGGACCCGTTGGGGCCGAGGAGCGCGGTGATGGACCCGCGCGCGGCGTCGAGGTCGACGCCGCGGACCACGTCGGGGCCGCGCCGATAGCTGGCCCAGAGGCCACGTACCTGGAGACCGTCGCTCACGCGATCCTCCCCTCGCGGCTGGCGCGGGCAAGGAGGATGAGGAAGAGCGGCGCGCCGACGAGGCCGGTCACCACGCCGAGCGGAATCGTCCCCTCGGTGGGGAGGACGCGCGTGAGCACGTCGGCCGCGGTCAGGAACGCGGCTCCGCCCACCAGCGAGGCGGGAATGAGGACCCGGTGCTCGGGCCCGGTGAACGGGCGGAGGGCGTGGGGGACAACGAGGCCGACGAACGCCACGTTGCCGCCGATCGCGACGGCCGCAGCGGTGAGCGTCGAGGCCCAGACGATGACCCAGCGCCGGGCGGCGTTGACGTCGACGCCGAGGGACTGAGCCTCCTCCTCTCCGGAGAGCAGCAGGTCGAGGTGGCGGCTCCAGCCCATGGCGACCACCGAGGTGACCGCGACGAGGGGGAGCGCGAGGGCGGCGTGCCTCGGCCCCTTGGCGTCCACGCCGCCGAGGGTGAAGGCGACCACCGCGCGGCCCATCTCCCAGGTGTTCTGAGCCAGGCTCATGAGCAGGCTCCCGAAGCTCAGGAAGAGGCTCGAGAGGATGAACCCCGTCAGCAAGACGGTGACGATGCTGGCGCCGCGGCCGGTCACGGCGAGCAGGATCGTGAGGGAGAGCCACGCGCCGAGCAGGCACCCGACGGGGAGGATCAGCTCGGCGGGCATCCAGTCCAGGCGGGCCGCCAGCAGGGCGTTCCAGAGGACGAGCACGAGGACCCCGCCGAGCGTCGCGCCCGCGCTGGTGCCCAGGATCGAGGGGCTGGCGAGGGGGTTGCGGAACAGGCCCTGCACGAGCACACCCGCACCGGCGAGGGCGGCGCCAGCCAGCACGGTGTTCGCCAGTCGCCACGCGCGCAGCCGTAGCAACGTGCCCCTCAGCGCTTCGTCAGCAAGGTCTCCCTCACCCACGAAGAACGAGAGCGCCGCGGCGGCGCCGAGCGCGAGGACCAGCACGGTCCAGGTGGCCTGCAGGCGGCTCACTGCAGCTTCAACCTGCTCCAGAGGTCCCAACGGGCCAGACGAAGCGCCGGCGGGGGCGCGTCACTGACGGGTGGAGACAAGCGGGGGATCCCCGCTGGAGAGGTTGGCGCCGCGGCGCGATGGGGGCATGGCCCCTGGGTAGAGCGGCTCCGTACGAGCGCCCTGATGGGTGATTGGCTACTGATAGTCACGCTTCCCTCCGAAGCACGAACAGTTGAAGGCAGTGGCCGGTCTCCTGGCTGGCACGTCAGGGGTTCCTGGGTCTCCCGGAGGGAGGCGCAGGGCATCCGTGGCCGTCGCACCTTCCCGATCCTTGGTGAGCGCGGTGTGCGCTCAGGATCAGTGGTTCATCGCGACGGCCGAGGCGTGTCTACAGTGGCGGGGGCCGCGTCGGTCATGGACCCTGGAGGGGTCCGCCGTACTTCCCGTTTCACTCCTCCGTGAGGGAGGAGCACCGCTGCCTTGGCTGAATTTGTAAAAGGAACGAATGGAGTTCGCGGTACAGCTTCGCCGACGTCAACCCCGCTCCGTCATTAATTCGGGGGCCTGACCCGTCCTGAGGGGGTCTGGGGAGGCTTCCGGGGCCTGACCCGGAGGAGGTCTCGATCCGGGGCGGCCGGGCGGTCTGCCGGCGAGTGCCCAAGTCCCGTGTGTCGGACTGCCGATCAACATTGGACATGGATCCCTCGCTCGACAACCCAGGAGCTATGGCCGAGGCGGCCCCCCCGAGAGTCGCCACCGACGCCCTCATTGGTGAGACGGCTGGGCTTGTATTCCTGACCACCGGCGCGGCGGCCTGCGAGGCCCTTGATGAGGTCCCGGTCCAGGTGGCCCTGACGCCGATGCTCGCGTTTCGGCTCTCGGAGATCCTGAAGGTGGCGCTGCAGTATCCAGATCACGAGACCCGCGGGGCGCTGATCGAGGAGTGGTCCGCGGGCGAGCGCGTCTCCGTGCCGTTCGCCGCGCTCGATGTCGACGACCGGTCCGTTCGGGTCGGGATTGAGCCGCTCGGCGCCGGCTCGAGGGTGGCCGTCCTCTGGGAGCATGTTCCCGGCCTGACGCTGCAGCTCGCCGTGACGGCGAAGCGCCTGCTCGGCTCTGCGTGAGTCCGGTCGCCGTTCTACCATCAGGGTATGGACGAGCTTCAGATCACCGGGGACTTGGGCGGAAGCGGTCGCGAGAGCTGGGCCCAGGCAGACATGGACCGAGCGCCAGCGAGCGCGCGCGTGGACGACCTGTCGGAGCTCGTTCCGGGGCGTCGAGGCAAGGGCGTGCTCCTCAGCTGGTTGGTGGGCGAGGCGCACCCGGCCTCTGGCGCGACCTGGGCCTGTTTGGAGTCGACCGACGGTTCCTTCGCCGCGAGCCTTGAGCTCGGTGACCTAGAGGCTGCCGTCGTCGTCCACGCGGACGCCGATGGGCCGCTGACGCGGGCGCGAGGGGGGCCCTTCCGCCTGTACATCCCCGGGGCTTCCGACGCCTGCGGCAACATCAAGCACCTGGGGCGAGTCACCCTCGGACGAGGGCCGGACCGCGATACACGCCCGCCGGTGGCGGAGCGGAACTGCTGATCAGCCGGGAGTGGAGTAGCGCGGCAGGTACCACGCCCATTGCTCGGGCGTCGCGGCGATCCACCGGCCAAAGACCTCGTTCTGCCGGCGGAGGAGGTCCAGCTCGGCGTCCCCGCGGTCGAGGTCCCTCCGGAGCTCGAGCGGCTCTTCGACCGAGAGGACGTAGCGCCCGTCCGAGCGAACGCAACGCACGGGGATGAGCGGGGCCCGCCAGGCGCGAGCGAAGCTGGCAGGTGCGGTCATCGTGGGGGCGGGAGCTCCGAAGAAGGGGACCTGTCGGTTGTCGAGGCGCGGGACCTGCAGGTCGGTCACGAGCCCGAGAACACCTCCGCGCTTGAGGACCCCGAGGGCCTCCCGGGCACCGGCGTCCTGAGGGATCGTCTCGACCCCGTAGGCTCGGCGCATGTCCACGAGCCAGCGGTGGCTCGAGTCTCGTCGGCGGACCCTCCCGACCACGGCTCCTTCGTGGCCGCGCCGTCTGAGGCGCGCGCAAAGGAGCTCCCAGTCGCCCAGGTGCGCGGTCACGATGATCGCGCCGCGGCCCCCGGCGAGGGCTCGATCGAGGGTCTCGATGGACGGGTCGAGGTGGACGAGGTCGTCGACCCACGCACCTCGGCGATCCCCCGGGCCGGCCCCGCGGGCCAGGCGGATCCAGTGGGTGAATTGCTCCGCGGCGAAGCGTCCGCAGCGGCGGGTGAGGGCCGATGGGTCCCCCGCGAGCCGCGCGCCAAGGCCGGGCTCCAGATCGTCCAGCCACCCCGCGGCCGCCGAGAGGTTCCGCGCCGTGGCCTCGTGCTGCCGCTGGCGGAGGGCGAGGGGCGCCACCTGGGTCAGGCAGGCCTGGACCAGGGGCGGGG
>CBFHHK010000002.1:48508-56993 GCA_965655435.1 Planctomycetota bacterium | reverse complement strand
TCGCGCGCCAGCTCGATCAGCTGCACGGTGCGGGCGTGGGCAAGAACGCTCCGGTGCTCGGCATCACCGGCACCGGCGGGTCCGGCAAGTCGAGCCTCGTGGATGAGCTGGTGCGCCGGTACCTGCGGGACCAGCCGGGGAAGACGATCGCGATCCTGTCCGTGGACCCGAGCAAGCGGAAGACCGGCGGCGCGCTCCTGGGCGACCGGATCCGCATGAACGCGATCCACGACGAGCGGGTCTTCATGCGCTCGCTCGCGACGCGCCAGGCGAACCTCGCCCTCTCCAAGCACGTGCAGTCCGCCATCGACCTGTGCAAGGCCGCGCAGTTCGACCTGATCGTCGTCGAGACGAGCGGCATCGGGCAGTCCGACACCGAGATCACCGACCACAGCGACGCGTCCCTGTACGTGATGACGGCGGAGTACGGCGCGGCGACCCAGCTCGAGAAGATCGACATGCTCGACTACGCCGACCTGGTCGCCATCAACAAGTTCGACAAGCGCGGCAGCCTCGACGCCATGCGCGACGTCAAGAAGCAGGTCCAGCGCGCCCGCGAGCTTTGGGAGGCGAGCCCCGACGACATGCCGGTGCACGGGACCATCGCCAGCCAGTTCAACGACGCGGGCACCAACCGCCTCTACCTGGCGCTCATGTCCAAGATCGTGGAGCGAACCGGCGCGCCCCTCGGCCCCGGCGGCGACCTCGCCACGGCCGACGGCGAGAAGCGCTCGGTGATCCCCCCCGACCGCGTGCGCTACCTGGACGAGATCAAGGAGAGCGCCGCGCGCTTCGACGCCTGGGTGGAACGCCAGGCCGCCCTGGCTCGGACCCTCTATCAGCTCCACGGCTCCGTCCTCGCCCTGCGCGGCGACGCTCCGAACACCGACGTGCTCCCGGCCCTCGAGGCCCAGGAGGGCGACGGCCCTGGAGTCACGGCGCTGCTCGAGCGCTACGACGAGCTCGCCAAGGAGCTCGACGGGCGCGCCCGCAAGTCCCTGGAGGCCTGGCCCGCCATCCTGGAGCGCTTCGGCAAGGACCACTTCGAGTTCCAGGTCCGCGGCAAGACCCTGCGCCAGCCGCTCACGGTCGAGAGCCTCTCCGGCACGAAGGTCAAGCGCGTGGCGCTGCCCCGCTTCCGAGACTGGGGTGACGTGCTGCGCTGGCGCTTCCAGGAGAACGTCGCGGGCGAGTACCCCTTCACCGCGGGCGTCTTCCCCCTCAAGCGCCAGGGTGAGGACCCGGCGCGCATGTTCGCCGGAGAGGGCGGCCCCGAGCGCACCAACCGCCGCTTCCACTACGTCTCCCGCGGCCTCCCCGCGGCGCGCCTCTCCACCGCCTTCGACTCGGTGACCCTCTACGGCGAGGACCCCGCGACGC
Source organism: Planctomycetota bacterium (assembly GCA_965655435.1). GTDB lineage: Bacteria > Planctomycetota > UBA1135 > UBA1135 > Saltatorellus. The sequence goes on along the minus strand of CBFHHK010000002.1, from coordinate 55,613 downwards.
GTCCGGATATCTACGGCAAGGTCGGCAACTCGGGCGTCTCCATCGCCACCGTGGACGACGCCAAGAAGCTCTACAGCGGCTTCGACCTGTGCGCCCCGACCACGTCGGTCTCCATGACCATCAACGGGCCGGCGCCCATGGTCCTCGCGTTCTTCATGAACGCGGCCATCGACCAGCGCTGCGAGAAGCACATCGTCGAGCACGGCCTCCAGGCCGACGTCGAGGCAGCCTTCAAGGCCAAGTACGACGACCGCGGGCTCCCGCGGCCGAGCTACCAGGGTGAGCTCCCCGAGGGGAACGAGGGGCTGGGCCTGATGCTGCTCGGGCTCTCCGGCGACGAGGTCCTGCCCGCGGACGTCTACGAGGGGCTCAAGGCCGAGGCCATGAGCGCCGTGCGCGGCACGGTCCAGGCGGACATCCTCAAGGAGGACCAGGCCCAGAACACCTGCATCTTCTCCACCGAGTTCGCCCTGCGGATGATGGGCGACATCCAGGAGTCCTTCGTCCGGCGCGACGTGGGGAACTTCTACTCCGTCTCCATCAGCGGCTATCACATCGCCGAGGCCGGGGCGAACCCCATCACCCAGCTGGCCTTCACCCTCGCGAACGGCTTCACCTACGTGGAGTACTACCTGTCACGGGGCATGAAGATCGACGACTTCGCGCCCAACCTGTCGTTCTTCTTCTCCAACGGCACCGACCCCGAGTACTCCGTCATCGGCCGCGTGGCCCGGCGCATCTGGGCCAAGGCCGTGCGGGAGATGTACGAGGGCTCCGAGCGCAGCCAGAAGCTCAAGTACCACATCCAGACCAGCGGCCGCTCCCTGCACGCGCAGGAGATCGCGTTCAACGACATCCGCACGACCCTGCAGGCCCTCTACGCGCTGTTCGACAACTGCAACAGCCTGCACACCAACGCCTACGACGAGGCGATCACGACCCCGACGGAGGAGTCCGTCCGCCGGGCGCTGGCGATCCAGCTCATCATCAACAAGGAGCTGGGCCTCGCGAAGAACGAGAACCCCCTCCAGGGCTCGTTCATCATCGAGGAGCTGACGGACCTCGTGGAGACCGCGGTCATGGACGAGTTCCACTCCATCTCGGAGCGCGGCGGCGTGCTGGGCGCCATGGAGCGCATGTACCAGCGCTCCAAGATCCAGGAGGAGTCCCTGCACTACGAGGCCCTCAAGCACTCCGGCGCCCTCCCCATCGTGGGCGTGAACACCTTCCTGGATGACAAGGGCTCACCCACCATCGTCCCCGGCGAGGTGATCCGCTCCACCGAGGAGGAGAAGCAGTACGCCATCGCGAGCCGCGAGGCCTTCCAGGCCCGCAACGGCGAGGCCTCCGGCCCGGCCCTCGAGGGGCTGCAGCGTGCCGCGCTCGAGGGTGGGAACACCTTCGACGCCCTGCTCGAGGTGGCCAAGGTGGCCTCCCTCGGGGAGATGTCCGCCGCGCTCTACGAGGTGGGCGGGCAGTACCGCCGGAACATGTGAGCGCGCCCCCGAGGTCGCTCACCGGGGCGCAGGAGGTTCTCTCGGGATTCGGCCATGACCCCGGCCGCGGGCTCCGTACCGCTCGTTGGGACGCTCGAACACGGCGGCGATCCTCGGTCGCCGAGCGCTGCCGCCGCCGAGGGTCGCCGCCCTCCTGACCATGACCCCCTCCCGCCGCTCCGCCATCGCCGCCGCCGCGGTCTGCGGCGTCCTGTGGCTCGCCCTGGCCCGGCCGGTTCGGGACGAGGGCGGGGGCTCGCCCGTTCGCCCGGCGGCGGTCGAGGCCCCTGACGAGCGGCCCCCTGGGGCGCCCGAGCTCAGCGCGGTCACGGGCGAGTCCTTCCTGTACGCGCGCTGCGGCGGCGAGGAGGGTCAGGACTTCAGCCTCCGCGTGGCGCTCACCCTCGGAGGAGGCGAGGAGCGCTTCATCGACGACCGGCTGACCCCCACCGCCCGGATCGACGGCGTCGCCCTGGACCGTGTGGGCCGCCCGCTCGCCAGCGTGGACGTCTGCGCCACGGGGCGCCGGAACGGCAACCTGACCCGGCGGGCCACCACCGACGCCAGCGGCATGTACACCCTCGTGGGGCTGTACGAGGGCGACTACGTGCTGACCCTCGCCAACAATCGCGTCGAGAAGCCGCTGATCGTCGAGGTCCCGGCGGGCGGCCCGGTGCTCGAGGCGGAACCGCTGTTCGCCTCGGACACCTGAAGGCAGCCTCAGTTCCAGACCTCGGCCGGCCCGTTCAGCAGCGCCTCCGGGGGCAGCCGGCCGGCGAGCGGGTCAGCACAGAGCGGGCAACCGCTGGAGGCGTGAACCGGCTGCCCGTGACGCGCCGCCTCGAACTGCGCACGGGTTCGTTCCACCGCGGCAGCCCGCGCCGCCTGCTGCTGCCCCGGCCCCGGGGCCGCCGGATGGCGGCCTTCTGACCCGCTGGGCACGGTCACGGGGCCCGCACCCCCGGCGACCCCACCCTCCGGCGCTCCACACCCCAGCGCCACGAACATGAGCAGGCTGGTGAGCGGCGTCTTCTTCGGGGGGAGCATGAGATCGGAGTCGGCGGCAGCCCCGGAGAGCCTGACGAGCGGACTCACACGATCTTAATCCCACCTGGCTGGCCCCATGGAGGCACGATCCTGTCCCCACCCCTAGACTCGCGCCGTGCAGCACTCCAACGACGGGGCCAGGCCCTCCATCCTTTTCCTCTGTGGCCACAACGCTGGCCGCTCCCAGATGGCCGCGGGCTGGGCGGAGGCCCTGGGCGGTGACGCCGTGCGGGTCTTTTCCGGCGGCTCATCCCCCGCCGAGACGGTGAACCCGGTCGCGGTCGACGCCATGGCGGAGGTCGGCGTGGACATCTCGGGCGCGCAGCCGCAGCGCTGGACCGAGGAGGTCGTCGCCAAGGTCGACGTGGTCGTCTCCATGGGCTGCGGTGACCGATGCCCGGTCCTTCCCAGCCAGCGCTACCTCGACTGGACGCTCACCGACCCCGCTGGCCAGGGCATCGAGCTGGTGCGCACTGTCCGCGATGAGATCAAGGATCACGTCGAGCACCTGCTCGGCGAACTCGGGGTACCCACCGCATGAACCAGCGCATGTTCCTCGCCGAGTTCGTGGGCACCGCCGCGCTCCTCGCAGGCGTCGTGGGCTCGGGCATCATGGCCGAGCGCCTCTCACCGGGCGATGTCGGCCTCCAGCTCCTCCAGAACGCCATCGCCACCGCCGCTGTGCTGGTGGCGCTGATCCTGGCCCTCCAGAAGGCCTCGGGAGCGCACTTCAACCCGGCGGTCACCCTGGCGGCGCGACTCTCGAACGAGCTGTCCACCGACGTGGCGCTCGGCTACATCGTGGCCCAGTTCACCGGCGCACTCCTCGGCGTCTCCCTCGCGAACCTGATGTTCGAGCTCCCGGCCGTCGAGCTCTCCACCAAGGTCCGCAGCGGCCCGCACCTACTGCTCGCCGAGTTCCTGGCGACCCTGGGCCTGGTGGGCGTCATCCAAGGCGTGGTCCGCTCCGGGCGCTCGCACCTCGCGGCCTACGCTGTCGGGGCGTATATCGCCGGAGCCTATTACTTCACGTCGTCCACGAGCTTCGCCAACCCCGCAGTCACGGTCGCACGGGCGCTCTCCGACACGTTTGCCGGCATCGCCCCCGCTAACGTCCCGCCGTTCATCGTCGTCCAGCTCCTCGGCGCGGTCGCGGCGGTGCCGCTGCTGCGTCGCATCTATCCCCATGACGAGGGCTGACTTGGCGCGCGCGCTGGATCAGCCCTCTTGACCCAGCCCTTCGGCTCGACCCTCCGATGCCACGCTTGGGCCCCTGGCCCGAGGTCACCCGGGCCGCCTGCGTCTTCTCGTTGCCACTGAGTCGCCTCATGGCCGCTGGGTCGCCTCACGGCCGCTGGGTCACCAAGGCTCCGCCAAGGACGGGAGGCCGGATGATAGAAGCGCCCCCCGGTGAGTCGAAGACTCGCCGGGGGGCGCTTGTTGGGTGCAGCGGCCGAGGCCGCTACTGGCCAGGATCAGTTGAAGGTGATCTCGTAGCCGTCCGTGAAGTTGCTCGTCGCCGAGCCGCCAACAGCGTCGCGGTACCAGGCCTGGAAGCTCCAGGTCTCGCCGGCCGACACGGCCACGAGCCCAGTGGGCTGCGGGACCTGCGTGTTGTCGATCGCAAGCGCGATATCACCGGTGGAACCAGCGTTCTGGATCTGGCCCGTGCCGACGTAACGGCCAATCGCACCACCGAGGCAGAGGTCGCCCTGGCTACCGCCGGGGTTCGAAACGGAACCCTGGGTCTGCGACGTCAGGAAGAAGCCGAAGGAGTTGTTCGGCAAAGCGCTGGCCTCGAGGACGAGGTCGTTGGCGCTCACCGTGTTGGTGCCGGACGCGCCCATCGAGGCGCCGACGCCGGTCGAGTTGATGTTGGCCGAGCAGTAGTTCACGCCCGGAGCGATCGGACCGCTACTGCAAATGACGCCGTTCCAGACGCGGGGGGAGAAGGCGCCGCCTGCGAAGGGCGCGTTGTCCGCCGCACCGAGGTCGAGGGTGATGACGCCGTCGGCGCTCACGAAGTTCTGGTTCGCACCAGTACCGTTCGTGTACGCGTGGGCCATGGTGATGCCAGTGGTGAAGTTGTCACCGACCAGCGCCATGCCGTACGTACCCGGAGCGAGGGTGAACGGGGTCGCGAGATCGACGACGGTCTGGGCTCCAACGCCAGCGCCGATGCCCAGGCCGTCGTCCTCGGCCACGAGAGTCCAAGCAGCAGCGTTGCCCGCGTTGCCCAGGTAGGTCGCCGGAGTCGTGTAGACGGAGATGGCCGGGATGGTACCGGCCGTGTTCAGGGTCAGCTGAGCAATCGAGATGGACTGCGTGACGGTGATGTCGAAGTAGACCGCACCGCCGGCAGCGCCGCCGTTGTTGTTCATGAAGGTCGTCTCAGCGCAGTTCGGCGCGGGGGGCGGCGGCGGCGTCTGCTCGTTGACGACGATGGTCCCGAAGCCGGTGGCGCCGTTGAAGCCTCCGATACGGGCGAAGTACGTCGTTCCGGGGACGACGCCGGCAACCGTGACGCCGCTCTGGAGCCCGCAGCTGTCGTCGTTGCACTCGACGAGGTTGAGCGCGTTGCAGGAGCCGTCAAAGATCTCGAGGGCGGTGTCGTAGCTCGACCCGCAAAGCTCGAAGCGGAGGTCGTTCGTGCTGGCGGACGTGAAGGAGTACCACACATCCGGGGCGGAGGCTGCGGCGCAGGCGAAGGGCAGGAGCCCCTCGTCGATGGCAATCGTGTTGTCCGTGGCGACCTGAGTCGCAAGCGTGAGGCCGATGGCCGTGGCGCAGGTGTCGTTCGGCGATTGCGCGGACGCAGCGCCTGCGAACAGGACCATTGCGGCGGCGGCCGTGGTGGATTTTCTAAGCATGTCAAGAAGCAGAGGAAGAGAGTGACTCCCACTCAATTTGCGAGTCGGAGTCCCGTCAGGGAAAGGAGGCCCGGTCACGCCGTGCCGGTCTTGAGGCTACCGAATCACCACGAAATTGGTGATGGCGATAAATGGTCCAAACAAGATCTTGGGATGCCCAAGGACTGCCGTGCGACGCCCCCCCGGAACCCGACGTCTCATTAAGAGAACTAGCGCGCGATCAACGACCGGGTCATTTCTCGTTCTGTGGCCGCCTCCGACCCTGTGGCTGGCCGTCGACCCTGTGGCTGGCCGTCGACCCTGTAGCTGCCCTTCGACCCTGTAGCTGCCCCTCGACCCTGTGGGTGCCGCAGACTCGACGGCGCGAGAATTGAGGGCGGCAAGAGCCCTCGCCGCACGGCGTCAGGGTACGACACCAATGATCGGCACGCGGACCAGCGGCTTCTCGTCATACCCAGTCTCGAAGACCAGTTCACAGCGAATCGTCCCACGGAAACCGGCCGGCACGCCGGAGATCTTGACGTCGGCCCAGAGTGCGTTCTCCCCCTCAACCGGCTGCGTCTTGACGCTCATCTGATCCGCCAACGGGACCTCGAGGCCGAGAGCGCCGCGAATGTAGGCCCGCGCTTTGGACAGGTCGATGCCAGGCTTCGTCGCCACGAGCTTGACCCTCTGCGTGTAGCTCTGTCCCGCCCGCAGCTGGCCGAAGCTGACCACGCCCGGGCTGATCTCCAGGTCTCCAAGGATCCGGAAGTTGGTGAGGATATTGACGCTGAAGTTCCGAGACGCGGCGCCGAAGGCTCGGCCCCGCGCCTTCGCTGCCTCACGCCGCTTGCGAAGGAGGGGCGTCTCGGGCATCTGATCGTCCGAGACGAGGAGAAAGCGATAGCCCCCAGGCCCCTCCTTCATCCCGAGCCCGAGCTGAATCCGGAGCTTCCAGTGCGTCGCCCGACCATCCGACATGGGACGCACGGGTTCGAGTAGGAACGACATGCCAGCGGGGAGAGGGAGTCTTGTCGCCTCGTCCTGGACGAAGCGCACAGGCTTCCCGGTCGTGCTGATGATGTCGATCTCACCGGTCCGCGTCTCCCCAGGGCGCAGGTCTCCAAAGATCAGCCCGGGGGGGGTGACCCGGAACCGGGGCTCGACATCGGCGATCAACTCGAACGTCGTCGGCACGTCCGAGGCGTTGGTGATCAGCTGGACCGTGAGCTTCGAGCGATCCTGCTTGAGGAGCGTGTCCACCGCCATGTCCAGCGCGACCTCTGAACCTGACGGAATCGGCTCGCCGATGCCGTAGACCTGGAAGCCGTCGGAACCCGCCGTCCTGTAGCTCAGCACGGGATCCAGGCAGCCACAGTTGGCGATCGCACGCTGGATGACCAGGGGCGAGCCGCCGCCCGTCGTGAACGTGAAGCGATGGCTCAGGGGCTCTCCCTGGCGGCGGATCGGCGCCTGGAAGGAGACCTGGGCGGGATCCACGATGATCTGCGGCTGCCGGTCATCGTCCGCGACCGAGCGAACGGCCTGGGCGTCCACCCGATCTTGCGGGGTCGACGCCGACGCGCCAGAGAGCGTCAGGGCCGCCACCAAGAGAGCGGAGTTGAAGCGCAAGGAGAGGCCAGTGGAGTCCGTTCGAAGCATGGGGTCGCGGTGGGTAGGGTCTGGGCGATCCATGCTAGCGCAGATCTC
>CBFHHK010000002.1:0-48408 GCA_965655435.1 Planctomycetota bacterium | reverse complement strand
GCTGGAGCCGCGACTTGGGCATCAGGACCCGGTGATCTACGAAAGAGCGCGCCCCCCGTCGAGCAAGTGGCTCGACGGAGGGCGCGCTTATTGGCAGCAGCGAACGTTCGTCCGCCGCGTTCGACGATCAGTTGAAGGTGATCTCGTAGCCGTCGGTGAAGTTACTGGTGGCCGAGCCGCCGACCGCGTCACGGTGCCAGGCCTGGAAGTTCCAGGTCTCGCCTGCCGCAACCGCCACGAGCCCAGTGGGCTGCGGAACCTGCGTGTTGTCGATGGCGAGATCAATGGACCCGGTCGAACCCGAGTTCTTGATCTGGCCCGTGCCGACGTAGCGACCGATCGCGCCGCCGAGGCAGAGGTTGCCCTGGCTGCCGCCCGGGTTCGCAACGAAGCCCTGGGTCTGGGAGGTCAGGAAGAAGCCGAAGGAGTTGACCGGGAGGTCGTTGGCCTCGAGAACGAGGTCGTTCGCCGAGGTCGAGTTGCTACCCGAAGCGCTCATCGAGGCGCCGACGCCCGTCGAGTTGGCGTTGGCCGTGCAGTAGTTCGAGCCCGGAGCGATCGGGCCGCTGCTGCAAATGATGCCGTTCCAGACGCGGGGGGTGAACGGAGCACCGGTGAAGGCGACGTTCGTCGCCGAACCGAGGTCAAGCGTGATGACGCCGTCGGCGCTCACGAAGTTCTGGTTGGCGCCCGTACCGTTCGTGTAGCTGTGGGCCATGGTGATGCCAGTGGTGAAGTTGTCACCGACCAGCGCCAGGCCGTACGTACCCGGAGCGAGAGAGAAGGGGGTCACGAAGTCCACTTGGGACTGAGCGCCGGCGCCGGCGCCGAGCCCAAGACCGTCATCCTCAGCCACGAGCGTCCACGCGCCGGGGTTCGCCTCGTTCCCGAGGTAGGTGCCGGGTGTGGTGTAGACCGACACCGAGGTCTGAGCGCCGGCCGTGTTGACCTGCATCTGAGCGATCGAGATCGACTGCGTCACCGTGATGTCGAAGTAGACCGCACCACCGGCGGCGCCGCCGTTGTTGTTGGCGAAGGTCGTCTCGACGCAGTTGGGGGCAGTGGGCGGGGGCGGAGCCTGCTCGTTCACAACGATGGTGCCGAAGCCGGTGGCGCCGTTGAAGCCTCCGATACGGGCGTAGTAGGTCGTTCCAGCGACGACGCCGCCGACGGTGACGCCGCTCTGAAGGCCACAGGCGTCGTCGTTGCACTCGATGAGGTTGAGCGCGCCGCAGGTGCCGTCGAAGATCTCAATGGCGGTGTCGTAGCTCGATCCGCAAAGCTCGAAGCGGAGGTCGTTCGTGCTGGCAGACGTGAAGGAGTACCACACATCCGGGGCGGAGGCACCGGCGCAGGCGAAGGGGAGCAGACCCTCGTTGACTGCGACGGTCGTATCCGTCGCGGCGGGCGCGGCGAGCACAAGGGGCGTGGCCGTGGCGCAGGTATCGTTGCTCGTTCCCGGGGGGGGGACGACCTCGGCGATGTTGAGCGTTCCGAAGCCGGTACCGCCGTTGTAACCGGCAATCCGGATCAGGAACTGGTCCCCGACGCTGACGCTGGTGGCCGTGGTGCCGCTCTGCAGGCCACAGAAGTCGTCGTTGCAGACGATCTCAATGAGCCCGGCGCAGTTGCCGCTGTAGAGCGTCATCGCGGTGTCATAGCTGGAGCCGCACAGGTCGAACGCAACGTCGCTGGTCGACGCGGCCGTGTACGAGTACCAGACGTCAGGGCCGCCGTTGAGCGCGCAGTTGAACGGGATGAGGCCCTCGTCGACGGCGACGGTCGTGTCAAACGCCGTGGCGCCAAGGGGCGCCGCGATGGCGGAAGCGCAGTCATCGTTGGTCGCCTGAGCGGAAGCCGCGCTGGCGACGCAGAGCGCTGCGACGAAGGTGGTGGTTGTCTTCTTAAACATCGAGATGTGGGAAGGTGGAGGAGGAGATCCGTACGCCAAGAGTTCGGCGTCCAAAGAACGGAAGGGAGCAAGGCGCACTGGAGCGGTCTGGCGCCGGCGCGACACCAAAACCTACCCCGACCAACAAATCTTGGTGCGCCCGTTCCGGCAACCCTCTCAGTTCGGGACGTCAACGCCCGGTGGTCGCCCCCAACCTGAGCCACCGGTGAGCGGGGGCGGGCCAAGGCAACCGCCAGGCCGGGCCGGGCTGACTGGGCGCGCCCCGTGCTCCACCGCAACGGCTCTACGGCCTATTGCGGTTCTTAGAGGACTGGCCCCTTCGTAGGGTGTGGGCGGTCCGTGCTCGTCCACTCCCTCATCCGCAGATCGACCATGCTTCACCTCCCGGCGTTGGCTGCCGTCCTCTTCCTCACCTCCGGCGAGTTTCTGACCTCCAGCGGGCCCGGCGTGGCGCCGACGCCTCGTGCCCAGGACGATCCGTCCCTGGAGGTGCTGATGGAGGAGGTGAAGGAGCTCATGCTCCGCCTACCGCTCCGCTATCACATCCGAGCCTACGAGTCGCTCGCGAAGTCGCGGGAGCCCGAGGCGATCGGTGAGCTCGCCCGCCGGTACGAGAAGCCGGATCTGCCGAAGGACCAGGAGCGGTACCTGATGGCCTCTTCTCTCACCAGTATTGGCAAGAAGGGAAAGGAAGGGCTCGTGGAGGCCCTGGCCGCCTGGCGGGGGGAGGCCAGCGCGCCTGAGGACGCCTGGCTGTGGCGGCATGCCCTCGAGGTGGAGATCCAGCTCGCAGGTCCAGACGGCGCCGTCGAGGTCGCCCGAAACGCCAGGAGCATTGCACTGCGCGGGGCCGCCATCGAAGCCCTCGCGGCGACCTCCAGCGAGGCCCTCTACGACCTGATCCCTGAGCTCATCCAGACCCCACCAAAGAAGGAGCAGGACCAGATCGCCCTGATGGGAGCCTACGCCACGGCGCTCACCGTCATGGGTAACAAGAAGACCCAGACGGAAACCCAGTGGCGGAAGCTGGCGCTCACGCTCGTCGCCACCCTCGAGGACGAGGACGTGCCCCGAGCGGCCAAGCTGATCCTGGCGAGGCACCTCGCCGCGGAGCTGGACGCGGACTCCGTGGTGCTCGAAGCTGCGGCGTGGCGGACTCTTCTCGCGAAGCGCGCCAAGGAGGCCAAGGACCGGAGGAAGGAGGGCGACAAGGCCTCGCCCAAGGCGGACGAAGCGAACGACGAGTACGTGCGCCCCAGCTTCTTCGGGGTCGAGGTGACCGGCGAGCGGATCTGCTACCTGCTCGACCTGTCTGACTCCATGGCCGCCCCCATCCCCCCGGAGTGGAAGCCCAAGGGGGCCCCGGAGTCCGGCCCGAAGGTCCGCAAGAAGCGGAAGAAGGGCGACCTCCCCACCGAGGCAGACATCCCCTGGTACATCGTCAAGACGCGCTTCGACGTCGCCCGCGAGCACCTCAGGGTCTCCCTCGAGCGGCTCCAGCCGGACCAGAAGTTCTGCGTGATCGGGTTCGGCTCAAACGCGGAGTACCTCAAGGGCACGAAGGGGATGGTCAAGGCCACCTCGGGCAACGTGAAGAAGGTCCTGAAGGAGCTGGACGGCATCAAGATCGGCGCCCCCCAGGGCGAGCGGGTCCACGGGACCATCTGGGGCGATACGAATCTTCACGCGGGCCTGAAGCTTGCCTTCGCCACCTCCAAGAAGGGACGTGTGAAGGGAGCCGGTTACGTCAACCCCGAGACCTTCGTGAGCGGCGCCGACACCCTCTTCGTACTCAGCGACGGTGACCCCTCGGTCGACGACTACACGGTCACCGATGTGGACTACGGTGATGGCAAGATCGTCACCGATAACGAGAGCGGGCGCGAAGGCAAGGATCGGACCATGCAGCTGAACTTCATCGGACCGTACGTGAATTGGCCGCTCCTCCTCGAGGACACCCGCCGGATGAACATGCTGCGCGAGCTCGAGATCCACGTGATCTCCGTCGGCGATGCAGACGAGCAGGCCCTGGGCATGCTCGCCGACATCGGCCTCGGCAAGCTCCAGGTCTTCGGGCGCTCCGGGGACTGAGCTGGCGCCGCCCGTCAGGCACGGGCGGGCGCCAACCGGGGGCCGTCACTCAGCCCGAGCCCCGGCGATCGCCTCGAGCCAGCCCATCCCGAAGCGCTCGTCCGGCTCGAGGTAGTGGCCCTCACTCCACTCGTTCAGGGAGGCCACGAAGACCAGCGGGTCGTCGAGGTCCGACGGGAACGCGAGCGCGCGGGAGAGGCTCTCCTGGAAGTGCGCGGGGTGCTCACCCGTGATCACCGGCGACCAAGGGTAGCGGTCGGGGCGCGTCTTCCCGAAGTCCGCCCCCCGGGGTGAGGCGTCCCAGCCGGGCGCGACCGATGGCATGTACGGGAGCTTCGAGCGCGCGCCGAAGCCCGACCACTCCGCGGCGCGCCTCGTCGCCATCTGGCGATAGTCCTGCAGCGAAGGCCCCTTCCACTCCGGCAAGAAGACGTAGTGGGTGACGCTGTCGAAGCCGCAGGCGGCCACCTCACCGATGCAAGCAGCGCTGGGCTCCACCGCCGCGAGGTGCAGCTCGAGCCCAGCCGCCTCACGAAGATGCTCCCTCGCCGCCGCGATCGCCGCGCGCGCGCCGTCGAGGCCGAGCTCCTTGAGGAAGAACGTCGAGTCGAAGATCGAGAGGTAGACGGCGCCCCCGACTCGGATGTAGTTCGGTCGCTGGAAGTACTCCTCGGCGAGCATCGAGACGAAGGCCACGAAGTCCGCGACATCCGACGGGACCCGCCGTGAAGGGTCGATGACCGCGGCCTCGGAGCGGCGAACCGGGAGGACCCTCCTGGGCATCCGGTTGGCCCACATCAGGGCGAAGGGTGCGGTTGAGCCCACATCGCTCCCGAGAAACCCCTCGTCGAGGGCCCCCTCGAAGACGCGCTTCCCACGGCACCAGAAGACGCCGTAGACGAATGCGTCCACTCCGTGTCGAAGGGCGAGCTGCAGCCGCCTTCCAGCCTGCACCGGGTCACGATCGTCATAAGGCCCGAGAACCGGGACGCGCGGCTGCGCGTGCCCCTCGAAGCGGGGCTGGCAGTCCCTGACCAGCTCCCACTCGGTGAACCCTGGGTGGAAGCTGGCGTCGCGTTCGGGGATCGGGTGCCAACCCGTATAGACGTAAGCGGCGAGGCGCATGGGCGGCTGAGGCTATCCAGCTGCGACGGGTGTTCGGCGGCCCACCCCGTTGATTCGGCCCGCTTCGCGATCCGATGAGCACAAAGTAGGGACGCGCCGCAGGCCGGGGGGACGACAATTCACCACATGGCCCTCATCAGCATCGTCGCCGGCATCCTCGCCGTCATCGCCCTCAGCAAGATCTCTGCGCTGCAGCAACGCCTCGACCGTCTAGAGCTGGACCTGAAGTCCACGCGACGACGGCTCCTCGACAAGCATCCCGCGGCGGCAGTGACCGGCGCAGAGCGTCGGACCGAAGCGGCAGCAGAGGGATCACCACAGCCGACGAGCACCCGCGCCCAAGGCCTCTCCGGGGAGCTCCTTGCGGCCACCTCCACCGAGGCCAGCAGCGATACCGACGGGCACCATTCCTCGGATGGGATCGAACCGTCCGGTACGCCACACCAGGAGCGGGCCAACCCAGAAGAAGCCTCGACTCGCGAGGACGCGGCTGAAGGCAAAGACACCGGGTCGGACGGGACCGCCGAGTTCGGAACCCCGCAGGAACGTGACGCCGGGAGCACGCCCACGGACGGCCTGCGCCCAACGGCTCCCAGGAGCGGTCGCTCCAGCCACGCAGGGACAGTGAGCGGAGCCGAGAGCTGGGAGCGCTGGTTAGGCGTCCGCGGCGCTGCCCTCGTGGGCGGGGTCGCTCTGGTCTTCGCGGGCATCTTCTTCGTCCAGGTCGCGATCCAACGCGGCTGGCTCAACCCGGCCACCCGGGACACGATCGCCGTCGTCGCGGGGATCGTCGGGCTGACCCTGCACGGACCGCTCATCCGGCGCGGGAACCGCACTCTCGGAGAGTCCATCAGCGGCGCGGGGACCGTGCTGATCCTCGGCGGCGCCTGGGCAGCCGCACAGCTCCACGACCTGATCCCCCACAGCCTCGCGCTGCTCATCATGGGCTGCGGCGTCGGGACAGCGCTCCTGATGGCGGTGCGCTCGAGCTCGAAGGTGCTGACCGGCTTCGCCTTGATCGGCGGCTACGCCACGCCGCTCCTGCTCGACACCGCGGCGACCTCCACCTTCCCGCTCCTGGGCTTCCTGCTCGTCCTGAACCTGGGTCTGCTCGCCGCCATGCGGGTCACCCGATGGAGCTGGATGGGACTGGGAGCGGCCCTGGGGACGTTCCTCGTCCAGTTCCTCTGGCTCCAGCTCAACGAGGCACCCGGGGGCCCGTGGAGCGTCGTCCTCAGCCTAGGCCTCTTCCCCCTGCTGTTCAGCGCGGTGATGCGGGCATCTCCTGACCGCAGCTCGGAGCTCCCGCCCGCGACCCTCCTGGCGCTCCTGGCCCCGGCCGTGATCACCCTCCTGACGACGCCAGCGGTCACCAGCACCACGAGCCTGTGGCCGGTCACGGCGCTCATGGCCGCCCTCATCGTCGCGGCGCGCCTCATCGTGCGGTCCGACCAGCTCACCCTGGCGACCTCGATCACCGGCGGCCTGACCCTGACGGTCATGGCCCTCCGGACCCGCATCGCCCTGACGGGCGAACTGACCGACTGGACCTGGATCCAGTGGGCCGTCGGCATGTGTGGGATCTCGGGCGGCCTGCTCCTCCTGGCGTTCCGCGCCAGCTCGGACCGGCGCAGGTTCCTGAGCCTGCTCCCCTTCGTCGTCGCCTGCATCGCGCTCCTCGCGGCCCCCTTCGTCGGCGGGTTGCCTAAGGCATTGGACCTGCCCGCGCCGTTCACGGTCGGCGTCCTGTCCATGGCGGTGATCGCAGGCGCCTCGGCCCTGATCAGGAATGAGGTCCGGTACGCCCTCGTGGCGGGGGCGCTCACCGGCCTGGCCGTCGGGCTCATCAGCCTCCTGCTCGACCGCACGTGCCTCCAGCCCGACTCCCCGCCGCTCGTCGCGGGATTCGCGCTGGCCGCGGCAGCCCTGGTCCTCGGACGCATGCGCCCCGACCGCAGGGACGCCGCGAACGCCCTCGCGGCCTCGTTCCCTGTGCTCCCGCTGATGATCCTGGTCCTGACCAAGAACACCTACGCGTCCCCCGCAATCGCCGCCGCCCTCGTGGCCGTCTCGGCCCTGGGCCTGGCGACCGCTCGCCGGGGCCGCTGGGGCTTCGTGCTCGCTGGCCTCGTCGCAGGCGCGACCGCGCTCGACCTGACCGGACACCTCGGCCTGAGCCCGCGCTGGAGCGAGGCCTCCATGGTGCTCCCCGTGCTCAGCCTCTGCGTGATCGCGGGGTCGCTCCCCCTCGCGGCTCTTTGGCAGCGTGAGGAGAGTGGCCAGAAGGGCGAGGCATTCGGGCTCATCTCGGCGCTCCCCGCGCTCGCGCTGGCCCTCGCCGCGTCCCGCTCCGAGTTGCTCAGCGAGGCGGCGGGGCTGACCATCCTCGGCCTCGACGGACGGCTCGTCACGCTCTTCAGCGCCGCGGGGGCGCTGCACCTCGCCCGGCGCCTGGCGAAGGGTCACGCCGCGAGCCCGAGGGCCCGCGCGGTCATCGACGCGGCCACCGTCACCCTGGCGTGGTGTGGGCTGGCCCAGCTCGTGAGCTTCGACTGGCCAACGACGTCGCTCGCCGGAGCCGCGGCCGCCTTCACCTACTTCACCGGGCGTGCTAAGGGGCACACCGTGGCCATCATCGCCGGGACCACGCTCGGCGCCGCCGGGGCCGGCCTCATCTTCTCGACCTACGTCCTGGACACCTTCAGCCGCGAACCCTTGCTGATCCCGCTGGATGTCACGATCGACCACGCCTTGGTCGCTGCGGCGCTCTTGTGGGGCTTGAGGGGGCTCACCCGGTCCGGCACCACCCGGGAGCTCAGCGCGCTCCGCGTGGGCCTCGCGTCGATCCTGCTCGGGGTCACGTTCTCCTGGATCAACGCCGTCATCCTCAACTACTTCAGCACCAGCGACGTCATCACCCTCGACGTCGAGCGCATGCAGTCCAGGGACCTCACGATGTCCTTCGCGTGGACCGCCTTCGCCATCTTCCTGCTCATCGCCGGTCTCCGTCGTCAGGTCTCGGGCCTGCGCTGGGCGAGCCTGATCGTCCTGGTGGCCACCGTGCTGAAGGTCTTCCTGTATGACCTCGGCGCCCTCGAAGGCCTGGCGCGCGTGGGCTCCTTCCTGGGCCTCGCGATCTGCCTGCTCGGCGTTTCTCTGCTGTACGGCAAGGTCCTCGGGCAGGACTCCGGGCGCGGCGGGCCCCGGGGCGATAACCTGCTCCCCCATGACGACGATGAGCCAACGCCCGACGCCTGAGGAGTGGCGGCTCCGGGTCGAGCGTGAGCTCGGCCCGGACCGAGACTTCGAGCGCTCCCTGGTCTCGCGGACCCTCGAGGGCATCGATGTCCAGCCGCTCTACACCGCCGAGGCGGCCCCGGCCGACGCGCCTGCGGGTGCCGTCTCCCCGAGGAGCGGCGGGTGGACCATCGCCCAGCGGGTCGACCACCCCTCACCGAGGGTGGCGAACCAGCACCTCCTGGAGGACCTCGCCGGGGGCGCGAGCGGGTGCCTGATCGAGCGGGCGAGCGCAGCGGGCGGAGTGGAGCTGGAGTGGCTCCACGATCTCGACCAGGTCCTCGACGGCGTCTATCTCGAGGCCATCCCCATCGCCTTCGGTACCAGCGCCGACGCCCTCCCGCTGGCCGCCACGTTCGCTGCGCTCTGCGCGGAGCGCGGCCTTACCCCTGGCAGCGTGGAGGCCCACCTCGGAATGGACCCCCTGGCGACCCTCGCCGCCCGCGGCTCCCTGCCCGGCGACCTCACGGATGCCCGCCGCGAAACCTGCACCCTCGCGGAGCACGCGGCGACGCACATGGGGTCCTCGCGCGCCCTCGCCGTCGACGCGTCCCCGTGGTATCGCGCCGGCGGCCACGCGCTCCAGGAGCTCGGCTACGCCCTGGCCTCCTACGCCGAGATGATGCGCTGGCTGACCTCCTCCGGGATGACCGTGGAGCAGGCCGATCGGCAGTTCGTCTGGCGCTTCGACGTCGGGCACGACCTGCTCACAGAGGTCGCCAAGCTCCGCGCCCTGCGCCTCCTCCACGCCAAGGTCCTGGGGGCCTTCGGCGGCGCAGGTGGCGCGCCCCTCGTGCTCCACGCGACGACCTCTCCCAGGGGGCTCGCCCGACGCGACCACTGGACCAACATGTTGAGGACCACCCTGGGGGCCTTCGCGGCATCCATGGGCGGCGCGGACCTCATCACCACGCTCCCCCACGACAGCTCCCGTGGACCGGCCGGCGCCCTCGGGCGCCGCAACGCGCGCAACATCCAGCTCGTCCTGGCCAGGGAGGCCCGGCTCGACCATGTGGGGGATCCGGCGAGAGGAGCGCACGCCTTCGAGGCGCGCACGGACGCCCTGGCCCGCGGCGCCTGGACCATCATGCAGGAGGTGGAGGCCCGCGGCGGTCTCGCGGGGGCGCTCGCTGGCGGAGACGTGGCCGAGGCCCTCAGCCGCTCGCGCGAGGCCCTCATGCGCGAGGTCTCCACGCGCCGCCGCCCCATCGTCGGGGTGTCTGTCTTCCCGCCGGTCGAGGAGGCGCAGCTCGAGCAGGCCCCGCCCGCGGAGGACCCGACACAGGCAGCCCGACGAGCACGACTCGCGGCCCGCGGAGACGTGGTCATCGGAGCCGTCGAGGATGTCTCCCACGGCATCCAGGCGGCCGCGGCTGGAGCCACCATGGAGGAGCTTGGCGACGGGCTCGTCCGCGGAGCCCCGGTCACGCTGACCTCCCTCCCTTCCATCAGCGAAGCTGCGGTCTTCGAGGAGGTCGCAGCGGGAGCCCAGCCCGCCCCTGTCGCGTTCCTGGCCTGCCTCGGAGCCCTCCCCGACCACGGCCCGCGCGCGGCCTTCGCCAGCGATCTGCTGCGGGCCGGCGGCTTCCTGGCCGCCCAGTCGGAGCCCTCGCTCAGCCCCGAGGCCCTGGCGGGCGCCTTCAAGGCGTCCGGCGCCGACGTGGCCTGCCTCTGCGGCACCGACGCCGACTACGAGATTCATGCGGAGCCTGCGTGCGCAGCTCTCCGCGCAGCAGGCGCCGCGTCGATCGTGATGGCCCGGCGCCCCTCAGATAGGGATGAAGCGCTCCGCGCGGCGGGGCTGAGTGGGCACGTATTCATGGGCTGCGACGCGGCCAAGATCCTCGGAGAGCTACGCTCGACGGTCGCCAACCTGCGCCAACCGGAGACCCGCTGATGACGCTCCAACCTGACCTCTCCGGCCTCAACTACGACGAGGCGCAGCCTGCCGACACGGCCCGTCCCTCCCGCGCCACGGAGGCGTGGAGCACGCCGGAGGGGATCGAGATCGAGTCCAGCTACGCGGCCGCGGATGACCGCACCGATGAACCGGGCACCGTCCCCGGCTCCGCCCCCTTCGATCGCGGGCCGTACTCGACCATGTACGTCCGGCGCCCCTGGACCATCCGCCAGTACGCAGGCTTCAGCACGGCCGAGCAGTCCAACGCGTTCTACCGGCGCAACCTCGCCGCCGGCCAAAAGGGACTGTCGATCGCCTTCGACCTCGCGACCCACCGCGGCTACGACTCGGACCACCCGCGAGTCGTCGGTGACGTCGGCATGGCCGGGGTCGCGATCGACTCCATCCTCGACATGGAGGTCCTGTTCGACCGCATCCCGCTCGATCGGATGAGCGTGTCCATGACCATGAACGGCGCCGTGCTCCCGATCCTGGCGCTCTACGTGGTGGCGGCCGAGGAGCAGGGCGTCCAACCCGAGCAGCTCAGCGGGACCATCCAGAACGACATCCTCAAGGAGTTCATGGTCCGCAACACGTACATCTACCCGCCGACCCCCTCCATGGAGTGCGTGGCGGATGTGTTCCGGTTCACGTCGCGGCACATGCCGCGCTTCAACTCCATCTCGATCAGCGGTTATCACATGCAGGAGGCCGGCGCGACGCTCGACCTCGAGCTGGGCTACACGCTGGCGGATGGGATCGAGTACGTCCGCAAGGGCATCGCCGCCGGGCTCTCCGTCGATGACTTCGCCCCCCGGCTGAGCTTCTTCTTCGCCATCGGCATGAACCCGTTCATGGAGGTCGCGAAGCTGCGCGCGGCGCGCATGATCTGGGCAGAGCGCATGGCGCGCTTTGAGCCGAAGAACCCCAAGTCGCTGACGCTGCGCACCCACTGCCAGACCTCCGGCTGGTCCCTCACCGCGCAGGACGTCTACAACAACGTCCCGCGCACCATGACCGAGGCCCTCGCGGCAGCGCTGGGCGGGACGCAGAGCCTCCACACGAACTCCCTGGACGAGGCCCTGGCGCTGCCCACGGACTTCAGCGCGAGGATCGCCCGCAACACCCAGCTCGTGCTCCAGCAGGAGAGCGGCCTGACCCGCACCGTCGACCCGTTGGGCGGGAGCCACTACGTGGAGCGCCTCACCCGGGAGCTCAAGGCGCGCGCGGACGAACACATCGACGAGGTCGAGGCCCTCGGCGGGATGACCCGGGCCATCGAGGACGGTCTACCGAAGCTCCGGATCGAGGAGGCTGCGGCGCGCGCCCAGGCGCGGATCGACTCCGGCGCCCAGCCGATCATCGGCGTCAACGAGCACCGGCCCGACCACGAGGAGGACGTCCCCGTGCTCTCCATCGACAACGCCGAGGTCCGCGCGGCCCAGCTCCAGCGGCTCGAGCGCCTGAAGCGCGACCGTGACCCGAAGGCCGTGGAGGCCGCCCTCGCAGCCCTCCGGAGCGCGGCCCACAAGGTGCAGGCCGGAGAGCCTCGAGCGGACGAAGAGAACCTCCTTACCCTGTCGATCGAGGCCGCCCGAAGCCGGGCGACGGTCGGCGAGATCTCCTCTGCCATGGAGGACGCCTTCGGGCGCCACCGCGCGACGATCCGGGCCGTCTCCGGCGTCTACCGATCCGAGATGAAGGACAGCAACGAGAACCTGGACGCCGCCCGCGGCGCCGCCGATGGATTCCTGCGAGACACCGGTCGTCGACCCAGGCTGCTGGTGGCCAAGATGGGCCAGGACGGCCACGATCGCGGCCAGAAGGTCATCGCGACGGCCTTCGCAGACCTCGGCTGGGACGTCGATATTGGCTCTCTATTCCAGACCCCGGAGGAGACCGCGCGGCAGGCCGTGGAGAACGACGTGCACGTCATCGGCGCGTCCTCCCTGGCGGCCGGCCACCTGACCCTCGTCCCCGCGCTGCGCGCCGAGTTGGCTCGGCTGGGCCGCGCGGACATCCTGGTGGTCGTCGGAGGCGTCGTCCCTCCCCAGGACGTCCCCGCCCTGCTGGAGATGGGCGCCGCTGCGGTCTTCGGTCCAGGGACCGTCATCACCGAGGCCGCGGTGACCCTCATCGAGAAGCTGGGCGCCGAGGCCTGAGCTCCAGGGGCCCCTGGGCGGCCCTCCATGAGAGGGGCCTTAGAGCCTCGGCGGCTCGAGGCATCGCGGCTGAAGATCCATGGTCTGCTGGTCGAAGACGCTCCTGGGCCAAGGGGGGCCCCGACCAACGATGAAGACCTCGACACGACTCGCCTCGCTCCTTGTGGCCGCCGTCACCACCGCCACCTTCACCGCCGCGGCGCCCGCGGCGCAGGGTCCCAAGGGACCGCTGGAGTCCCACATCCCACCGACCGAGGCGGGCATCGCATGGTTCGGCACCTGGGCGGGAGCCCTCGAGGAGGCCAAGCGGTCGAAGCGACCGATCCTCTTCATGTCGGCGGCGCCCCAATGTCAGGGAGTCCCCGGCGTCTGGTGACCTGGCTATCAGCAAACGGACAGGCGTGTCCTGTCCGACGAAGGCGTCGTCGCAGCCTCCCGCGAGTTCATCTGCGTGCGGCCGCAGACGTACGAAGACGCTGCGGAAGCCAAGGTCCTCTCGTACGTCTTTGCCGGACGCAGCGGGCTGGAGAACACCTCCTTCGCCCTCCTGGACCCCGAGGGCAAGAAGCTCACGCGCGGTTCAAGGTCTCCGTCCATGACCTACGGCTCGGCCGCGCGATTCGAGGAGGCCCTCAAGCAGGTCAGCGCGCCGTACGCTGCGAAGGCGAGGCCGATCGCCGGGTTGCCGGCGCTGAAGGACCTCCGCATCGCCCTCAACGTGGCCGCCGCCGACATGCGGCCGCTGGTCGTGCTCCGCGCAGACGACGATGATCAGCGGCAGCGTCTGAGAGACGCGGCGAGCACGCTGGCCTGGGACGAGGACCGCGTCGGCCGATTCCACTTCGTCGTCCTCGAGGGCGAAGCGACCTTCGAGGGGCTCAGCCCTGGCGCCGGGATGAGCGTGATCCAACCGGATCCCTACGGCCTCGGCGGGGCCGTGATCGCGGAGGCCAAAGCTGGCGCGACGGCCAAGGAACTCGCCAAGGCCCTCGATCGGGGGCTCCGCGCCTTCGAGGCCAAGGCCCGCGAACACGACGAGCACGTCCGCGAGGCTCGACGCCGGGGGATCCGTTGGGAGACCGCGCTACCGGTCACCGATTCCCATGACCGGAGAGGACGCCGGCCGGACCGGCGCGGCCCACGCCCGGGGCGGTCCGACCGCTAGGCACGCGCGTTGGCGGACCGAGCTCCGAGACCTCCTCGGCGCGCCCCGCCCCGCGCGCTTTGCCTCGACGGAGGAGGTAACCCTGGAGCCCCCAACCCATGGGGTTCAGGGCCTCGACGCCCGACGTGGTGACCCTGCGCCGGATTCTGCCCATGAAGCCCATCGAGGCTGGCGGCCCACGGCGCGGTCTTGAGCCGGACCACGCCCCTCGGGAGCGGGCCATGCCGGCAGGGATCGCCCCACCACGTCGCCCCACCACGTCGCGCCACGATGTCGTCCCCCTCTGGCCCCCAGTCCACTCCAGCCCACTCCAGTCCACTCCGGCCCACCTCGACCAACCAACATGCATGTCCCCGCGAGCCTGACGATTCGACGGGTGAACCCTGGGTCTCGGGCGCCGGAGGCGGCATGAATGGTCCCATGAGACTCGTCCCCTGGGCCCTGCTCGCCGCAGCCCTCCTCCACCAAGGCCCGGCCTTCGGCCAGGCCACCAGCGCCCGTCAGCTCTCGCTAGGTGGCGCGGGGGTCGCCTCGGCGAAGGCGCAGAACTCCGCCTTCATGAATCCTGCCCTCGCCCAGCGGGCCCGTGACTCGGATCGGATCGAGCTGACGGCACCCTTCGTGACCTTCGTGGGCGCCGACGAGGCGAACATTCGTCAGGGGGTGGAGAACCTCCAGGACTCCATCGACGCCCTCCAGGCGGGCCTCGGTGGAGCCAACGAGGCGGCGCTCCGGAGCGCCGCTGCTGCCGAGCTCTCCTCCCTCGCCGGGGGAGAGGTCTTCGCCGACGCAGGGATCGGCGCCTCCTTCGTCCTGCCCCGCGGCCCCATCAGCCTGGGCCTGACCTGGCGCAGCTTCGTCGACCTCCGTGGGCTGACCTCGATCGACGCCGCCGACCTCACGACCATCGCCAACACCGTCAACCCGCTCGACCTCGACCAGCTCTCCTCGCAGGTCCTCGTCCCGTCGGTCCGTGTGGACGAGATCGGCTTCACCTTCGCCACGGACTTCTCGCTGTTCGGCATGCCCAGCTCGGCGGGCGTCACGCCGAAGCTTCAGTCGGTCGAGAGCCGGCTCTACTCGGTCTCGGTCTCCCAGGCGGACCAGTCCGACATCCTCTCCGGGCTTGGCGACGGGGGAACCCGTCGAGATGACATCGCCAACGTCGACCTCGGCGTCGCCGTGGACCTCTCGCCCCGCCTGCGCGCCGGGATCGCGACCCGAAACCTCCTCAAGCACACCTTCGAGGCGCCCTCCGTCTCCGGGGTCTCCTACGCCTACGAGCTCGAGCCGCTGACCACCGCCGGCCTCGCCTATGGCCAGAACGGCTGGCTGGTCACCGCCGACCTCGACCTCAATTCGACCAGCCGCTTCCAGGGCCTGGGCGGGTCACGCTTCCTACGCATCGGCGGAGAGCTCAGCCTCGGGACCCCCCTCGCGATGCAGGGCCTCCCCGGGCACCCTCACCTGAGTGACGTTGAGGGCGCGTCGAACGACGCCGTGGTCGTGCGCGCCGGGTTCTTGACCGATCTGGACTCAACGCAGCAGGACCTGTGGAGCCTGGGTATCGCCTTCCCCACCTACCTCCAGGCGCCCCTCGAGTTCACACTGGCGGTCGGTACCGAGGCCTTCGGAGCCGCCCTTCAGTTCGGGTGGTCCATCTGAGCCGCTCCCCCCATTCCACCCTCACTGAAGACCCATGATCTCCCCCATTGAAGGCCTCCCCGACGGCGTGCTCGGTTTTGACATCGGCGACGAGATCACGACCGCCGACTACGAAGACATCCTCGGCCCGGCCATCTGGGCCCAGGCGGAGTCCGGCAACGGGGTACGGGCGGTCATCCGCCTCTCCCAGTGCCCCTCCATGTCAGCCGGCGCCATGTGGGACGACATCAAGCTCGCCACCGCCTACTGCGGTCAGTGGCGCCGGATCGCGATGCTCGCGGACGCGACCTGGATCCGCGCGTCGATCCGGGTGACCAACTTCATGATGCCGGGCCAGTTCCGCGCCTTCGACCTCGACAAGCTCGAGGAGGCCGCGGCGTGGGCCGCCTGCGAGGACGGCGGCCTGCACGTGACCCTCTCCGAGGCGCTCCCCCGGGTCGCCACGCTCGAGCCGGGCGGCCGCCTCACGAAGGAGGACTTCGCGGACGCAGCCGCCGCGATCGACCCCGTGATCGAAGACGAGGGAGGGCTCGCTGGGATCCTCATCGCCTCCAAGTCGATCCCTGGGTGGACCTCCTTCGGGTCCTTCCTGGCCCACCTGCGCTTCGCCAAGGACCACCACCAGCACGTCAAGCGCATCGCCGTCTGCTCCGACAGCTCGGCCGCCCAACACCTGCCCTCCCTGGGCAAGCACTTCGTCTCGGCGGAGGTGAAGGCCTTCGACTTCGACGACCGAGATGAGGCGATGGCGTGGCTGCGCTCCGAGGGATGAGCAGCCCAGGTCGACTCAGACCTTGCGGCCCACGATGATCTGATGGCGCGTCCCCTTCCGCCGGGGGCGCGCGTAGGAGCGGTGCTTGGACACCTCGAAGCCGCCCCTGGCCAGGGCCGTCGCGAACTCAGGCTCCTCGTTGCTGCACCAGAAGGCGACGCGCCCGCCCGGACGCAGCGCGTCCCACACCAGCCGGATCCCGGCGCGACCGTACAGCGCCTGGTTCTGCCGGTCGACCATCGGCGCGGGGCCGTTATCGATGTCGAGCATCAGCGCGTTGAGCGCCCCTCCATAGCGCTGGAGGACCTTGTTCACGTCTCCTCGAATGAGCTTCACCCGGGGGTCCTTCAGAGGATCCCCTGAGTGGGCGCCGGCCGGCCCGAGGTTCCACTCGACCACCGCGTCCAGCAGCTCGACCTGGATCGCCCTCCCGCCCTCCGGGAGGAGGTCCAGGGCCGTACGGAGCGTGAAGCCGAGGCCCAGCCCCCCGATCAGCACCCGCGCCCCCGGCTCGAGCCCCTCGCAGACGTGCTGCGCGAGCTCCTCTTCGGAGTTGTGCTGGCGGGAGGACATCAGCGCCCGCTTGGCCGCCACGATCTCGTGGTGCCCGTCGTGCTCGAAGAGCTCGAGCTCGGTCCCGTCTGACGTCTTCGCGCGCCCCACCCTTTCCCTCGGCTTCATGGGCGCACCCTAACCGGGAGTCGCTGGCGCTCGCGAGGGGCCCTTCGGATCCCGTGGGCGACCACCCGCGTTTCGAGACGGAGGCAGCCATGCAGCCCCTCCCTCTGGAATGACCGCGGCCCCCCGGCGAGTCCATCGCCAGGGGGCCGCGTCGACTCATGCCATCAGCGCTTACTCGAACGTCACGCTCGTCGCGCTGGAGAAGTTGCTGGTCGGCTGAGGGTTGGCGTCGCGATACCAGACCTGAAAGTTCCAGGTCTGACCCGCGAGGACCGCGCCGTTGTACGGCGGAGGAAACGAGCTCAGGTCGACACTCAGCTCGGACAAGCCGCCGGCGCCGCTGTTGAAGAGCGTGGACTCCATGCGGAGCACGGAGCCGTCGAGGCAGAGCGTCCCTTGACCGCCCCCGGCGAGGGGGGTGAGGCCCTGGGACTGGGAGGCGAGGGCCATCCCGAGAGAGCCCGCCGGCAGCCGCGACACGCGCAGGGTCAGGTTGTTCTCGCCGACGTCCCTGAGGCCCACGGCGTTGAGACCAGCCCAATCCCCACGGGAGTTCAGCGCCGCAGGCGTGCAGTAGTTGCTGCCGATCAACCTCGCCGACAGGGGCGTCGAGAGGGAAGTTCCACCAGGGGTCCCCGGAAGGTAGAGATGGATGCGGTCCATCATGAACCCCCGACTCCGCGCCGAGAACTGGAGAGTGTTCAGCCCGGCGTTGATGTCGAAGTTCGCGCTCGTGTAGACCGGTCCGGGGAGCTCGAAGCGCGACTCCCAGTTCCAGTTGCCCGGCGTACCAGGGTTGTTGGAGAACATCTTGATCCAGGGCCCGTTGTTCATCCGGATCCAGGTGTCGTTCTCCATTGTGGGGTCCGGATCGTCATGCCGATTACGCAGCCGGACGATGTAGTTGCCCGGATTGGCCGAGATGATCTGGTAGGTCAGGACGGCGTTCCCCGGGCTGTTGAAGTAGTTGGAGCCGTCCCAGCGAAGGAACCCGTCGCCGCTGAAGCCCGTGGGAGAGCTGGGGGCGGCCCAGCCGTTCGGGCCCTTGTCCTCGATCTCGATGGCGATCATGCCACCGCTCTCGAAGTACTGCGCCGATGCGGTCTCGACGGTGATGTGCGGTGCGATCACTGCGACGGCCAGCGCTACGCGCGCCGTCTTGAAGATCGTTTTGATGAGAGTCATTGTGCGAATTGGTATAGCGAAGTGAGTCGAGGGGCAGCGTTCCTCCAGGGAAGCGGATCGGAGGAGGCGCCCTTGCCGAGGAGAATACGGTCATCCTCCAGGGCTGCCAGACCTGGCGCAGACTTCCTCCCCGACCCGAGCTGCCGCTGGCCGAGGACACCCCGCCAGGCGCGGCTTGGAGCGCCATGGGGCCTCCCCGTCGCCCCATAACTTTGGTCCACTTGAGCCCGTGACGTGCCCGCACCCAACGCCCGAAGGGGGTCTTCCCG
This sequence comes from Planctomycetota bacterium, assembly GCA_965655435.1. Lineage (GTDB taxonomy): Bacteria > Planctomycetota > UBA1135 > UBA1135 > Saltatorellus. Next base: position 30,184 of record CBFHHK010000002.1, on the reverse strand, counting down.
ACCCCGCGCCATGGTGGGTCTACCTCGTGCGAAGGGCGGACGACGCCCTGTACACGGGGGTCGCGACGGACGTGGAGCGGCGCTTCACGGAGCACTCCGAGGGCCGCGGAGCCAAGTCCCTGCGTGGCCGCGGACCGCTCACGCTCGAGTCATTCAGCCCGGCGGGCGACCGCTCCCTGGCCCAGCGCGTCGAGGCCCGGATCAAGCGCCTCTCCAAGGCCGAGAAGGAGCGGTTGGCCGCGAGTCCGGAGGCGCTCGCCGAGTTCATCGGCTCGATCAACGACGGCCCCCGGGGCGTGGATGAGCCCTGACGCGATCTCCGTAGACTGGAGCCCATGACAAGAGCAGGTCACTCTCAACCGCGGGTCATCGTGGTGGGCGCAGGAGCCCTCGGCGGCTGGACGGCGCTGCACCTCATTCGGCTCGGGTGGGATGTGACCCTGGTGGACGCATGGGGTCCAGGCAATGGGCGCGCGAGCTCGGGCGGAGAGACCCGCGTCATCAGGCGAGCCTACGGTGCCGAGCACCACTATGTCCCGCTCGTGACGCGCGCCCTCGACCTGTGGACAGAGCTCGAGGCCGAGGCCCGGGTCCAGCTGATGGACCGACGCGGCGTGCTCTGGATGGCGAGCCAGGCCGGGGAGTTCGAGCGGAGCTCGATCGACGGTTTCCGTGCGAACGGCGTCCCGTTCGAAGAGCTGGGTCGCGACGAGCTCGAGGCTCGGTTCCCGGCCATCGGCTCCGCGGACGTGCCCTGGGCGGTGTTCGAGCCGGAGGCCGGCGCCCTCTTCGCAAGACGCGGCTGCGAGGTGGTGTGGGGCGAGGTCGAGAGGGCCGGCGGCCGAACCCTCCGTTCCTCCGCGTATCCCGACCTCGATCGGAACGGGGACTGCCAAGGCGTTCGCCTCTCGGACGGGACCGTCCTCGACGCCGACGTCACGGTCTTCGCAGCGGGTCCCTGGATGCCCGAGCTCTTCCCCGACGCCCTCGGAGCTCGCTTGAAGGTGACCCGCCAGGATGTCTTCTCATTCGGCCCCCCTCCTGGTGCCGAGGAGCACCTCAACCTGCCCGTTTGGGCGGAGCACGCCGCTCCGCTCTTTGGAGATGACAGCTTCTGGTACGGCATCCCCGACGGGCTGAGCCGGGGGTTCAAGCTGGGCGAGGACACACACGGCGGCGACTGGGACCCCACCCACGGCGACCGCGTGGTCGACCCCGCCCGGCTCGACCGCGCACGCGCCTACCTGGCCCACCGCTTCCCGGGGCTTGCGAGCGCACCGCTCATCGATGCCCGGGTCTGCCAGTACACGATGAGGGAGCGGTCGGAGATCCTGGTGGATCGGCATCCGGGCGCCGCAGGCCTCTGGCTCCTGGGCGGGGGCTCCGGGCACGGGTACAAGCTAGGACCCGCCATCGGCGAGGTCGCCGCCAGGGCGATCGCCGACGACGCAGAGGTCCCCGGCGCCCTGGGCGCCTTCAGGCTCCAGCCCTGAGACCGCGGGGCCCAGAGGGCTCGGGGCACAGCGAGTTCGGGACACAGCGAGTTCGGGACACAGCGAGCTCGGGACACAGGGAGCTCGGGGCACATCCGAGCCGCCATTGAGCGCGCCGCTGAATGACGGGGCGGATGGAGGCGACGGAGACGACGCCCGCGGCCAATCGGTGGTTGAGGACCCGGCCGCTGGTGGATGACTCGGCCCCTGGTCGGAGACTTGACCCGTGGCTGAAGGCCCGTTCAGGCGCTGAAGGCTGGCTCAGTCATTGAAGACGAAGAAGCCAAGCCCGCCGGGTTCCCGCAGGATGATGTTCTCGGCCGGCGTGCTCTCCGTGCCGCCCACCTCCTCGAACACCGGGATCTCCCGCGCTCGGACCGCGCGGATCACGTCGGCGTTGCGGTCGCCATTGAAGTAGGTGAGCGAGGGGTTCGCGAAGGAGTGCGGACACGCCAGCGGCCCCATGAAGCTCAGGTCCTCCATCCCGTCCCGCCGGAGGGTCAACCACCCCTGATCGATGCCGCCCGCCGCGACTTGCGCGTCGAGGAGACCGGACCAGAAGGCCACGGAGCGAGAGAGGTTCGGGGTCTCGATGGAGATGCCAGCGAAGGTCCCAAGGAGCGAGCCGAGCCGGCCGAGCTCGTGCGCAGGGCCCACGCCGTCCATCACCCAGACAGGGACCCCCGAGGGGGCCGTGACGAGTTGCCCCCCCTCGAAGGCCGCGGCCCCGTGGAGCTCGAGGGTCGCCTCCACCTCGCCGGCCAGCGCCCCCCGCCACACCCGGACCCCCGCGCGGGCGCGGGGCGAGGTGTCCATGTCAATCACTGCGGCCCCGTCCGTCATGAGGCTGGCACCCGGGGCCACCGGCTCGAACCCGAGCCGGGAGAGGGACGTCGCCGAGACCTCAGGGTCCGGCGCGGGCGTGGTGAGGCAGAGGATCATGGGACGTCAGGGGTCGCGAGGTGCTCCGTGCAGCGCACCCTCGGGAGGAGGTGGCCGAGTGCCCGCCTTCGCCGAGTGCCTGCCTTCGCCGGTTCAGGACCGATAGGGCACCGATCTTGGGGGGCCAGCCTCGGGCAGCAAGTCACGGTGCGATAGTTCTGAGCGCGCGGGCTCCAGGGAATGGCCCCCCATTGGGCTCCGCGTGGAAGATCCCGCGTGATGCTCCCTGCGCTGAGAGTCTCGGTGGACCCCGTTCTGTGAACCCTCTTGGCCCCGGCCCGGGGATCAGGCCTGGCAGGCCAGAAGGAGGCGACGCGGCCCGACCGTCCTGGTCGCGGGCTGCAGGGCCGGTCGCGGGCTGGAGGGCCGGTTGCTCGCGGGGCCGCAGAGCCGATCGTCGCCGGGGCTGCCGGTCCCGTCGTTCAGGCGCTACGCTCTCCCCCGTGGATCAGGGCAAAGAGCAGGACGAAGGTCGATTGAAGCTCCTCGCGGAGGGTGTCCTCGCCGGCGATCGCACCCAGCTCGCCCGGGCGATCACGCTGGTGGAGAGCACGCGACGCGAGGATGAGGTCCTGGCCCAGCGGCTCCTGGCGGCGATCTTGCCCGCCACGGGCCGGAGCCACAGGATCGGCATCAGCGGTGTCCCCGGGGTGGGAAAGAGCACGCTCATCGAACGCCTCGGCGGGCAGCTGGTGGACGAGGGTCACCGGGTCGCCGTCCTCGCCGTCGATCCCTCGAGCGCGCTCACCGGCGGGAGCATCCTCGGGGACAAGAGTCGCATGGACACGCTCGCGCGGCGCGAGGGCGCGTTCATCCGCCCCTCCCCCAGCGCCGCGACCCTCGGCGGTGTCGCCCGGCGAACCCGGGAGACCATGCTGCTCTGTGAGGCGGCGGGCTACGACAAGGTGCTGGTGGAGACCGTCGGCGTTGGCCAGAGCGAGACCGCCGCCCGTGACATGGTCGACACCTTCGTGGTGCTCCTGCTGCCTGGCGCCGGGGACGAGCTGCAGGGCATCAAGAAGGGCATCCTCGAGGTCGGCGACGTGCTCGCGGTCAACAAGGCGGACGGTGAGCGGGTGGCCCTCGCGCGCGCCGCGGCGAGGGATCACGAGGCGGCGCTCCGCTACCTGAGGCCAAGGGACGATCACTGGACGCCCTCGACCGTCGTGGTGAGCGCTGAGACCGGGTCCGGGATGGAGGAGCTGTGGGAGACGATCCGTCAGCACCGAGCCTCGCTCGAGGCGGCCGGGGTCCTCGAGCTGCGCCGAGGTGAGCAGGCCGCCCGCTGGATGTGGTCCATCATCGAGGAGCGCCTCATGGCCGACTTCCGCGACCACGGCGACGTGCGGACCATGCTGGGGGCGCTTGAGGGCGAAGTACAACAGGGCGCTCTCCCCCCCGGCGCCGCGGCCGCTCGCCTCCTTGAGGCCTACCGGAGCTGACCCCCTCCTTGGGCATCGGATCACGGCAGGAGGAGCAGCGGCGCCCGCTCGCGAGCCGCCCGTGGGGCCTGTGGCCGTGGGCGTGCGGGCTCCTGCTCTTCGGCCTGTGGCCCCTCGCCTCCTGTGGTGAGGGCCCCCCGAGGCCCCACGCCGAACAGCCCGACGAGCGCGGCTGGGCCACGGATCAGCCAGGCCTCTTCGGGTTCCGCAGGTCCCAAGGCGGCGCTGGCGGGCTCGGAGAGATCGGCTACGCCGCCGGCTCGGCCCCGGCGCCCGCCGCCACCGGCCGCCTGCGCTGGAGTCGAGAGCAGACGGAGGACGGGCTCAACCTGATGTGCTCGGGCGACGCCGCGGAGGCCGTGCTGCTGTCCATGGAGGGGGAGGTGGTGCACCGGTGGGCACGGCCCTACGCCGACCTCCCGGATGCGCCCCCCGCGGAGGGTCCCCACCAGTTGCCATGGCGGCGTGTCCGCCTCCTGGAGAACGGCGACCTGCTCGCGATCCACTCCGGGCGCGCGCTGGTCTGCGTCGACCGCGACTCCGCCCTCCGGTGGGCCGTGATGGATCGCGTCCACCACGACCTCGACGTTGCACCCGACGGATCGATCCTCGCCCTCTCCCGGATGGAGCGGCTGGTGCCGAGGGTCAATCCAGACCAACCCATCATCGACGATCTCCTCGTCCGGTACGGGCCTGACGGGGACCGCCTCGGCGCCGTGAGCCTCTGGGAGGCCTTCGCCGCCTCCGCCTACGCGGACCTCCTCGACCGGCTCACGGTCCGAACCGGCGACGTCATGCACGCCAACTCCGTCGACCTCCTCGATGCGGAGGAGGCGCGGGCGCTCGCGGTCCCTGGCGTGGACGCAGGTCAGGCCCTGGTCTGCCTGAGGGACCTGGACCTGGTCGTGGCGGTGGACCTCGAGGCCGTGCGCTTCACCTGGCTCACGGGCGGGCCGACGGCCTCTCGCTGGCGGGCTCCCCACGACCCCTCGGTCTCCAGCGATGGCTCCCTGCTGATCTTCGACAATCGAGGCGGTCTGGCGGAGACCTCTCGACTCCTGCGAGTCGATCCCGGGACCGGCGCGACCCGCTGGAGCTGGACGGGCTCGCCCCCCTCGGCCTTCGCCTCCTTCTTCTGCGGCACCGTCCAACAGCTCCCGGCGGGCAACCTGCTGGTGGCCGAGTCGACCCAGGGGCGGGCGCTCGAGATCGACGGGACCAGCGGGGACATCGTGTGGGAGTACGTGAGCCCCCGGGTCACCGGGGAGTCCGACGAGCTGATCGCCGCCCTGTTCATGGCGGAGCGGGTCCCCCCTCCCCTCTGGCTCCAGCGCTGAGCGCCAAGGGCGGCGCCCCTGCGCCGCCGGGCCGGAGCCCATCACGGCCGCTCGGACGTCGGTCGTCGGCAGGTCGCCGCCGGGAGGTTCGCGCCGAGTCGCTGGCCCCCTCCCGCTCGTCAGCGCCGGGAACCAAGGTCCCCTCCCCGCAACGGCGAGCGCCACTCGGTCCACCGCCGCCGGGCGCTGGAGATCCAGCCCAGTGGCTCCCCGCTAGCGATCCGTCGCAGCGGCAGCGACCGAGCGCTCCGCCGGCTCGAGCGTGATATCCACCACCCCAGCAGGCTTGGCCACGAGGAGGACCAGAGGCTCCCCCGGACCAAGGGTCCTGAGGATCGCCATCAAGTCCGTCCGCCGACGAACCTCCTGCCCCATGGCCCCCACGATCACATCCCGGACCACCAGCTGCTCCTCCAGCCCAGCAGTGCGCACGGTCTGCATGGCTCGCAGCCCGGCCAGGGCGGCGGGCCCGCCATCGTCCACCTCGGCGACCACGACCCCGACCTTCGGAGCCTCAGGCTCGTCCCGGATCTTGCCCAGCAGCGCCTCGCTGTTGGCATCGCTCGCCGTCACGAACCCGAACCGCGGCTCCCATCGAAACCCTGACCTCATGACGTCTGGCACGACCTCCTGCAGTCGATCAACCGGCAGCGCGAAACCCACGCCCACCTGCCGACGGGAGTCCGCGTGGATCGCCGCGTTCATTCCGATCATGCGGCCCTGATCATCCAACAACATGCCCCCGGAAGACCCCGGGTGCATGGCGGCGTCGGTCTGGATCACCGCGTCGATGAACTGACCTGACTTGGAACGAATCCTCCGCCCGAGGCCGCTCACGTAGCCCACGGAGAGCGAGTGCGCGAGGCCGTAAGGGCAGGAGACCGAGAAGACCTGAGCCCCGACCGAGAGGTCACCAGAGGACCCCATGCGCACCGGAACGAGCTGCTCCGGGGGCGCGTCGATACGGACCACGGCGACGTCCGTGGCGGGGTCCACGCCCACCAGCTTGGCCTCCCACTCCGACCCGTCAGCCAGCGTGACCAGCGCTGAGCTCGCGCCGTTGATGACATGGAGGCACGTCACGACGTGCCCCGTGCGATCCCAGACCCACCCGGAGCCCGTCCCCGAGACAAACTCGGAGGCGTCGAAGTCGTTGCCCTCCGTGTCGCGCGAGCGCGTCGTGACGTGCACCACTGAGGGAGAGGCGTCCGCGAAGATCGACTGCGCGAGCGTGGGAATCCCCAGCTCTCGCCTCGCGACCGGCCGCGGGAGGTCGGCCGGGCCGGTCGCCTCCACTCGCTGCTGGAGCGGAGGCGCGGCTGATCCAGGACCCACGAACCCGAAGCGGTCGGGGTAGAGCCGGATCAGGACGAGGAGGCCCATCAACGCCACGCTGAGCGTGGACAGGAAGACCAGGAGCGCGTCCCGGCTGCCCTGCTGGACCGCCGCCCTATCCCGCCCGGGGGACTCCGCTCCTCGCTTAAGGCTCATCTCGCCTGAGGGTACGCACCGCGCCCCGCGCCTGTGAGCGCCCTTGCGCTGATCCGCCGAAGTCCGGGGACCCGGGATCAGGCAGCGCGGCGGCCCAGCGCGTATTGTCCCCGGCCTGCCGCCCCCGTGCTGCTGTCTCCCTTGACCAAGACCCGCCAAGAACTGGGCGTGCTCTGCCGCCTGTCCCTGCCGATCCTGCTCACCAACGTGTGCTGGATGGCCATCGGCCTCGTAGACCTCCTGATGCTCGGCCGATGGTCCAGCGAGGCCGTGGCGGCCGCGCTGCTCGCGGGGGTCTGGGTGCACCTGACCCAGGTCGCAGGTATGGGCCTCGTGATGGGCATCGATCCGATCGTGACCCAGGGGCACGGCGCCCGGGACCGGGAGGCGCTCGGGCGCGCGCTCCAGCGAGGCATCCTCGTGGCTCTCCTGGCCTCTGCTCCGGTCATCGGCTTGCGCTTCCTGACCGCCGAGCTCATCCAGGCGACCTGCAGCTTCGCCGAGTGGATCGCGGGCTCCGGTGACGTCGTCACAGCCGCCGGCATCGACGTGGAGAGCGCGGCACGCCTCGGCGATCCGGGGGAGCGGTATGCCCTGAGCCAGTCCTTCGCGACGCCGTTCTTTCTCGTCTACATCGCCTTCAGGCAGCACCTGCAGGGGCGCGGGATCCTCAAGCCGGCGCTCGCCGTCGCCCTGATCGCCAACGTGGTCAACGTCGTCGCCAACTGGCTCCTGATCTTCGAGCTTGGGTGGGGCATCACCGGCGCGGGGCTCGCGACCGGAGGCACCCGGACCTTCATGTGCCTGGCCATCCTCTGGATGGTCCGACGCCACCGCCTCCTGCGCGGCGCGTGGGTCAGCTGGGATCGAGCGTCGCGCTCGTGGGCCGGCATCGCCCGCGTCCTCCGCTACGGCATCCCCGTCGCCCTCCACCTGACCCTTGAGATGGGGGCCTTCGGGGCGACCACCTACCTCGCCGGCATGCTCGGGATCCAGGCCACGGTCGCCCACGGCGTGGTGATCAACATGGCCAGCATGACGTTCATGGTCCCGCTCGGTATCGCCCTGGCTGCCACGACGCGGATCGGCAACCTGATCGGGGAGCGACGCTTTGCTGATGCCCAGACCAGCGCGCAGCTCGCCCTCGGCCTCGGCGGCGTCGCCATGGCCGCCCTCGGCCTCCTCCTGTACGCCGGCAGGCACTGGCTCCCGCACCTGTACATCCCCAACGACCCCGGGGCCCTCGCCATCGCTGCGGTCATCCTCCCCATCGCCGCGGCCTTCCAGGTGGTGGACGGCCTGCAGGTGGTCGGCGCGGGCATCCTCCGCGGTATGGGGAGGACGGTCCCCCCCGCGGTCTTCAACTTCCTCGCCTGGTGGGTCATCGCCCTCCCGCTGGCGGGCTGGTTCGTCCTCCGGCGCGGCGGCGGCCTCGTCGAGGTCTGGTGGTCCCTCGCCCTTGGGCTCGGCGTCGTCGCCATTCTCGTGGTGGCCTGGGTCTTCAAGCGCGGCCCGGCGTCGCTCGCTCCGCCACTCCCTCCCGTGATCGAAGGCACCCCAGCAGGTTCACAGCGAGACCCCTCGGTGAGAGGAAGGTGAGAGGAACCGATCCAGGCCACTGGGCGTCCGGCTACGTTGGTCGCCCATGCGAATCCTCGTCGTTGAAGACTACGGCCCACTCCGCGGCCCGGTGGTGACGGCGCTCCGAGACGAGGGGTGGACCGTCGACGTCGCCGGTGACGGCAACGGGGCCCTGCAGGCCATGGAGGAGCGGGAGCACGACCTTGTGATCCTCGACCTGATGATCCCGGGAGTGGACGGTCTCAACGTCCTCCAGCGCACCCGAGCCAAGGGCAACATGGTGCACATCATGGTCATGACGGCGCGGGACAGCGTCGAGGACCGGGTGCGCGCGCTCGACGCCGGGGCCGACGACTACCTGGTCAAGCCCTTCGCCATCGAGGAGCTCATCGCCCGGACCCGCGCGCTGCTGCGGCGAAAGTTCCAGATCAAGTCGCCCGTGATCCAGGTCGGGCCGCTGGTCGTCAGCACCGCGGATCGGGGGGTGAAGATGAACGACCGAGCCGTCGACCTGACGGCCCGGGAGTACGCCCTCCTCGAGTACTTCGCCCACCGACCGAACGAGATCGTCACCCGGTCTGAGGCTCACCTCAGCCTCTACGGCGAACAGACGGAGGCCAGCAGCAACGTCGTGGACGTCTATGTGGGCTACCTGCGCAAGAAGCTGGAGGCCGCTGGCGAGCCACGCGTGCTCCACACACGCCGCGGCCAGGGATACATCCTCACGGCGCCGGGTCAGCCCTGATGGCGACCGGGAGCATCCAGCGACGGGTCGTGGTCAGCGCCACCGTCGCCATGACGGCGACGATCCTCGGATCTGGTGGCTTGATCTTCGAGGCCTATCGAAGCGGCGCGCGCTCTGCTGGGGAGAACAACCTCGGCAGCATCATCGCCCTCGGCGCCGAGCGAGCGGTGGCGGACTCCGTCTTCGCGAGCCGCGCTGGGGATACGTCGATCCCCCTGGGGCGGGGCGGCCCGCTGAGTCAGTACGCATGGATCTGCTGGAGAGCCGATGAGGCCGAGGAGCTCTGCCGTTCCACAGGGTTCCCGGCGGTGAGGGTCCCGCGGGTTGAGCCTCGGGACCCCGGCCCAAGAGGCGTCGCCTCAGGCCTACAGTTCGTCGAGACCGTGGGCCAGGACGGCCTCCACTACCGCATCGCGACGGCGTCCTTTGTGCCGCGTCTCAGGGGTCTCCAGTCACCTCGCCCTGGGGACGGCCGAGCTGGCCGGCGCGACCGAGAACGACGGGCACCGCACCCCCCCGAGCCGCCGTTCTTGCCCGGGGATCAATTCCTCCTGCTCGCAGTGGTCCCCATGCAGGAGGAGTTCGAGCGGTCCGCAGACCTCGCCCGACTCATGCTGCTCGGCGGCGTTGGCGCCCTGATCGCTGCCGCGCTCCTCATCCGCTCCAGCGTCCGCCGCGGCATGGCTCCTCTCGGGGCCCTGACCCGGACCATCGAGGGCCTGGGGGAGGGGCACCTCGACGAGTCGGTGCACCTCGCAGGAGCTCCGGTCGAGCTCGCCCCCATCGTGGACGCCCTCGAGCGGTCGCGCGCCCAGCTCGCGGAGTCCTTCGCCCGGGAGCAGCGCTTCACGGACGACATCGCCCACGAGCTCCGCACGCCGCTCGCCGGCCTGCGAGCCGCGCTCGAGGTCGCCCTGCGTCGCAAGCGGAGCCCCGAGGAGCTGGAGGAGGTCCTGAAGAACAACCTCTCCGCCGCCCTCGACCTCCAGCAAATCGTGGACAGCCTCCTGCTCCTGCGGCGCTCGGGGGCCGCCGTGGAGGACGCGCAGGCCGTGGACCTCGCGATGGAGATGGGGCGAGCCTTTGATGACTTCAAGGCGATCATTGACGAGCGCCTGCTCACCGTGGCCTTCCACAGCGACGGAGGCGGCCCCCACCTGGGCTCCGGCGCGCCGGCCGTCGTGCGGCGGATCACCTCCAACCTCGCACGCAACGCGGTGGACCACGCAGATGTGGGGACCACCATCTCTGTGACGACCCGCGCCAACTCCGAGTTCGCGACCCTGGTCGTGGAGAATCGATCAGAGGGCATCAGCGAGGAGGCTGCCGTCCGAGCCTTCGAGCCGTTCTGGCAGGCAGACAAGGCCCGCAGCGCAGGCGACCAGCACGTCGGGCTCGGGCTCGCGATCGTCGAGGGCTGCGCCTCCGCTCTGGGAGGGCGCGCGGCCGTGACGACCGAAGAGGGCTCCTTCCGCATCACGGTCGACCTGCCGGTGGGCTGACCGCCGGGCACCGGCCTCGACAGCGCGCCTGCGTGCCCGGCCGGCCAGCTGGGTTCTCCGCTGGGTCACCCGCCGGACGCTCGCGCCTGCCCCCGCGGGTCATCGAGCCGACCTCCCCCTGGAGCACAAACAGGGCGGGGCGTCGACCCCGAAGGATCAACGCCCCGCTCGCCGGAGTCCCCCGCTCCCTCCGCAGGTCACTCGATCGTGATGAGGACCGCCGAGGAGCGCGCGATGTTGTTGTTGGCAGAGAAGTCACGCACGAGCCACTGGGCCTCGTAGGTCAACCCGACGAGCACCGGCGCCGTGGCGTCGGCGTCAATCCAGGTCGCGGTGCCGTTCCCCGGCCCAAGGCCCTGGACCGTTTGCGCGAGCGGCAAGCCGTTCCGCAGGTCAGCCACCGTAGCCGTCCCCGGGATCGCGATCAGGTTCACCTTCAGCACGGCGAAGGTGTTGCCGACCGCCCCGTGGAGACCCACCCGGAAGCCGCCGTTGCCGCTCTTGGGCGGGGCGGTGGCGATGATCTGGGGGACGAACCCGCCGGCACCGGCCACCGCTCCGAAGGGCAGCGGCGCGGGGTTGGCGAACTGGCGCTCGCTCCAGAGCATCGGCCGGTCGAAGGGCGCCGTCTCGTTGGCCACGCGCGGATCGGTGAGCGTGCGGAGGAACGCGACAAGATCCGGGCGGACGTTGCCCGGCACGTTCAGGTTGTTCAGCAGCGGGTCCTTGTTCTGACCGAAGGGGCCGCCGTCGTTGTTGTAGAACACCATGACGTCGTTGAGGTTGTTGATCCCCGGCGCGCCCGTGTGGAAGAAGCGGCCGCGCAGGTCGACGTTCCGCAGCGAAGGTGTCTTGAAGCGACCGCGGTCACTGAATTGGCCGGTGACGCTCTGGCGACCGTTGTCCTCGCTGATCGGCCGCAGACCCAGGTTGTGGTACTGGCCATCCGAGAAGAGCGAGCCGCTGTGGCACTGGTTGCAGCGGGATCCCTGACTCCGGAAGGCCCCGAAGCCGTTGTTCTCCTGGGGCGTGAAGTTGGCCTGGTTCCGCATCACCCGGTCGAACTTCGACTGGTCCGGGATCAGCGTGCGCTGGTAGGCGGCGAGCGCGAAGGCGATCCGCACGGGCGTGATCTCCGTCGAGCCGAACGCCGCATCAAACAGCGCCGGGTAGCTCCCGTTCACCGCGAGGGCCGAGACCATGTCGGGGGTGAGGGCGGTCGCCATCGCCATGGGCTCGGCGTCCGCGAGGCGATCAGTGACCGCGCTCCATGAGCGGCCAGACCAGGCCATCTCCACGTCCGACATGATCGGCCCGAGGGACTGGCTCTCCAGGGCCCCGCCCTGGGGAATCACGACCGAGCCGGTGAGCGGGTCAACAAACGTGCCCGAGGCGCGGCCGTCCCAGAAGAGCTCCGGGAAGTAGGCCGCGGCCACCATGCTCGGGGCGTAGCGGCCGGTGACCTGGGCCCCGAAGCCGAATTCGCTGTCCTCGACGAAGTGACCGAACGAGTTGGAGTCGTGCATCCCAGGCGAGCCGAAGATGTCATCCGGCGTCAGGAAGACCCCGTCCGGCCCCGGGTTCGCCGCGGGTCCCGCGGCCCGGGGGTCCGAGCCACCGTGGCCAGGCATGTGGCAGGTGCCGCAGGCCATGGTCCCGTCGCTCGACATCTGCTCATCCCAGAACAGCATCTTGCCCAGCACCGCCTTCTCGGCCGTCTGAGGGTTCTGCGGCGGGTTCGGCGGCGGCGGGAGGGGCCCCTGCGCCACGGCGGGGAGCGCGAGCGCGGTGGTCGTCAGCGCGGTGGTCGTCAGCGCTGTGAAGGCGATCGCCGGGAGGGAGAAGAGCGAGCGATTCATGGTCGGCTTGGGTACGGGAAGGGGCTCGGAAGAGCTGGGGATAGCTTCGTTCCAAGAGAAGAGTCGCCCACCCAGGCCCGATCATCAAACGACGGCTCACGTCCCTCTCATGAGCCCCGGACCTCGTCCCAGGGCAGGGCGCCTCACTTCGGACCACCGTAGCCGAGGACACGGGTCTCGGCGGACTGAGCGGCGGACGCCGGAGATGGTGCGAGCCGCTCTCCCCGGTAGCGCCCGGCGTCCAGGAATGAGTCGAGGCGCGACCTCAGCGCGCTGGCACGGGCCGGCTCACGTCGCGCGAGGTCGTCCTGCTCCTCAGGATCCGCGTCGAGGTCGTAGAGCTCCACCCCCGCGGCGCCGACGATCAACTTGAAGCGCCCCTCGCGCAGAGCGGTCCGCTCACGCTGGAATCGCTCGCCATACAGCAGGAGCTCCCGGGGCCGTGCGAAGTGAACCTCCGCGGTCACGGGGTGGCCTCCTCCGGGAAGCCGAGGGAAGTCCTCCCGCAGGAGGGCCCCTGGGGCGCCCGGAATCGACCCGGCGATGAGCCCGGGCACGTCGACCAGCGACGCGAGCTCCGCCCGCGTCGCCCCCTCCGCCTGTCCGGGGCGCTTCACGATGAGCGGGACCGAGATGAGGGACTCGTACACGTCCTTGCCGTGCTCCACGATGCCGTGATCCCCGAACGCCTCCCCGTGGTCCGACGTCACGAGGACCAGCGCACCGTCGAGGAGGCCGCGCTCCCGGAGCCCATCGAGCAGGCGCCCCACCTCCCGATCGAGCGCCTCGAGGCCCCCATCGTAGAGATCCGAGACCCGCTCCCCGAGCGCTCCCGGCGCCTCGCCACCGAGCATGACCCGCTCGCAAAGGCGCTCCAGCAACATCGCGGGGTGCTCCTCCTCTGGCAAGCGCGCCAGCTCCGAAGCGGGCGCCATACCGTAGGGGCGGTGGGCGTCCATGTAGTTGACGAAGAGGAAGCACGGCGCCCCGGGGTCCCGCTCGTCGAGGTATCGGAGCGCTCGATCGGTCATGGCCCCGGCGCCTAGCCGGCGGACCTCGTAGGTCTCGAACCCCTGGGCGAGCCCGAATCGGTTGGCGAGGTAGACCGTGTTGGCCACGAAGGCGGCGGTCCGGTAGCCCGCCGCACGCAGGCCTTCCGCGAGGGTGAGGTGATCAGGGTGCAGCGGGTGAGCGTTGTCCACGTAGTCCGCGACGCGGAAGCCGTGGGTGCCGTGCTCGAAGGGGAACAACCCGGTGAACATCGAGGCGTGGGAGGGCAGCGTCCACGGTGCCGTGGCCACGCAGGACCGATAGCGGTCCGCGCCCTCGGCCAGCGCATCGAGGTTGGGCGTACGCGAGCGGCCTCCCGCGTAGCACCCGAGCCGGTCCGCGCGGACCGTGTCCAGGGAGAGGACAATGACGTGGGGCGGAGCCGCCGCTCCCCCGTCGCCGCAGGCTGCGAGCAACATGAGGGCCAGGCTGCCCCGGAGCGCGCTCAACGACCCTCTCCGCCGCCGTAACCCAGCTCCCCCATCTCGTCCGCCTGCTGACGGGTCAGCTGATCGGGGAGCGCCCGTTCGCCCTGGAAGGCGCCGGAACCGAGGAGGGCCTCGAGGACCCCGGCCATGTCCGCCACGGCCGTCGCGTCGCGATCCGCAAGGTCATCCAGCTCGGCGGGATCCGCCGCAAGGTCGTAGAGCTCCGGCGCCGCGGACGAGTCGAGGATGAACTTCTTCGAGCCGTCGTAGAGCGCCACGCGACGGCGCCGGAATCGATCACCGAAGCGCTCCAGGTCGCGCAGGCGGCTGTAGTAGTTCTCCACCACCACGGGGTGATTGCCGGGGGTGCGTGTGAAGGACCGGGCGAGCGTCGGGAAGCCCGAAGACCCCAGCACCCCCGCCACGAGGCCGGGCACGTCCACCGAGGAGGCGCGCTCGTTGGCGACGCGACCGGTGGTCTGGCCCGGGGCCTTCACCAGCAGGGGCACCCGGACGAGCTCCTCGTACACGTCCTTGGAGTGCTCGACGATGCCGTGGGCGCCGAAGGCCTCGCCGTGGTCCGAGGTGATGATGACCAGCGCGTCGTCGAGCAGCCCCCGCGCCTGGAGCCCAGCGAGCAGGGCTCCGACCTCCGTGTCGAGGAGAGTCACGGCCCGCTGGTGCAGCGCGCGGACCTCGAGCCCCGCGTCGCCGGCGGGCTCCTCCGAGACCATGACGCGCTCGATGAGTCCGTCCAGCGCGGCGTGCCCGCCCGCCTCGGGGCCGTCGGTGGCGTAGGGCCGGTGGGCGTCCATGTAGTTCACGAACAGGAACGCAGGTCGATCTCCCCCCGCCCTCGTGTCGAGCCACTCGAGGGCTCGCGCGGTGACCCTCTCCCCGCTCTCACGGCGCACATCCCAGCGCTGAAAGCCGGCGTCGAGGCCGAGCCCTGGCCGCAGGTAGACCGTATTGGAGACCACCCCGCAGGTCGCGTACCCCTCGGCGGCGAGCTCCTCCGCCAGCGTCTGAAAGCGCGGGTGTAGCGCGAAGACATTGTCCCCACGGTGACCCGGCCCGGGGAGGAACGAGTGCGCCCCGTGCTCGAACGGAAAGAGACCCGTGAACATCGACGCGTGACTCGGCATCGTCCAGGGGGCCGCGGAATAGCTCGAGACGTAGCGGGTGGCGCCCGCCGCGAACCGATCAAGGTGGGGGGTCGCCCCCTCTGGCCCGCCGTAGGCCGAGAGGGAATCGGCGCGCACGGTGTCCATCGAGACGAGCACCACCGTGGGTGGCACGCCCTCCGGCGGGCCCGAGGGCCCCCCGCAGGCGGCGAGACCGAGGATCGAGAGGGTGACGTGGAGGACGAGACGCATGGACCGACAAGAGGCTACGAAGCGCGCTGAGCGGTGCGAGCAGCCACCGGAGAATCCCCTGGGCTCGGGGCCACGGACCAACCCGGGCGGGTCGGGTTCGTACACTGCCGCTGCGCCCGCCATGAGACCCCGCTCCGCCCTCTCCACCATCGCCTGCTGCGCCCTCGCGCTCGCGGGCTGCGGCGGATCCGAGGACGGGACCCGCGTGCTCGTCGTGGGCTGGGACGGCGCCACCTTCGACCTCCTCGACCCCATGGTGGCCGAGGGCGAGCTCCCCCACCTGGCGGCGCTCATGGCCAGGGGCCGGACCGCGGCCCTCGAGTCCACCAGGATCCCGATCAGCAGCGCGGCGTGGCCCACGATCACCACCGGCGTCGGCCCCGGAGTCCACGGCGTGTACTCCTTCTTCCAGACCGAGGAGGAGGGCTACGACGTTCGCCTGGTCGCCGCCACCGATGTGGCGGCGCCGCCCATCTGGCGCGTCCTCTCCGGGCGCGGCCAGCGGAGCCACGTCTGGGGCGTCCCGATCACCTATCCCCCCGAGCAGATCGACGGCACGCTGGTGGCCGGCATGCTCAGCCCCTTCGGCGCGCCGTACGCCCACCCACGGGGCCTCGCCGACGAGCTCCGGACCAAGGGCTTCGTTCCGGACCTCGGGGTGTGGCGCCAGGACCAGGTCGCCGACCTCGACCTGGTCCGGCGACAGCTCGACCTCAAGGAGCAAGAGCTACTCGAGCTCGCGGGCAGGCAGGACTGGCGGCTCTGCATGTTCGTCTTCAAGAGCCTCGACGTCCTGTGCCACCGGCCGAACCTCGACCTCCAGGGGGCGGAGATCCGGGAGCTGCTCCGGCGACTCGACGGCATCCTCGGCAACCTCATCGAGCGCGTCGGACCTGACACCACCGTGGTGCTGCTCTCCGACCACGGGTTCAAGAGCTATCGCCGCGCGTTCAACCTCCACCGGTGGCTCGTTGACGAAGGATGGAGCGTCCAACGCGAGGGGGAGTCCACGGGCGCCTCCGCCGTGGGCCCGCTCGCGCAGGCCAAGGTCTCACAGCGCGCCGCGAGGCTGGCGACCCTCGACCTGGGGGCGAGCCGCGCCCTCGCCGACGTCGCCGAGGGCAACTTCGGGGCGATCCGATTGAACATCGCTGGCCGAGAGGCGGCGGGCCCCCTCGCGCGCGAAGGGGCCGCGGAGGCCATCGAGGAGCTCACGGCGCGCCTCGGTACGCTCGAGCTCCCGGCGGGCGTCCCGCTCGTGCGGGGGGTCCACCGCGGCGCCGACCTCTACCCCGGCCCCCTCCAGGACGCCCGCGTCCCGGACCTGATCGTGGAGTTCGACCCGGCCTGGCGCGTCTACACGGACCTCTTCGGCCCCCCCATCTCCGTGGGCACTCCGCCGTTCCCCGACCACGCGCTGGACGGCGTCCTCGTCATCGCAGGACCCTCGATCAAGGGGGACAGCGAGCGCTCGCGAGCCCAGCTCACCGACGTCGCCCCGATGCTCTATCACCTCATGGGTGAGCCGATCCCCGCCCGCCTCGAGGGTGACCCGAGCCCGTCCATCGAGCGGACCCCACGGACGGTGCGCCGCCTGACCGCGGAGGAGGAGCTGGGCGAGGCGGGCCTGGAGGGAGACTTCGGTGACCCGGAGGCGGCCGGAGACGAGGAGGTCACGAGCCGCATCCAGAGCATCGGGTACGGAGGCTGATGGCCCGCTCGATCACCACGCAAGCGGTCGCGCTCCTCGGCGCGGCCTGGATCCTCGCCTGGATCATCTACGAACCCGTGAGCGGCGACGCCCTCCTAGGGTTCGATGGCTACCCGCTCATCGCGGCCTCTGCCGTCCACTCCGCAGGGGACCTGTTCGGGGTCTTCGGAGACGAGCTCATGGGCGGGCGCTACCCCGATGGCCGCTTCTATCGGCCGCTCGTCCACCTGAGCTTCGGGCTCGACCACGCCCTTGGCGGCCTGGACCCGGCCCAGTACTCCCGGACCGACATCTCCCTCGTCGCGATCACCGCCACGCTCCTCGGGCTCCTCGCGGGGTCGCTCGCGCGCGCGCTGTCCGCAGCTCCGGGCAAGGCGACGGTCCTCGCCGCCCTGAGCGCCGTCGGAATCTACGTCCTGCACCACGCCCAGCTCGAGGTCGTCCCCTACGCACCGCGCCGCGCCGACGCGCTCGCGGTGCTCTTCATCACCGCCTCCGCGCTCGCCGCCCACCGGGGCGCCCGTCCGGTGTGGACCGGCGCCCTCGCCCTCTGCGCGCTGCTCTCCAAGGAGAGCGGCGTCATCGCTCTGCCCGTCATCTTCGCAGCCTCCTACGCCCGGCCTGGCGCCGACCTCCCCGCGGCGGCGCGCGCAGCGATCGGCCCGGTCGTGGGCCTCGGCCTCGGGCTCGTCGCCAGGACCGCCGTCCTCGGCGGGCTCGGAGGGCACGCGGAGTCCGGAACGCCCGGCCGCGAGTCCCTGGGCGCCATGGCGAGCTCCATGGCCCACGCGCTCAGCGCCGCGATCCCTGGCGGCGGGGTCCTCCTCGGGCTCCTCGTCGTCGGTGGCCTGGTGGCCCTGGTCCGCCATACGGGTCAGGGGGGGAGGTCCACGGCCCTCCTCCTCCTCGCATGGGCCGCAGCAGGGTTCGCGATCACGACGGTCTCCGGCCGCTTCCACGACTGGTACGCCCTGACCCTCGTGGCCCCCCTCGCCGTGCTCACCGGCGTGACCTCTGCCCGGGGCCCCTTCGGCGCAGCCCTCGCCACAGCGCTGGTGGCGCTCGCCGCGGCGGGTCAGCTCAGCTCGTCGCAGAGGGGCACCCTCCCCATCGCACTGGAGGTCTCACGCGACCAGGCCGAGCGCTTCGAGACCCTCATCGAGGCCAGTCCAGCGGGCAAGGTCACGGCGTTCGAGCCGTGGGTCTTCGCGGTGGCAACGGCACCAGGTGCGCCGCCCATCTTCGTGCACGCTCCTTACAGCCTGTCCGCCCTCGCAGAGCTCACGCTATCGGGGGACGCGGTCCAGGTCTTCACCGGCCGAGAGCGCCCCGCCCCCGACCCGAACCGACTTCAAGTTCAGCTCGTTCCCGGTCCGCCGCCCCCGGCGACCGTCACTCCGCGCTGACCTCCTCCCACCGACCGGCCACCGAGCTCACCATGCTGCTGACCCTCACCCTCCTCGCCATCGCCCAGGAGGCCCAGAGCCTCCGCCCGCTCGAGGCCATGGACCTCTTCGAGCTCGAGGGGGTCACCAGCCCCACCGTCTCCCCCGACGGCGCACAGGTCCTCTACACGCGCGTCGGCTTCGACGTGATGAGCGACAAGCAGCGGCGAGAGGTCTGGCTCCATGACGTCGAGAGCGGTGACGCCCGGCCCATCCTCGAAGGCGTGGGCAGCGCCCGGTGGTCCCCGGACGGCCGGTACATCGCCTATGTGCGCGGAGCGGGTGAGGACGGCGCCGAGATCTTCGTGCGCTGGATGGACGACGGGACCACGCGGCAGGTAACGCGCCTCTCCGATTCCCCTGGCTCCCTGCGCTGGTCCCCGGACTCCGCTCGGATCGCCTTCACCATGAACGTCCCGCGCGAGACCAAGCCGCTGGCCTCGATGCCCAAGAAGCCCGCGGGCGCCGAGTGGGCCCCGGCGCCGAAGGTCGTGGAGCAGTTCCGCTACCGCGCCGACGGCGGCGGATACCTCGACGACACGGACCGCCAGGTCTTCGTGGTCGACGCCATGGGCGGGACGCCGCGGCAGCTCACGGACGGGCCCGCCGACCACGGCGGCGGCCTGATGTGGGCGGACGAGGGCACGCTCCTGTTCAGCGCGAACCTGAGGGAGGACCGGCACGATCACCCCAATGACACCGACCTCTGGTCCCTGCGCGTCGCGGACAGCGAGCTCACCAAGCTGACCTTCCGCGAGGGGCCCGACGGGGGAGCCGCCCTCGACGGCGCCTCCAAGACGCTCTTCTGGACCGGCTTCGACGACCGCCGGCAGGGCCACCAGCAGCGCGAGATTTACTCGCGGCCCCTCGGCGGCGGCGACAGCCGGGTCCTGACCGAGGGACTCGACCGCTCGCCGGGGAGCCTCGTCGTGGACGAGGGCAAGCTCTACTTCTCCTACGTGGACGAGGGGCGGACGCGCGTCGGGGTGACCAGCGCCGGCGGGGGCGTCGAGGTCCTGGACCTGAGCCTGCACGGGATGGGATCCGGCCGCCCGTACACCAGCGGCGAGTTCCACGTCGCTGGCGGGACCATGGCGTGGATCGGCGGTGACCCGGCCTGGCCCGGCGAGCTCCACGTGGCCCGCGGCGACCTCGACCTTCAGCTCCAGGTCACCGACGTGAACGCTGACCTGCGCGAGACGGTCGAGCTCGGCGCGGTGGAGGAGCTCTGGACAGAGTCCGGGGCGGACGACCTCCGGGTGCAGTCGTGGATCATCACCCCGCCCGGCTTCGAGGCGGACCGGACGCACCCCCTGATCCTCGAGATCCACGGCGGACCGTTCACCGCCTACGGCCCCGCGTTCACCTTCGAGCTCCAGCTCATGGCGGCCAAGGGCTACGTCGTCGTCTACGGCAACCCCCGCGGGAGCACGAGCTACGGCGAGGCCTTCGCCAACCGCATCCACCACGCCTACCCGAGCCAGGACTACGACGACCTGATGAGCATGGTCGACGCCGTGGTCGAGCGCGGCATCATCGACCGGACGCGGCTCTTCGTCACCGGAGGCAGCGGCGGCGGCGTGCTCACCGCCTGGATCGTGGGCATGACCGACCGCTTCAAGGCGGCGGTGGTCGCCAAGCCCGTGATCAACTGGATCTCGTTCGCCCTGACCTCCGACGCCTACGACTTCTTCTGGCAGTACTGGTTCCCCGGTGCGCCCTGGGACCACTTCGAGCACTACTGGGAGCGCTCGCCCCTCTCACTCGTCGGGAACGTGAGCACGCCGACCATGCTGCTCACCGGCGAGCAGGACTTCCGCACGCCCATCTCCGAGTCCGAGCAGTACTACCAGGCGCTCAAGATCCGAGGCGTCGAGACCGCCATGGTCCGGATCCCGGAGGCGGGGCACGGCATCGCGCGGAGACCGAGCCACCTCATCGGTAAGGTCCTCCACATCCTCGCCTGGTTCGAACGCGAGCGCTAACGGGGTCTGAGCTCGAGCATCCGGGCGTCGAGGCGCCCAAGGAGCGCGGGCGCGGCGTCCGCGACCCCCGCTTCGAGGAGCTTGCGCCGCGCGCTCTGCAGCAGGGCGCGGGCGCTCTCCACGCGGCCTTCCGCCAGCTCAAGCTCGGCGAGCTCCCACCAGGCGCGGCCGAGCCACTCGGCCTGGCGCGCCGCGGGGTTGGCCGCGTAGAGCTCCCGGCCGCGCACATCGGCTCGCTCGAGGAGCGCCCGGGCCTCCACGCGCCGTCCGGCCAGGCGCAGGGCCCGGCCGAGGGCCCAGTCCACCTGCAGCAGGTCGATCGGCGAGGCGGCTCCATCGGCCAGGAGCTGGCGAGCGCGTTCAAAGCACCTGGAGGCGTCGTCGAAGTCGCCCCGTGCCTCGAGCAGCCACCCGTGGTTCGTCCAGAGCGCCCCCTCCCACCTGGGCTGCTCCAGGCCCTGACAGATCTCGATGGCCCTGAGGCTCCAGTCCAGCTGCGCCCCCCCCTCGGTCACGAGGGCGCAGAGGCTCGCGCTCTGCATGGCGCGCACCTCGAGTCCAGCCTCCTGGCACAGGCGCAGCAGGGACTCGAAGGTCCCCAAGGCGGCGCCGCTGTCCTCTTGCTTCCACTGCCGGATGCCGCGGGCCAGCATCACGCGGCTCCGGGCCCCGTCCCCTTCACCCTCCGCGTAGCGCTCGGCGAAGGACATCCAGCGATCGCTCTCCTCGCCCGCGCCCTGGAGCGCGTTGATCGTCGATGCCTGGGCAGCGGCCTCGGCCGCCAGGTCGTCGTATCCCCCGGAGAGCGCCGCCAGGTAGAGGGCGGAGTACATGTCGAGCGCCTGGCGGTAAGCCCGCCCGTCGAAGGCGTCGTCCGCGCGGCCAAGCTGACGGTCGAGGGGGCCCCTCGGGCTCACCCCCTCACGCTCCGCTTCGCTGCTCACGCAGCCGAGCGCGAGCCCGAGGCCGAGCAAGGAGGCGACCACGGAGGACCATCTCCGCGGTGGCGAGACCCGGCCTTGACGGCACCCCGTCGGCGCGCGTCCAGCGCCGCTCAACGGCCCTCCTCCGCGGGGCGCCCGAGGTTCTGCTTCTCGACCTCCCCGCCGTAGCCCAGGGACCGGAGCGTGTCGATGGTGGACTGGTCGAGGGCACCGCCGAGAGAGACCGGTGCGTGGGCTTGCTCCCACACCCGGATCATCTCCGTCATCTCCTCGATCCGAGCGGGGTCGTCTACCGGGTGGCGCTCGCCGGGATCCGCCTGGAGGTCGTAGAGCTCGGGCTTGGCTCCGAACCGCTTGCGGCGAAACTCCTTGGGCAGGTGCAGCCGCCATCGCCGGTCCACCGTCACAGAGCGGGACCGGGAGCAGACCGCGAAGAGCGCGGAGCGCTCACCGCCGGCGACCTCGAACATGGCCTGGCCGGGCTGAGGGCGCTTCACCGGCAAGTCACAGAGCCCGTGGAGCGTGGGCACCACGTCGATGTGCTGGACCCAATCCGGCCGGCGCACGCCCCTCGGCACCCCGGGCCCCGCGAAGACGAGCGGGATGGCCACCTGCTCGTCGTGGAGCATGAGCCCGTGGCGACGGTAGAGGTCCGGCACCTCGTCCTCGGCGTGCTTGAGGTCCGGGAGCGACGGGCGCTGCATGAGCCCCTCCCCGTGATCCGACGTCACGACGATGATGGTCGACTCCAGCAGACCGCGCTCCCTCAGCGAGTCCACGAGCTGGCCGAGGGCGAGGTCGAACTGGAGGACCTCGGAGTCGTAGAGGCTCCGGATGTCCTCGACCTCATCCCACTCCGCGTCCGACACGCCGTCCCTCAGCATGGACTCAGGGTGCTCCGCGCGCTGGGCGTCGAGGGCGGCGCGGGCGGCGTCTCGGACCGCCTCCTCGGAGCCGGCCTCGAAGTCCTGCGGCGCGAGGGGCTCGAAGGGGTGGTGCGGATCCACCGGGTGGAGCCAGAGGAAGAACGGGCGCTCCCCTCCCCCGCGGCCATCGATCCAATCGAGCCCCTTCGCGAACACCTCGTCGGCCCTCCATGACATCTGCGTCGCCCGGTCGACCACGAAGGACTCGATCCCACGGTCGTACCCGAGACGATCGTTGAGGATCGGATTGGCGACCACAGCGGCCGTGTCGTAGCCCGCGTCGAGGAAGCTCTCCGCGACGTGGATATGGCCCGTGAGGATGGACGGGTCCGCCAGGCTCTTCACCTCCCCCGTCATGAGCATGCTCATGGACGGGAGGGTCCACGAGGACATGGCGAAGGCGCGCTCGAAGACCGTCCCCCGGTCCCCGAGGGCGTCCAGGTTCGGCGTGGTCGGGCGGAAGTGCCCGTAGGTTGACGTCCGGTCAGCCCGCAGGGTGTCGCAGACGATGAAGACCACGTTCGGGCGCTCCACCTCGGGCTCGGCGCAGCCGCCGAGGGCGGCCGCGATAGCGAGGACGAGGGAGGACCGGCGCATCGCGGACTCGACGCTCAGGCCGTCGCCTGCTGCCGCTCGACGAGCTCACGGAAGCGGACGAACAGGTGTGCGGAGTCTCCGGGGCCGGGGGCGGCCTCGGGGTGATACTGCACGCTGAAGACCGGCAGCGTCCGATGCTTCATCCCCGCGAGGGACTTGTCGTTCAGGTTCCAGTGGGTCGGCACCAGGTCCTCGGGAAGCTCCGCGTCGTCGACGACGTAGCTGTGGTTCTGAGAGGTGATCTCGATCCGGCCCGTCTCCTCGTCGCGCACCGGGTGGTTCGCGCCGTGGTGGCCGAAGGGCATCTTCTTGGTCTTCGCACCCAGGGCCAGGGAGAGGATCTGGTGTCCGAGGCAGATCCCGAACACGGGCAGCGCCTGGACGAGCTCGCGGGCGCTCTCCACGGCGTACTCCACCGCGGCCGGATCCCCCGGCCCGTTGGAGAGGAACACGCAGTCCGGCTCCATGGCGAGGACCTCGCTAGCGGGCGTCGACGCGGGGACGACGGTGACGTCGAAGCCCGAGTGCACGAGGCTGCGCAGGATGTTGCGCTTGGCGCCGAAGTCGTAAGCCACGCAGGAGAGGCGGTCGCCCGTCCACGGCGCCTCGAGCTCGGGGAAGGACTCGTCAAAGGCCGAGGACCACTGGTAGGTCGCGGCGCAGGTGACGAGGCTCGCGAGGTCCCGGCCGTCGGTGGAGGTCGCGCCCTTGGCCTTGGCCACCAGGGACTCCGGGTCGCGGTCCTCGGTGCTGAGCACGAAGCGCAGCGAGCCGTGCTCACGGATCGCCTTGGTCAGCTGACGCGTATCCACGCCGTCGATGGCGACCACCCCGTGGCGCTCGAGCCAGTGCTCGAGGGTCTCCGTGCAACGGTGGTTCGAGGCCACGGAGGAGAGCTCCTTCATGACGAAGGCCTCGGCCCAGCACTTCGAGGACTCCATGTCCTCGTCGGCGATCCCGTAGTTCCCGATGAGCGGGTACGTCATCACGACGCCCTGCCCCGCATAGGAGGGGTCAGTGAGGATCTCCTGGTAGCCGGTCATGGCCGTGTTGAAGACGAGGTCACCGCTGACCTCACCGCTCGCGCCGACCGAGCGCCCCTCGACCACCAACCCGTTCTCCAGCGCGAGCCAGGCCCGCGCACCGTTCTCTTCCATGCTCATGACGTTCTGGAGCGGCCGCTCTGGGCGGCTCGCACGATCTGACGGTTGATCTGGGCCGCGGCGAAACCAGCGCCGAACCCGTTATCGATGTTGACGACGGTGACTCCCGACGCACAGGAGTTGAGCATGCCGAGGAGCGCCGCGACACCCCCGAGGCTGGCTCCGTAGCCCACAGAGGTGGGGACCGCGATCACAGGCCGGTCCACGAGCCCACCCACCACGCTGGGCAGCGCCCCCTCCATGCCTGCGACCACAACGATCACGTTGGCCTCCCGGATCCGGGGCGCGACGGAGAGGACCCTGTGGATGCCCGCGACGCCGACGTCCGGGATCTGCTCCACCGCGGCGCCCAGGAAGCGGGCCGTCGTCGCGGCCTCCCTGGCCACCGGAGCGTCGCTCGTCCCAGCGCTGATGATCGCGACGTCGCCCATCGCCTCGGGGAGCTCCCCCCCCGTGACCGTGGCCGCCCGGTCATCCACGTCGACCTCCATGGACTCCGAGAGGGCGGCGCGACCGGCGGGCTGCACCCGCGTCGCGAGGAAGCGCCCGTGGGCCTGCAGGAGGGCCCCGCAGATCTCCACGAGCTCATCAGGGGACTTGCCCTCGCCGTAGACCACCTCCGCGTGCCCGCAGCGATCCGCGCGGTCCGTATCGAGCCGGGAGTGGCCGAGGTCCAGTTGCCCCGCGCGCCCCATGGCATCAAGGACAGAGCCGAGGCCCTCCTCAGGGGAGAGCGTTCCGTCCTGAATGGACCGGAGGAGACCTTCTAGCGCGCGCCTATCCACGTCGGGCGCAGATTCTACGGGGGCAGGCACCCCGGAGGGGTGCTCCCTGATCCGGATCCCTTGCGGGAGGGTCCCATCAGCGCCCGGGTGAGGAGCGGCGAGACCGCGCCAGTGAGCCCGGCCGCGGGGCAGCGCCTCACCGGCTCAGCGAGCGGGGCGAGGCGTCCACGTCGAGCCCCGCCACCAGCCCGGCCTCGAGGCGCCGCCAGCCGAGCCCGGCGATCATCACCGCGTTGTCGGTGCAGTAAGCGGGCGAGGGGAAGAAGGACCGCACGCCCCGCTCGGCCCCGCGCGCGTGCATCACCTCCCGGAGCCGGCGGTTGCAGGCGACTCCACCCGCGACGAGCACCTGGGCCACCCCGCGCTGCTCCGCGGCCCGCAGGGTCTGGGTCACGAGGGTATCCACGACCGCCTCCTCGAAGGACGCCGCGACGTCCGCCCGGTCCGGGATCTCGTCCGGAGGCGGCGTCGGCTGGAGCGCATCGCCCCCCCGGAGGTGATACAGGACGGAGGTCTTGAGGCCGCTGAACGAGAAGCCGATCGCTCGCTGCTCGGCGCCAGGCTTGCGCTTGGGATGGTAGCGGGGAAAGGCGATGGCGTCGCGGCGCCCCTCAAGGGCGAGGCGTGCCACCGACGGGCCTCCCGGATACTCAAGGCCCAGGAGCCACGCCACCTTGTCGAAGGCCTCCCCAGCGGCGTCATCCAGCGTCGTGGCGATCCTGGTCATATCGAGGGGCGAGCGCACCTCGTAGAGGGCCGTGTGCCCGCCCGAGACGACGAGCGCGAGGCACGGGAAGTGCACCGCCTCTGGCTCCTCCATCGTGGCCGCATAGACGTGGGCCTCGATGTGGTCCACGTCCACCAGCGGGAGGCCGGTGGACCAGCAGAGGGCCTTGGCCGCGGACAGCCCCACGAGGAGCGAACCGATGAGGCCCGGGCGGGCCGTCACCGCGATCCCCGCGAGGTCCCCCAGCTCGACGCCGGCATCCCCGAGCGCCTGATCTATGGCGGGCAGGATCGCCTCGAGGTGGGAGCGCCCGGCCACCTCGGGGACGACGCCGCCGAACTGCGCGTGCTCGGCGGCCTGACTGAAGACCACGTTCGAATGGACCGCGACGCCGCCCTCGACGACCGCAGCCGCGGTCTCGTCGCATGACGACTCGATCCCAAGAATCAGTTCTCTCCCCATACAGACCTCTACGGCTCAGTCTCCTCGCCCGCGCCGCCGCGCGGGCGCGGGGTGTTCTCCCCTCAGGAGCGCGCACGCAGCCTCGAGCTGCGGGTCACCTGGGGCCTCGGGCAAGACCACGCCACCCTCCGTGGCGGCCCAGGCCGCCAGTTGATCGAGCACCCCCGCGGGGGGGTCGTAGCGAGCGATCCAGCCGTGAATCCGTGCGCGTTGCTCCACGTCGACCTCAACGATCAGGTCCGGGAGGATCCCGCTGGTCCGGTCGGGGTCCGCGCTCTTCTCGAAGTTCCGGCGGCTCGGCGAGTAGTAGTAGCCGCTGGTGACCTTCGCCCGGCTACCGAAGCTCGGGAAGGACTGGGTCATCTGGATCATCCCCTTGCCGTACGTCGGCGCGCCCACGACCACGCCGCGCCGATAGTCCTGCAGCGCGCCAGCGAAGACCTCGCTGGCGCTCGCCGTGTCCCCATCGACGAGCACGACCAGGCCCATTCCCTCGAACAGAGCCTCCACCTCGCCGGCCTCGTAGGACGCGCTGCGGGTCCGCCCCTCGGAGGTCACGATCACCCCCTCGCCCACGAAGCGGGAGGCCATGTGGACCGCCGCGTCGAGGACGCCGCCGAGGTTGAAGCGGAGGTCCACCACCAGCGACCTTGCCCCCTGCTCCCGGAGGGCGAGGACCGCCGCGTCGAACTCCTCGGCCGTCCGATGGCTGAAGGACCGCACCGCGAGGTAGCCCGTGGCAGGCGCGGCGCTGAGGATCCCAGCGTGGCGGACCGTCGGGTCCAACAGCATCGCCGGCTCGATCACGAGGTCTCGCAGACCCCCGTCGAGGCCCTCCACGATCAACCCGATCTCACTCCGCCCCCGCGCGGACAGCAGCCCACGAATCTCGGCACCGGTGAGGCCTTCGACCGCCGCGCCATCCACTTCCACGAAGCGGTCCCCCACCCTGACGCCAGCCCTGGAGGCCGGCGATCCGGCGAGGGGAAACAGCACCTGCCCCCGGGAGATCGGAGACCTGAAGACGACCCCGATGCCCCTGAAGTCACCGTCAATCTCCCTCCTGGCCTGCTCGGAGCTCTCGGCGTCGTAGTACCGAGAGTAGGGGTCAAGGCCGTCGAGCATGCCGGAGAGCGCACGTGTGACCAGCTCGTCAGGGGCCATCTCCTGGACGAAGTGCCGACGCACGAAGTCCTGAACGGCCTCGAACTCGGCGGTCGCGGGGTCCTCGGGCTCGGGGAGGAGCAGGAACGCGATCATCAAGACCAGCATCCCCGACATCATCCCGAGCGCGAAGATCGCGATCGCCGCCTGGCTCGAGCCCTGGGCTCGGGCCGAGCTGCCGTCATGGAGGGTGCCGCTCACCGGGGACCCCGCTCAGGCCATCATGGCCTCGAGCTCGGCACCCTCGATGCCCAGCTCGGCGAGCGCCTTGCGGGCGTCCTCGTCTCCAGGCGCCACGCCGTGCCACCCCGGCTGGTCCTCCATGAAGGAGACCCCCTTGCCGATCAGGGTGTGGCAGATGAGAGCGCTCGGACGCGCGGTCTCTTCACGCGCCGCGACGAGGGCCGCGTCGATGGCGTCGACGTCGTGACCATCCACGTCCAGCGCGTGCCAACCGAAGGCCTCGTACTTCGCGCGGAGGTCACGCACGTCCATGACGTCACGCATGTGCCCGTCGATCTGGACGTTGTTGAAGTCCACCAGCACCGTGAGGTTCGAGGCGCCGTAGTGAGCCGCCGCCGTGGCGGCCTCCCAGATCTGGCCCTCCTGGCTCTCACCGTCCGAGGACGCGCTGTAGACGCGCGTATCCCAGCCGTTGGACTTGGCGGCGAGGGCCATGCCGAGGGAGACCGAGAGGCTGTTGCCCAACGAACCGGTGGAGAAGTCGATCCCCATGTCCGGCGTCCGGTGCGGGTGTCCCTGGAGGCGTGAGCCCATCTTCCTGAAGGTGAGCAGCTCATCCCTCGGGATCAGGCCCTTCTGGGAGAGGATCGAGTAGTAGCCCGCGCACGTGTGCCCGTTGCCGAGCACGAAGCGGTCACGGTCCGGCTGGTGCAGCGTCTCCGGCGACAGGTTCATGTGACGCAGGAACAGCGTCGCCATGAAGTCCGCCATGCCGATGGGGCCCCCGGGGTGGCCGCAGGCCGCGGCGTGCACCATGCGGACGGTGTCGATGCGGATCTGGCGAGCAGCGGCCTCAACGGCGGCGCGGTCTTCTTGGGAGAGCGTCATGGGATCAGGCCTGCTTGCGCTTGAGGAGTTGCTGGGCGCGAGCCACCAGGCCCGCAGCGTCCAGCCCGTAGTGGGCGAGGAGCTCGTCTCCGGTGCCGCTCTGCCCGAAGGAGCCGCTCATGCCGCACATCTCCATGGGCACGGGGTGCGTCCCGACGACGGCCTGGGCGACGGCCTCGCCGAGGCCACCATTCTCCTGATGTTCCTCGGCGGTCAGGATGGCGCCGCAGTCACGGGCGGCGCTCGCGATCGAGTCTCGGTCCAAGGGGGAGATCGTCGACATGTTCAGCACGCGCGCCTCGATCCCCATGCCAGAGAGGATGTCCGCGGCCTCGATGGCCGCCGCGACCGTCACGCCCATGGCGACGATCGCGAGGTCCCCGCCTTCGCGCAGCATCGACGCCTTGCCGAATTCGAAGCGGTAGTCCTCGGAGAAGACGATCGGGGTGGAGGCCCGCGAGAGGCGGACGTAGACCGGGCCGGGGATCTCGGCCGCTGCGAGGACCGCCTGACGCGCCTCGACGGCGTCCGCGGGGACGATGACCTGCATGCCCGGGATCACGCGCATGATCGTGACGTCCTCGAGCATCTGGTGGGACTTGCCGTCCTCGCCGACCGTGAGGCCCGCGTGCGTCGCGCAGATCTTGACGTTGAGCTCGGGGACGCAGACGCTCTGGCGGATCTGCTCGAAGGCCTTGCCCGTCGCGAACATCGCGAAGGAGCTGGCGAAGGCGACCTTGCCCTGAGAGGCGAGCCCCGCCGCGACGCCGATCATGTTGGCCTCGGCGACGCCCATGTTGAAGAAGCGGTCCGGGTGCGCCTTCCCGAAGGCCTTGGTCTTCGTCGAACCGGAGAGGTCCGCGTCGAGGACGACAACGTCCGGGTTGGAGGCGCCCAGCTCAAGGAGCGCCTCTCCGTACGCATTCCGGGTGGCGGCCTTGCGGGCCTCCGCGCCGTCGAAGAGCGGCGCGAGTTCGGGGGTTGCGATCATGGGCGAGGGGCCTTCGCGGGGGGTTGGGGGGTGCTCGCCGGGACCGCGCCCCGGCTGCGAATCGCCGTTGTACCGCGAGACCGGAAGCCCCGTCCACGCGCTGTCCGTGGAAGTCTGTGCGGATCACGCGGGTCGAGAGTGGCCTCGGAAGGGGTCGCAGGGACCTCCCCCGCGGACACCCACCAGAAGCCGTCAAGCGGGGCCTCCCATCTCGTAACCTGAGGGCGGCCCGAAGCTGGCACGCTTCCTGCTGGAGAGCAGGACGTCCTCGGACCCCACACCCGATCGCCATGATGAACAGCATCCGGAACGCACAGATCCTCGCAATGGCCCTCGGTGGCGCCCTGGGGGGCGCTGCCCTCGCGTCGGCGGCGGGTCCTCAGGACTCGCCCCCCGCCACCCTCGAGCTCGCCCAGCGGACCTTCAGGAAGCTGGACGCCAACAAGGACGGGAAGGTCTCCCTCACCGAGGCGCGGCGTGGGGGTCTGACCGCCGCGGCGTTCAACAGTCAGGACGCCGACGCGGACCAGCACCTCTCCCAGGAGGAGTTCACGCTCCTCTATCGGGCGCTCCTGTCCGGCAGGGGTTACCCGATCGCGGCGGACCTTGACCGAGCCGTGACCGACATCCAGGCCGCCCGTAAGAAACAGGCGGAGCTCGACGCCAAGCGCACCCAGGACGCCCGCCAGAAGCAGGCCCAGGGCAGCGCCGAGGCCCGCACCACCGCCGCCCGCAAGAAGCAGGCAGAGCTCGACGCCCAGCGCACCCAGGACGCCCGCCAGAAGCAGGCTCAGGGCAGCGCCGAGGCCCGCACCACCGCCGCCCGCAAGAAGCAGGCGGAGCTCGACGCCCAGCGCACCCAGGACGCCCGCCAGAAGCAGGCCCAGGAGAGCGCCGAGGCCCGCACCACCGCCGCCCGCAAGAAGCAGGCGGAGCTCGACGCCCAGCGCACCCAGGACGCCCGCCA
>CBFHHK010000001.1:63026-77058 GCA_965655435.1 Planctomycetota bacterium | reverse complement strand
CCCGATCGAGCTGAAGCCCGACCCTTCGAATGCCGGCGCGTCAGAGGCCAGGGCTCTGGAGGCCGGGGCCCTGGAGGCCCGTGCTTCGAGCCCGGCGCCCGCAGCGGGGACGCTGCTCGCCGGGCATGGCCTCGTGGTCCAGGTCCGGGGTGGCGCCGTCCGCCTCCGTCGCCTGAAGCCCGCAGGTAAGGGCGCCATGGACGACGACGCGTTCCTCAACGGCGCCCGACTCGAGCCTGGCCAGCGCCTCGGCTAGGCCGGGACCAGCCGGCGCCCCGCCCCGGAAAGACCGGGGCGGGGCGCCGCGTGAGACCTCTCGGCCTCTGTCAGGCCGAGATCACTGGAACGTGACCGAGAGCCCGTCCGTGAAGTTGGACGTGGCGGAGCCGCCCACAGCGTCGCGGTACCAGGCCTGGAAGTTCCAGGTGTCGCCGGAGATGGCGGTCACGAAGCCCGTGGGCTGAGGAATCTGCGTCAGGTCCAGCACCAGGCTGATCGTGCCGGCAGGGTTCGCCTGCTGGATCTGGCCCGGGCCGACGTAACGGCCAATGGAGCCCGACAGGCACAGGTTGCCCTGGCTTCCGCCGGGGTTCGCGGCGAAGCCCTGGGTCGTGCTCGCGAGGTAGAAGGCGAAGGAGTTCGCCGGCAGGCTCGACGTGCTGAGGGTCAGGTTGTTGTCCGCCGCGACGTCGGAGCCAGAGCCCGTGGTGTTGGCGATGGCGCCCGTCGAGTTCTGGTTCGCCGTGCAGTAAGCCGAGCCGACGTTGCCGCCTCCGCCCCCGCCGTTGCATCCAGAGCCGCCGATCACCATGGAGTAGTCGTTGCAGTCGAAGTCCGGGTCGCTCGCCCAGAGCTCCACACGGAGCAGGACGTTGAGCGGACCGGTGCCGGCCGAGTTGTCGATCAGGAGGTTCTCATCGTCGGTTCCCGACCCGCCAATGCCGAGGCTGGCGCCCCCGCACGCGTCGAAGGCAAACATGTCGATGTCGCCCACGGCCGTCGAGAACAGCACGTCAATGGACATCGTGCCGCCGGTGTCCACGCAGAAGCTGTACCAATCGGGGTCTGCCTTGGAACACCAGAGGTTGTTCGTGGTCCCGTCCGTCATCGGGCGGGCGGACGCGCAGTCGTCGTTGTCCTCGAGCGCGTCATCCTGGGCCGGATCGCAGGGATCGGCGCTGAGCACGAACTGGCCCGGGCCGTTGTTCCCTCCGCCGACCTGGCGCGAACCAACCCGCAGCAGGTAGGACTGCCCCTGAACCGCAGGGAACGACACCCGGGAGAGGCCGTTGGCCCCGCAGTTGGCGGCGCCACAGATGAGAAGGTTGAGCGAGCTGCAGGAAGAGTTCGACGTGTAGACCGCGATGCGCGTCTCGAAGGCGGTGTTCGTCCCGCAGGTCTCGTAACGGACGAAGCCCGTGATGGGCGAGGTCCACTCGTACCAGAGGTCCTTCCGCACCGGGAGACCGTTGCAGTCGTTGACCCCGCTCGCGGTCGCCGAGGAGTTGTCGAAGTTGAAGGTGTTGAAGCCCGTGATCGACGTCGCGCCGCTGCAGTCGTCGTTGGACTGAGCCGCCGCGAGGCTGGGTGCAATGAAGAGCAGGCTGGCTCCGAGAAGGAGCGTCTTGGCGTTCATGGGTGGTGTCCTCGAAAGTGGGGAAGGGTGGAGCGCTTCTCGCCTGGAAGGGAAAGGCAGGTGAGTCGTCGGCGCGGGGGGGGTGATCCGCGCTCTATCATGGCAGGTCCCTGAGATCCTGCCGGTGAATCACAGCGCCGCTCAGTCCCTCACCCCGCGGCTCACCCTCGCGGCTCCGGCCGGCGTACCAGTCCACAGAGCAGACCAAGCGACCCGGCCGCCAGTCCCATCATGAGAAGCGGCGCCCCGAAGGACCCTGAGCGCTCCATGAGCGCCGCGGTCGCCCAGGGGGCCACCGCTGAGCCCGCCACCGCGGCCGTCCCGGCGGCTCCGCGGATGGCGCCGTGGTGACGCCGGCCGAAGTAGCGCGCGAGGGTCGGTCCGTGGGTCGCCGCGCCGATCCCCTGGGCCACGCCGAGCGTCCCCATCGCCACGTGGGAGCCCAGGCTGCCCGCCCAGAGCTCGAGCACCGCCGCCCCGAGGCCGAGGAGGACCATGGATACGGCCAGGAGCGGGCCGGGCCGAACCCTGTCCGCGAGCACGCCACCCAGGAGCGTTGCCCCGAGCCCTGCCCCTGCGTAGGTCATGTACGTCCGGGCCGCCTCCTTGGCGCCCGTCCCCGACTCCGCGAGAATCGGCAGCAGGTGGAAGTGGACGGCGGTGACGATCGCCGCCTGGGCCGCCACCAGCGCGATCAGCACCCAGAAGACCGGGGTCCTCCGCGCCGCGGCGAGGTCAAAGGACTGAGCCCAGCCCTCGCCCTCCTCCGCCCCCCCCGACCGGGCGCTGGGGTCCCGGTCGATCATGAGGACCGACGCGGCGAGACCGAGCGCGGCAGCTGTAGCCGTCAGGACCACCGCCGACTGACGCCACCCCCCACTGGCGATCAACGCGACAGAGAGCTGTGGCACCGTCGCGATGGCGAGCGCGACGGTGGCCCCGCGGAGACCCTCCATCCGACCCAGCGTGGCGTCGAAGCGGAGGGCGAGGGCGTGGCTGGACGCCAGGGAGATGGCCCCTTGCCCGGTCAACCTCAGCAGGAAGAAGGCCAGGGTGAGGGTCACGAAGCCCGTGGCTGACTGGAAGGCGAGGCCGGCCCCGGCGAGCCCGACCGACGCGACGCCGATCATCACCCGGGGCCCGATCCGGTCCGCCACGCTGCCGATACCCGTCAGGCAAATCGCGGACGACAGGGTCCCGATGAGATAGGCCAGGCCGAGGCGGTCCAGGGTGAGCCCCAGGTCGCTGGAGAGCGCCTCGCTGAAGGTGGAGATCACGAACGTCTGGCCCGGAGCGGTGATGAACATCGCCACCAGGCAGCCCGCCACCACCAGCGCCTTCGGCCGCACCACCCCCCTGCTGCCCATGGCCCCTCTACTGCCCATGGGCGCAGTCTCTCCACAGGACTCTCCACCGGGTGTGGAAAGCGGGAGCTTTGTCCCGAAGGCACAAAGGCCAGGGCCGGGTAGGATCCGCCGAATGCCCCGCGAGACTGCCTACCTGTGCCTGCGAAGCGGCTCCCCCACTCCGTTGCGGGAGGTCGATCGATATGCGTCCCAAAGGGGCCTCGACCTGCGAGATACCGCCCTCGCAAGGCGGTTGGTGGGGACCGAGATCCGGCGGCGGGGAACCCTCCGCGCGGTGCTCTCGGCGTTCGTCCACTCGAAGCCCAAGGCCGACCTCGCGACGCTGCTCCGGCTCGGGATCACACAGCTCCTGTTCCTCGACCGGGTCCCCGACCACGCAGCGATCTCCGAGACGGTCCGCTGCGTCACCGACCACCTGGGCCTCGGGAAGGGACGCACCGCGAATGCGGTGCTCCGCAGCGTTCAGCGCGCCGTCCGCCCCGGCGCCTCGGGGGATCCCACGCGGGACGTGGTTGGCCGGGACCTCCGCTTCGAGTTTCCCGTCTTCCGCGACGCCGAAGCGCACCCTCACCTGTGGGCCGAGGACGCCCTCTCCCTCCCGAGCGCCCTCCACAAGCGGTGGACCCAGCGGGTGGGCCGCGAGGAGGCCGATCGTCTCGCGGCTCTGGCCCTCGAAGAGCCCCCTCTCTCCCTCCGGATCCGCTCCGACCGGCCCCGCGACGAGGTCCGCGCCGCGCTGGAGGCCGAGGGGGTCGGGTGCACGAACGGTCGTCACCCGCGGTTCCTGCTCGTCGCGCCCGAGGACGCCTCAGGGGCCCTCGCGTCTCCGCTCTTCCACCATGGGGAGCTCACCGTCCAGGGAGAGCACGCCTTCGTCGCAGCCCACATGTTGGGCGAGGTGGGCGGCCTCCGCGTCCTCGACCTCTGCGCCGCGCCAGGGGGAAAGACCGCCGCGGTGTTGGAGTCCGAGCCCCGGAGCCTCGTCGCCTGCGACCTGTCTCCCCGCCGACTCCTGCGCATCCGCACCGGGTTCCAGCGCCTCGGGCTCAGGATCCCCGAGCTGGTTGCCATGGACCAAGCCCGGGGCCTCAGGCCCGGGGCTCGGTTCGACGCGGTCCTCGTCGACGCGCCTTGCAGCAACACGGGCGTCCTCGCCCAGCGCCCCGGCGCCAAGTGGCGCCACGGTCCGCAGGGCCAACGCGCCCTCGTCGAGCTCCAGCGCGGGCTGCTCCAATCAGCGAGCGGACACGTCGAGCCTGGGGGCGTCCTGGTCCACTCCACGTGCAGCCTCGAGAGCGAGGAGAACGAGCAGCAGATCCGCCGCTTCCTCGAGGAGCACGCCGGGTGGACGCTCGAAGAGGAGCACCGCTCCGCGCCCGCTGCCTTCGGCGCCGGCGGACCCGCTGACGGTGGCTACGCCGCGCGGCTGCGCGCTCCCCTTCCCTAGATTCGGTCCCCGGGTCTCCCTCCGCCCGATCTCCTCCCGCCCGATCTCCTCCCGCCGGGCGCCCTCCCGCCGGCGCCCTTTGATAGGCCCCCGTTCGCCGGCGCCCGCTCGGCGCGCGCCCCGCTAAGCTCTCCCCCATGGCTCGCCCCTCAGACCGAACCTCGCAGAGGCCCCAGCAAGGAATCAGCCTCCTCCCCGTCGCCCTGTTGATCGTCGGAATCATCGCCGCCGCGCTCGCTGTCGCGGTGGTGACGAACAAGAACAACAAGAAGAAGGCCGCGGCGCAAAGCGCCCCCGCAGCGACGATCACCGAGACCGCGCCGAGCGCCCACAACCCCTTCGCTGACATCGACAACAGCCCCGGTGGCACCGCCGGGACCCGGACGGTCCTGTCCAATCGCGCGCCTGCCGGGCTCCTTCAGAACCCGGATTACATCGCCGCCTGCGCCCTCGCGGCGGAGGGCGTGGCCCTCGTCAATGAGGCGGAGAAGGCCCGCAACGCCGGAGACGAAGACACGTTCCAGCGCAAGGGTGCCGTCGGCCGCGCCAAGCTCGACGTCGCCTTCGAGCGCATCGCGGACTGGATGCTTGAGATCCAGGACCTCTACCCCAACGACCGCCAGGTGGACAAGGTGGAGCGCGAGGTCCAGCGCTGGGACCGCGCCCGCAAGAAGGTCCGCAAGGTGAGCGGCGTCCGCTGATGGGCCGCCGCGCCCTGGTCACCGGCGCGTCCTCCGGAATCGGTGAGGCCGTCTCCCGGCTCCTCGCCGCGCAGGGCTACCGCGTGGCGCTGCTCGCGCGGAACAGAGGCCGCCTCGAAGCCGTCGCCGCCGAGCTGCCTCGCTCCCCGGGCGGCGACCACCTCGTACTCCCCTGCGACCTCACCCAGGTCGACGAGATCGAGGGCGCGATCAAGACCCTCGACGCCGCCTTTGGCGGCCTGGACCTACTGGTCAACAACGCCGGGATTGGGTACCGGGCCCGCGTCAGCGAGCTCGACCCCGAGCCTCTCCGTCGGGTCTTCGACACCAACGTGTTCGCCCTGCTCTTGACCTGCAAGGCCTGCTATCCGCTGCTGGTCCGAGGGGACCGGCCGGTGGTCGTGAACGTCTCCAGCGTCGTCGGGCGCCGGGGCATCCCTGGCCAGGCGGGCTACTCGGCGAGCAAGGCCGCTGTCTGCTCCATTGGCGAGGCGCTGCGCGTCGAGTGGGCTGAGGAGGACATCGCGGTCAGCACCCTGAACCCGGCGCTCACCGCGACGGGCTTCTTCCAGAACCAGCTGAACCCCCAGGCGCTGCCGGACCCAGACCTGGGAGACGCGCGACCCGCCAGCGGCGTGGCCCAGGCGATCCTCGCCCTCGACCAGAACCCTCGCCCCGAGGTCTCGTTGAGGTGGAAGTGGCGGCTGCTCGGGATCCTCTCGATCCTCTCCCCGCGACTCGCCGATCACGCGCTGGTTCGGCGCCTGGGCGGTGACTGGCGCGTGCCTCGAAGCCGGGGCTAGCGGCCCTCTCGGGGCTCGCCAAACCTTGGCATCGGGGGGAGGTCCTTGGGCGCCTCGGCAACGGGCTCCACTGCGGGCTCCACTGCGGGCTCAGCTGCGGCCTCGGCTGCCGGCTCGATCGCGCCGATGGCGCCGAGGTCCAGGGAGTCACCCAGCTCGAGCGGGAGCGGGTCCGGAGCCATGAAGCCCGGGTCGTCGTCCAGCCCGGCCAACACCTCCGCGTCGGCCTCGTCGAAGATCGAGCCCCAGCCTCCCTCGCGTTCAGGTACGACTCGCACCTCGAGGTTGTCGCTGACCCAGCGCCGGTTCGACTCCACCGAGCCCACGAGCGGCAACACCTCGAAGTCCGTGTGAGCGGACACCTGCGCGAGGATCTCTGCGGGCACGAGGCCGGGCATCGTCACCGTGAGGATCTGTCCGAAGACGTCCACCGGGACGAGGTTGTGTTCGATGAAGAAGTCCTTGTCGATCCCCTCCTGCGCCGCCGGGTTCGGGACGATGAGCTCAACCGGCAGGAAGGGGAGCTGGAACGTCTCGCTGATCACCTGGGCGAGCTCCCAGTCCGCGACCAGGCTCGAGGTCACCAGGGCCTCGCAGAATCCCATGCCGCCTTCGCGGCTCAGCTGCAGGAGCTCGCGCACGGGCTCCGGCGCCACCAGGCCTCGTTCGAGCAGGGTCTCTGCGAGGCGCGCGTAATCCAGTCTCTGGGAGTACTTCAAGGGGGATCTCCGTCCACGGGGAGCACGTGGACTGAAGTCGCTTATCGACCCCCTGAGCCGCTGCCTTGAACGGTTTGGGGAGAGTGGCCGGCACCTATTGAACCTTCGTTCAATGTTGCATTACCCCTCCCCCCGCCGGCTCCGCTCCCTCAGACGTCGAGGTTGGTGATCTCGAGGGCGTGCTGCTCGATGTACTCGCGGCGGGCCTCGACCCCCTCGCTCATCAAGATCGTGAAGATCTCGTCCGCCCCCAGGGCGTCCTCGAGCGTCACCTGATAGAGGCTCCGGGTGGTGGGGTCCATGGTCGACTCCCAGAGCTGATCGTGGTTCATCTCGCCCAGGCCCTTGTAGCGCTGGATGTCCACGTCCGACTGCGCCCCTTTCTGAACCTCCTTGGCGAGGTCCATCAGGTTCGCGCACTCCTGCTCCGCGCCCTTCGACGTCCGGACCATGAAGTTGCCGCCGCCCTGAAACTGCAGACCTCCCTCGGCGATGGCGCCGAGGACCGCCTCGATCTCCTGCTGCTGGCGGAGGAAAGTCACGACGATGTCGGCGTCCTGTCGCAGCACGTTGCTGTCCGGGCCGCGGTAGACCTTGAGGTCCCCGTCCACGCCCTGCAACTCCAGCCAGCTATCCAGCTCTTCCTTCGTGTTGAAGAACTCCGCGTTCGCGCCGCGAGCGGCGTGGATCGGCCGCAGCTGTGTCCCGTCCCAGCGCTCGAGGAACTCCGTGAAGGTCGTCTCCGACCAGGCCGGAACAGCGCCATCCACCAGGTTCTGAAGCTCCTGCAGCTGGTCCAAGAGCATCTTGAGCTCGGTGCCCGTCCACTCCTTCTTGGCGGCGCGATCCTCCACGGTGATCTGCTCCACGCCGCGCTCGAGCAGCGCCTTCCGCAGCGAGGGGTCGTCGACGATGTACTGGCTCTTCTTGCCCACCGTCAGCTTGTAGAGCGGCGGCTGGGCGATGTAGAGGTGACCTCGCTCGATGGTCTCCGGCATCTGGCGGAAGAAGAACGTCAGGAGCAGCGTGCGGATGTGGGAGCCGTCCACATCCGCGTCAGTCATGATGATGATCTTGCCGTAGCGCAGGTTCTCGATGTCGAACTCGGCGCCGATGCCGGTCCCGAGCGCCGAGATGATCAGCTGGATCTCCTGGTGCCCGAGCATCTTGTCGAGGCGCGCCTTCTCGACGTTCAGGATCTTGCCCTTGATGGGGAGAATCGCCTGGTAGCGCCGGTCCCGGCCCTGCTTGGCCGGCCCGCCGGCCGAGTCACCCTCGACGATGTAGATCTCTGTCTCGTCGCGGTTCTTGCTCTGACAGTCCGCCAGCTTGCCGGGCAGGTTGCCGCTGGCCAGCGCCGACTTACGGCGCACGAGGTCCCTCGCCTTGCGCGCTGCATCGCGCGCCTCCTTCGCCCTGACCGCCTTACCGACGATCGCCTTGGCCGGGCCCGGGTTCTCCTCGAGGTAGGTCCCGAAGAGGTCGTTCACGGCGGCCTCGACGATGCCCTGTGCCTCGCGGTTTCCCAGCTTGTCCTTGGTCTGCCCTTCGAACTGGGGATCAGGGACCTTGAGGGAAAGCACGGCGGTCAAGCCCTCGCGCCAGTCATCACCGGAGGGGAGGTCCTGGTTCTCCTTCACCAGCTTGCCCGCGCGGGCATAGGCCCCGAGGGTCCTCGAGATCGCACCACGCAAGCCGGCGAGGTGGGTGCCTCCGCCGTGCGTGTTGATGTTGTTCACGAAGGTGAAGACGTTCTCCTGATAGGAGTCGGAGTATTGGAGCGCCAGCTCCACCTCGTACTCAGCGCCCGGATCATCCGTCGAGGGGACGGCCTTCGAGAAGTGGACGACGCTGTCGTGGAGCACCGTCTTGTTCTTGTTGATGTGGCTGACGAAGGTCTTCAGCCCGTCAGGGAACTCGAAGACCTCGGAAGCTCCCGTGCGTTCATCCTCGAGCTCGATGCGCAGCCCGCGGGTACCCATCAGGTAGGCCGTCTCACGCAGGCGCTTCTCGACGACGTCGTAGTCCACCTCGGTGGTCGAGAAGATCTCCGTGTCGGCGAACCACGTCACCGTCGTCCCAGTTCGATCGGTGGTCCCGACCACCGCGAGGTCACTGGCCTTCTCGCCCCGCTCGAAGGACATCTCGTGGATCTCGCCGTCCTTGTGCACCTGCACCGTGAGCAGCGTCGAGAGCGCGTTGACACAGGAGACGCCGACGCCGTGGAGCCCGCCAGAGACCTTGTAGGCCTGGTCGTCGAACTTGCCGCCGGCGTGGAGCTTGGTGAGCACGACCTCGACGGCGGGGACGCCCTCGGTCGGGTGCATGCTCACGGGGATACCCCGCCCGTCGTCCTCGACGGAGACCGAGCCGTCCGCCTTCAGGATGACGCGACAGTGAGTGGCGTGGCCAGCGAGCGCCTCGTCGACGGCGTTGTCCACCACCTCCCAGATGAGGTGGTGCATCCCGCGGGTGTCCGTGTCCCCGATGTACATCGCGGGTCGGACCCGCACGGCCTCGAGGCCCTCGAGGATGGTGATCGAGTCTGCGCCGTAGGTCGGGCTGGAGGCGTCGGCGGTCTGGTCCATGTCGCTCATGAGCGGCGTTTCAACTTGAAGGAGAGCTTGCGAATGGTGGCGCCCTCAAGGAGGGCGTCCGCGCGCGTTCGTAGGTCTTCGGAGGCGAACCCCCGGAGCTCGGAGAGCAGGGATGAGTTGTCGACTTCGATGATCAGTTCGCCGCGCCGAAAGGAGACGGCAGTGGCACGGGCAGAGAGCTCCGGTCCCACGGCGGCGTCCCAGGCGGCGAGGGCCGGACCGGCCTTCTTGCGCTGCAGGACGCGGGAGTCATCGAGGTATTCCTTGAGGGCGTCGCCGAGCGGCATGAGTAGCCCGCGTTCGGGCGCGGCGCCGGTTCGCCCCGGGCGACCAGGACGACCCCGGCGTCGGGCAGAGCGGCGACGAGCGGCGGCCATCGTGGACTCAGGCGTCCAGCGTGATGGGCATGACGATGTAGATGTGGTTCTCCCCGAGGGTGAACTTGCCCGGGCTGGTCTTCTGACCGAACTCGAGGATGACCCGCTCGGGGGCGCCGTTCTTCAGGCCATCGAGGACGTAATCGGCGTTGAAGGCGATCTCCGCCTCCTCGCCCTTGAATGCGACCTCCATGTGCGCGGTGGCCTCTCCCCGGTCGGCGGAGTGGCCGAACAGCTCGAGCTGCTCACCCTTCACCCGGAAGCGGACGGCGCGGGTCTCGTCCCCCGACACGTTGGAGACGAGCCGGAGCTTGCGGGTGAACTGCTCGGCGTCCGCCTCGATGGCGTTGCCGCACTCAGCGGGGATCACGGCGGAGTACTGGGGGAAGTCGCCGTCGATCAGTCGAGCGAAGATCTCTGCGTTCTTGGAGCGCAGCCCGACCTGACCGTCCCGAAGCGAAAGGCGGATCTGATCGAGGGGGTCCGGGATGACCCGGCAGAAGAGCTGCATGCCCTTGGTCGGGATGATGGCGCTGGTCTTCTCCGCGCCAGCCATCTCGACGGGGATCGAGGCCATGGAGAGCCGCCGACCATCCGTGGCGACGAGTCGCAGCTGATCGTTGTCGAGCTCGGTCAAGACGCCGTGCATGGCGTAGCGCCCGGGTTCGCGGGCCGCGGCGAAGGCGGTCCGACCCACGAGCCTCGAGAAGCTCCCTCCCTGCACGCTGACGGAACCTTGATCGTCAAAGCGGGGGACGACCGGGAATTCGTCTGCGTCGGCTACAACGAGCTCACAGGAGTCCTCACCGCTTGTGATGGTGCAGCGGGAGTCGTCCGTGGAGATGGTGACCGTCTCGCCTGAGAGGTCTCGGACGAAGTCGAAGGCCGTCCTCGCCGGGATCACGACGGGCCCGGGCTCAGCGACATCCACCTTGTCGAGCTTGAACCGCACCGAGACCTCTTGGTCGGTGCCCACGAGCTCGACCAGGTCGTCGGTGGCGACGAGGCAGACGTTGGAGAGGATCGGCTTCGGACTCTTGGTCGGGATGACGCCGCAGATGATGGCGAGTCCTTCACGCAGAGCGTCTCGATCGCAGGTGGCCTTCATGATGGATCTTGTTCGTTGTTGCGCCCCCGGAGTGATCCGGGACGAAGAAGCGAGGGGAGGGTTGGGGCGCAGCGGAGTCGCTCTGCATCGGCCTGCGGGAGGACCGGTTCGGGCCAGCAGGTGGACCAGGAAGGGAGAGTCTCCTGGTTTCCGTAGCCCGGCCGTTCAGGGCCGGGTGATGGGAGAGGTGGGGGCCGAGAGGGCCTGACCTCAGAGCGGGGGTCGTGCGGGAGAAGCGAAGCGCTCGAGGAGCGCGCTGCACAGGAGGGGGGGGTAGGTTTTCCAGACCTCTCTCCTGTATTGATATCTTCGTCTTAATAGGGGCCCCTGTCTATCGTTCAAAGCGCGGCGATCGACGACGCAAGCGATTTCTGGGGAGGGGTTTACGCGATGGTGCGGGATGTGGAGAGTGCGGGCCCGGCGGTGGGGAGTCGGTGGAGAACTGAAGGCTTGTCCACGCCCATCAACGGGGGCCCTTCGCGGTGGAACCAGCGACCGCGAGAGTCCCCGTCTTACCCACACTCGCCCACCGATTTCTTCCCCTGTAGCCCCACAGTTTTCCACGGGCGTAGGCCATTCCTGCACGGCCTCCCAAGGTGCTCTCGACAGCTCTTCCCCACAACTCTCCACAGCGGGCTGGAGCCCAGCGGGTGCGGGCACCTGGGCACCCTCGGTGTCGGGTGCGGCGGCCTTCGCGCTGCGGCTCCCCGCGCCCACTTCGGGCTTGCTGAAGACCTGCCCGAAGGGGCCCTGCGCGCAGCGGGCAGGCCCGCAGGAGGCGGAGCACAACAAAGCCGCCGGCGGAGCGGGGGCTCTGCCGGCGGCTGGGAGCGGGCCCCGAGAGATCGGGGCCGCGCGGTCGTCGAGGGTGAGGCTCAGGAGCGCCCGCCCGAGCCGAGGCGATCGAGGAAGTGCTGGATGCGCCGGGAGAACTCCCGGTCGTTCGCGATCTCCTTCTCGATCTTCTCCACGGCGTAGAGCACCGTCGTGTGGTCGCGGCCGCCGAAGAAGCCGCCGACCTCCTCGAGGGAGTGCCGCGTGACCTTGCGCGACAGGTACATGGCAACCTGGCGAGGGAAGGCGATGGCCTTGGTGCGCTTCTTCGACTGGAGCTCGGAGAGCTTCACCTGATAGTGCTCGGTGACCAGCGAGATGATGTCGTCGACGGTGGGCACGCCGGCCCGCACCTCGATCAGCCCCGCGAGGGCCTCCCTGGCGAGGTCCACGGAGATCTTCGCGTTCGTCAGGCGCGTGTATCCGAAGAGGCGGGTCACCGCGCCCTCCAGCTCCCGGACGTTCTCCTCGATGTTCTCGGAGATGAACTGCGCCACGTCGTCGGGGAGCTCGGTCCCACGCTCGCGGGCCTTGCGCTTCACGATCGCCATGCGGGTCTCGAAGCAGGGAGGCTCGATCTCGGTGACCATGCCCCACTTGAAGCGCGAGACCAGCCGGTCCTGCAGGGTCGGGATGTCCTTCGGCGGGCTATCCGACGAGAGGACGATCTGCTTGCCCGCGTTGTAGAGCGAGTTGAAGGTGTGGAAGAACTCCTCCTGGGTCCGCTCCTTGTTGGCCAGGAGCTGGATGTCGTCCACGACGAGCACGTCGATGTTCCGGTACTTGTCCCGGAAGGACATCATGTCGCCGTTCTCGAGGGCGTCGATGAAGTGGTTCACGAACGTCTCGCAGGACAGGTAGAGAATGCGAGAGTCGGGGAACCGGTCGAGGACCGAGTAGCAGAAGGCCTGGAGCAGGTGGGTCTTGCCCACGCCCACGCGCCCGTGCAAGAAGAGCGGGTTGTAGGACTTGCCCGGCTGCTCCGCGGCGCCCAGCGAAGCCGCGTGCCCGAAGCGATTGCACGGGCCGACGACGAAGCTCTCGAAGGTGCACTTGGGGTTCAGGACGAAGTCACTGGCGGCGTCCAGTTGGCTGCGTCGGATCGGCTGCTGCTCGCGCCTCGCGGGGGCCGGCGGGGCCGCCTCGCGTCGACGCCCTGCTCGGTCGCGCGCGGTCTCTGCCGCGGGATCCGTCAGAGCCTCCGCCGGGGCCCCCTCGGGCCGCGCGTCAGCCTCCAAGTGGCTCCTGGGAGCAGGCTCCACCACGAGGCTCTCGGGCTGTTCGACAAGGACCACCTGCCGGTCGGCGCCGAGGATGGAGTCCACGGAGCGCTGCAGCACGTCGATGTAGTACTTG
The DNA here is from genome assembly GCA_965655435.1 of Planctomycetota bacterium. GTDB lineage: Bacteria > Planctomycetota > UBA1135 > UBA1135 > Saltatorellus. The sequence continues at coordinate 64,113 of CBFHHK010000001.1, read as the reverse complement.
GCGATCCACTCCTTCGCGAAGCTGTTAGGGACGGCGACCACGGCGCTCTCGTCGTCCACGCGGATGAGCTTGGACCGCTTGAACCAGGTCTGAAACTGCTCCGGCGCGAGGGCGGCCACGAGGGCATCTCGGAGGCTGTTGGCGAGGTGCTCGACCTGCTCCCCTTCCGCTACGGACCCCTTCGCCTCGGGGAGGGCTGGCAGGACCTCCTCGGCGTCGAAGAGGCCACGACCGCTGCCTTCAGTTCGCTCCGGTCGCGGCGAGGCGGTCCGGGCAAGCCTGGGGCTGGGCCTTTGGGGGAGCTCGCTCCGAGCTTGGAGCGGGCCGGTATCGAGGGGGGAGTCGTCCATCCGTGCGGTGCGAACGATGCCTTGCGGCAGACCGCGAGCAGGCGGCGTGTGGGGGGAAGGGATTCCAGCAGCCCGGCAGCGAGCGGGTTGCGGTGGCAGGGGGGCGAGGCGGGTCTGGGTGCCGGCGCGGTGCGGGGGGGCGGCGCCTGGAGCGGACTCGCCTCGCGGACCTAATTACACGCGCGATCCGGAAACCCGTCAACGGCCCCCGGGGCGTCGAGGCCCCCCAGACACCTTGGGCGACGGTGGAGAACCGGGACTTACGACGCTCCCCCCAAAGTTCTCCCCAGACGCTCCACACACGTGTGGATATCTTCCTCCGTGGAGCCCCTGCCGAGGGAGAAGCGGAGACCGCTCCGGGCCCGCTCCGGGTCGAGCTTCAGGGCGCTGAGCACATGGGACGGCTCCAGGGAGCCGCTCGCGCAGGCTGAGCCAGCGGAGACCTCCACGCCATCCAGGTCGAGCCGGGCAACCAGGGTCCGCGCGTCGCCGTTCGGGGCCGAGACGTTCAGGGTGTTGGGGAGCCTCGTTGGATCCTCGATCGGAGGGCCGTTGAGGCTCATCCGGGGGATCCTGGAGCGTAGACCCTCCCACAGGAGGCCCGTGAGGCGGCAAGTCTCGCGTTGGAAGGCCTCGACCTCCCGGACCGCGAGCTCGATCGCGACGGCGGCGGCGACGATCGCAGGGACGTTCTCCGTGCCCGGTCGGAGCTGGGCTTCTTGGGCGCCGCCGAAGGT
>CBFHHK010000001.1:44344-62927 GCA_965655435.1 Planctomycetota bacterium | reverse complement strand
CGTGGGCGTGATCGGCACACCGGGCCGTCGAAAGAGCACTCCTACGCCGATGGGCCCCCCGACCTTGTGGGCAGAGAGGCTCGCGAGGTCGACGCCAGACCCCATCAGGTCGAGGTGTTTCTTGCCGAGCAGCTGCACGGCGTCACTGTGGAAAACTCTGTGCTCACCGATGGCGGCCCGGACCTCTCGGAGGTCGGTCGTCGAGCCGATCTCGTTGTTGGCCCCCATGACGGACACCATGGCGGGGCCGTGGGCGACCGCTGCTCGGAGCGCGTCGAGGTCGAGGGACCCTTGCCGGTCCACCCCAACCCAATGGACGGGTCGCGAGCGAGACTGGAGGTGGAGGGCGGGGCCCTGGACGGCGGCGTGCTCGATGGTCGAGGTCACCAGGCCCATGTCCGCGGGACCGGCGCCGAGGGCGCCGAACAGGGCCAGGTTGTTGGCCTCGGTTCCGCCGCTCGTGAAGATCACGCAGTCCTCTGGCACCTCGAGCGCGGCCGCCACCCGCTCGCGGGCCTCGTCCACCGCGGCGCGGCCCCGGCGGCCAGCCCCGTGGACGCTCGAGGCGTTGCCGAGGCCCCCGTCGATCGCCCCCAGGAGCGCCGCTCGGGCCTCCGGCCGCAGGGGCGTCGTGGCGTTGTAGTCCAGATGAACGCGCTTCATGGCCCTCAGCGGTCGCAGTCGCCCTCGATCAGTCGCTGGTAGAGCGCCTCGTATTGCCCGACGACCCGACGGCGGTCGAACATGCACATCGCGCGCTCCCGGGCCGCCGCGCCCATGGTGCCCGAGCGCTCTCGGTCCTCCAGGACCGAGACGAGGTGATCCGCGAACCCCTGGAGGTCCTCGACGGGGGAGAGCAGGCCAGACACACCATCCTCGACCACCTCCGGCAAGCCCCCGACGTGTGTGCCCACGACGGCCGTGCCGCAGGCCATGGCCTCGAGGGCAGAGAGCCCGAAGGACTCCTCGGTGCTCGTGACGCAGAAGGCATCCGCCGGGCTCAGGAGGTCGGGGAGGGCGTCCCGAAGGCCGAGGAACCTCACGTGGCCCTCGAGGTTGCGCTGCCGGGCGACGCGCCGCGCCTCGCCCAGCTGTGGTCCGTCCCCGACGAGCACGAGCTCGGCGTCGAGGCCGCGGGCTGCGAGCTGTTGGAGGGCCAGGGCGAAGGCCTCCACGAGCCACGGGACGCGCTTCACCTTCCTGAAGTTGCTGACGTGAACGGCCATCGGTCGCGCTGCGCGGGGGGCGCCGGGGCAGAACTCCTCGAGATCCACGAAGTTCGGGATCACCTCGATCCCGCAGGGCGGGACACCGTCGAAGTTGTCGGCGGTGCGCTGCTTGAGGTCCTCCGAGACCGCGGTGACCGCGTCCGAGGCCGCGATGGCGTAGCGCGTCAGCGGGGCGTAGCTCGGGTCGTTCCCCACCAGGGTGATGTCCGTTCCGTGCAGGGTCGTCACCACCTTCAGCGGCTCGAGCCCCGCCTGGACCGCGGCGGAGCGCACCTGGAGCGCGCTCACGGCATGCGGGAGCGCGTAGTGGGCGTGGAGCACGTCGAGCCCCGAGCTGCGGTGGAGGTCCAGCACCCGGGACATGATCGCCAGGTCGTGGGGCGTGGAGTGGAAGAGCGGATAGGGGCTGCCCTGGGCCACGTGGACCTCCACGGGACCCGGGGCGCGCGCGAGCCTGGGGGGCATGTCGTGGGAGAACAGGTGCACCCGGTGGCCGTTCTCCGCGAGCGACAGGGCGAGCTCGCTCGCCACGACGCCGGAGCCGCCGTAGGTGGGGTGACAGAGGATCCCGATGCGCATGGGTCGATCATGGTCCGCCGCTGCCGCGCGTCGAGGGCTCGCGTATCGCGAAATCCCACGACGTGAGACGGGGTCACCGGGCCGTGGGCTCCACCGGGGACGCTCCCGCGAGCCCCTGGGATGCCCCCGGCGCCCAGGGCGCACGCTCGAGGCCCCGCTCGGCAGCCCGTGAGCCCCGTGTATAGATCGGCCTCCGGGGAGCGAGGACGTCGGCCTCATCGGCCCCGGATTCCCCCGCCTGGTGCTCAACGGATTCATCTCCCGGCGCCTCGGCGGGCGCCGTCGGCCGGTTGGCCTCTGCCGGGTCAGCTGTCTCCACCGGGCCAGCTGTCTCTTCCGGGCGAGTGGCCTCCGCAGGGCCAACGGGTTCCGCCGAGCCGTTGGAGGGGGCGCCCTCCTCGGGGTCCCCGGCGGCCTGCGGGGCGGGGGCCCCTGCGCGGCCGGAATCACCCGGATCGGTCCTCGCTCCGGGTGCCACCGCGGGTGCCATCGAAGGAGCCACCGCGGGGCCTCCCGAGGACGCCTCTTCATCGGCTGGGCCTTCAGGGGCTCCGGGGGAAGGGGCTGGGCTCTCGAGGTTTGCCGCACCCGGACGGCCGGACACGGTCACGGGCTCCCCCGGGCCGGTCCCGGGTCCCGCGTGATCGGCCGCCGCGTCGACGCCATCGGAGAGGTCCGCGGCCCCGATCGCCTCGGCCCCGGTCGCCTCGGTTCCGGTCGCCTCGGTTCCAAGGAGCTCTGCCTCGAACGCCTCTGCCTCGAACGCCTCTGCCTCGAAGGGATCCGTCCCGAGAGGCTCCGCCGCGGTGGCTTCAGCCTCGAGAGCTTCTGCGGCGGGGGGGGCTGCGGAGGGAGCCTCGACTGCCGCAGCTTCGGCCGCCGCAACCGCTGCGCCTGTCGCTTCGGACGCCGTCGCCTCGATGGCGGTCCCGTCGGTCGCCGCGGGCGTGGTCGCCGCAGACCCGGATGACGTGGATTCGTTCGCCGTAACCTTCTCGGCGGAGGGCTCTTCTGCCGGTACGCCGGGCGCGGGGGCCTCGCTCACAGGGGCTTCGGTCGCGGAGGCTTCGGTCGCTGGAGCTTCGCCCGCAGGAGCTTCGGCCGCTGGAGCTTCGGCCGCAGGAGTTTCTCTGGGCGCGGCGTTGATAGCCTCGCCTGCAGGCGCGTGGGCATCCGCCTGGGCGGCGCTCGTCGTCCGGACTCCCGGCGAGTCCGCCGGGGCGTGGGGCGCCTCGGCGGGGGGGCCCACCACCGGCTCCTCTTCGAGGCCGGGGGCGTCCGCTTCACGGGCCCTTGGGTTGGCCCCATGGGCCTCCGGGCCGGACGGGTCTGAGGAGGCCAAGGGGGCGGCGACGAAGGTCTGCGCGGCCACCCAGTCCAGATGCGGCCCTCTCGGCCGCTCGCCTGGTGGGGCCTCGACGGAGCGGCTCTCCTCTTCGGACTCCGCACCTTCTCGCTCGATGAACTCCTTGGCCACGGCCAGGTAGTCCTCGGCGCCCTTGGACTCGGGCGCGTACTCGAAGATGGTCCGGGAGAAGCTCGGCGTCTCGGCGAGCTTCACGTTCTGGGCGATGGGCCGCTTGAAGAGCTGCTCGGGGAAGTGCGAGCGCAGCTCCCCGAGCACCTCCCGCGCGAGGCGCAGGCGGCTGTCGTACATGCACGCCAGCACGCCGGTGATCTCGAGGTCGGGCTTCATCCGACGCCGCAGGAGCTGGACGATCTCGACCAGCTTGCTCAGGCCCTGAAGGGCGAAGAACTCCGTCTGGACGGCGATCAGGACCTCGCTCGAGGCCGTGAGGCCGTTCACCGAGAGGAGGCCGAGGCTCGGCGGGTTGTCGATGAGGACGATGTCGGCGGGCGAACGGCCGCTGCGCTCCAGCTCCTCGTTCTCCCAGTCGTCGAGCGCGTCCTTCAGGATCGTCTCTCGCCCGATGGCGCTCGCCAGCTCGAGCTCGGCGCCCGAGAGGTCGAGGTGTGCGGGGAGCACCGAGAGCCCCGGGGTCGAGGTGCCCCGAACGGTGTCCGCGACCTTCCCGCCCTGGGTCAGGAGGGAGTAGGTCGAGGGCTCCCCAGGCTCGAGCTCCGCGCCCAGGTTCTGGGACGCGTTGGCCTGGGGATCCATGTCCACCACGAGCACTCGGCGCCCCAGGCGAGCGAGGGCTGCGCCGAGGTTGACTGCTGTGGTCGTCTTGCCGACGCCACCCTTCTGGTTGATGATCGCGATTCGCCGCATGGGAAGAGCCGCAGTCTACCGCCGGGCGCTCGCGCTCGCCGGAGCTTGGTGTGGGATGGGTCCCGTATTCTCCGAGCCCCTTGCTTCCGGAGCCCCGCAGCGCCTAGCTCTGTGTCCTGAGCTTCGTCTCGGCGGGGCTCTCCGCCATCAATGCGATGAACACGACCGTCGACTCACCCCCCTCGTCCATCCCTGCGCGGCGCCTCTCGGTGTGGACCTTCGCCTGCTGGGCCCTTGTCCCTGGCGGTCTCTCGCTCTACTCCCGGCTCCAGCTTCTGCCCGGAGAGCAATGGGGGCTCGGGATGCTGCTCCTGGTCTTCCTGCTGGTCTGGCTGGCGAGCGGGCTCATGTTTGCCTTCGTCAGGGGGACGATGCCCCGGCCGCGCGAGCGCGTCGCAGGCGTCTTCCTGATCAGTACGGCGTGCGGGCTCGCTGCCTTTCTTGCTTCGACCACGCTCTCTTCGATCCACTTCCTCCGTGGGCCGGTGGAGCGGGCCTTTGCCAGGCTGGATCCCCCGGCTCAGGACGCGGCCTACCTGGAGATCGAGAGCGATCGCAGCCTGACGGGCTTCGGGCGCTTTGTTCGGGAGGATGCCTCGAGCTCCTCCGCGGACCGGGCGGCGCTGCCGATCTCGGACGAAGGGAAACCCGAGTTCGTGCTCCTCCAGCGGCGACCGACGCGCATGCTCGAAGGCTGCCCCCAGGGGGTCGACATGATCCTCGCCTGGCCCGTCCAGGACGGCTGGTGGTACCTCTTCACGGACCACTAGCGCCCCGGTTCCACCCCATCGGACCGTCCTCGCGGCCACGGGCCGCCACCCTGTGCCACATCCTCATCGAGCGATGGGATCCCTCGACCGTCGGCTATCGAGGGCGCTGCGACGGGGGTACGCGGCGACGGGGTTACGCGGCGACGGGGGTACGCGGCACAGGAGGGGCGCAGGTCAGTCGCGGCCTCGCAGCTTCGCGAGCAGGCGGAGGATCTCGAGGTACAGCCAGACCAGGGTGACCATCAGCGCGAAGGCGCCGAACCACTCCATGGCCTTTGGGGCGCCCTGGCGGGCTCCCCTCTCGATGAAGTCGAAGTCCAGCAGCAGGTTGAAGGCGGCCAGCCCGACGACGAAGAGCGAGATGCCGATGCTCAAGGGTCCCGAGCCGTGCAGCATGGTCATCTGAACGCCGAAGAAGCTGAGAGCGAAGGACACCAGATAGAACAGCATCACCGCGCCCGTGGCCGCCATCACGATGGAGCGCAACCGCTCGGTGACGCGAATGATGCGGAAGGCATAGAGCGCGAGCATCGAGAGCGCCGTGGTGAAGGTGAGCATCACGGCCTGGAAAACGATGCCGCCGCCCACTCCCGAGTCGGCCGGAACGCTCTGGGCGACCAGCGCCGAGATCGCTCCCAGGAACAGCCCCTCCAGCAGCGCGTAGGGGACCGCGAGCGACGGAGCCATCTTCGGCTTGAAGCTGATCACCATCGCGACGATGAAGCCGCCGATACCGCCGCCAAGCATCCAGGGCATGGCCTTGCTGGGATCATCGATCGCGAGCTTCCACGTGTAGGCGGCCGACAGCGTGACGGCGAGCAGGAGAAAGGCGGTCTTCGCCATCGTGCCCTGCACCGTCATCTGGGACGTGAGGGCGCCGGTCTGCGACTGGAACGACGTTCCGCTGAAGACGGAGTCCTTCAGGACAGGGTTGTTTGATGTGTTCTGCATGTGATCTGGGGGAGGCTTGGGCGTAGAGAATAGGCGCAAACGGGTCTGGTTCCCACGGCCCGAGGGCGCCACCTGCCAGTGATGGGTCGAGCGGGCGGAGCTTCGCCGCCCCAGGGAGGGGTGCTGGGGCGGGCAGGTCCGTCATGGATCAACTCCAGCGACGCGCTCGGTGGCCCTTGCGGGGCTCTCTCAGCGACCGGGGCTGAGCCAGCGGATCAGCGGCGAGTCGAGGGCCACGGGCTCAGGGGTCAGCAGCGGCTCCCCGTAGCGGCGACGAATCCGCTCCCCGTACGTGCGTGCCTTGGTCTCCACGCGCTCGAGGATGTCGGCCCCGTAGAGCAGGTGCTTGCCCTCGTCGTTGTCTCCCGCGCGCTGGAGCTGGGTGGCGTAGGCGAGGATCGCCTCGCGCTTGCGCTCCCAGACCGGCTCGATGTCGACGATGAAGGTCGGTTCGAAGGGAACGTGGGACATGAAGTGCGCGAGCTGCGCGGGGCGCCGCGCCTCGGGGCCGCCTGTCTGGACCGCGAGCTGTCCGAGCCCCGAGAGGTACCAGCCCTGGCGGGCGAGCAGCGCGCTCGCCTCGTGGTCGGGGTGGGGGTCGTGGGCGTGGTGGGAGAGGACGAGGTCGGGGCCAAGCATGCGCAGGTGGCGCGCGACCTCCTCGCGTGCCTCCGTGGTGACCTGCACGCGACCGTCCGGCAGGTTCAGGTTGCCCCGCCAGGTGAGCCCCAGGAGCTCGGTGGCGCGCGCCGTCTCCGCGTCGCGATCCTCCCTCGAGCCGCGTGTGCCCATCTCTCCGCGGGTGACGTCGAGGATCCCGACGCGAGCTCCGGCGTCCACGAGGCGAAGGATGGTTCCCCCGGCGGAGATCTCCGCGTCGTCGGGGTGAGCGGCGATCACGAGCACGTCGAGCGTTGTCATTGCTGGTCTCCTGCGTCGTCCTCGAGGTGGAGGACAAGGTGTTCGGTGGAGGTGGCTGGGAGCTCGCGCCAGAGGGCGTCCACGAAGTCATCGCCGAAGCGGGCGACGAACTGGAACGGGCCAAGCACGCGCTCCTGGGGCACGCCGCGGGGCATCAGGGTGTGGTTGACCCTGCGCACCTGGCGTGCACCCTTGCCGGCGCGGTTCTGGTGCACCCGGGTGGCCTTGTCGATCACCTTGCCGATGGAGCTGCGCACGTGCTCGGCGGTCTTCTTGAGGGTGATGCCGAGGGCGGGTTCGAGCGCCGCGAGCTCTGACCGGTGCGCGGTCAAGGCCGCGGAGGCCTCTTCGCTGACCCTCCGGAGAGCGGCGAGGACCTCTGGCTCGTCGCCTCCATGTGCCTCCGGGGCGAACGACCCTGAAGCCCGTAGGACCTCCTCGACGCCAGCCTCGACCCGACCCAGGGCGTAGCGGGTGTCCGCGTCCACCAGCGTCAGGGAGACCCGGGGGATGAAGGGGGTCCGCGCCTGCCCCGATCGGTCCCGGGCGGGCCCCAGCTGCGCGTGATAGGCGAGCTCGCCGAGGCCGCCCACGTAGGCGCAGGTGGGAAAGACGGCGTCCTGAACCAGGGGGCGGACCAGCGCCCCGGCGGACCAGCGCTCCGGTTGCCCCACGATCAGGCTGCCGACCTCTGCGGCGGTTCGCTCGCCTGGATCTCCGTCTCGCCGGAACCCGCCGGGGCTCGCGCGGTGGGCGGTCCGCTCAGGGGGCCCGGACCCCTCGGGGTCGAGGTGTTGGTAGATCAGCGCCGCGGCCTGGCGGCCTTCACCTCCGTCCAGGGGAATCGCCGCGCCGAGACCCAGGTCGGCCAGCTCGATCTCTCCCGCGCGCAGCGCCGCGGGGAGGTCCGTCGAGCCCCCCCGCCCGGAGACGAGCCGGGCCATCTCGCTGGAGAGGATCGGGCGGATCCAGGCGGGCTCACACACGACGAGGCCATGGTGTCCGGCGAGCTCATTCAGGGTCCTTGAGAAGGCCCGGGAGAGCGTCTCCCCGTCACGCGGCATGAAGAGCTCGAGGGCCGCGTCGGCGCCGGCGTGCTCCTCGACCACGCCCCGTAGCTGAGCCCGGACCGCCTCGAGCCGCTGGGCCTCGGCGCTGATGGGCAACTCACCCACCGGCGTCCGCCCCGAGGCCATTCCGGCGAGGCCAACCTTTTGCAGGTCGAGGTTGCGGTTGAGCTGCCAGGCGTGGTGCACCTCGGCGATGTCGTGGTCGTCCGCGTGGTTCCAGAAGACCGGGACCACCCGCTCGCCCCACCGGGCGGACAGCTCCTCGGCGACCTTGCAGGCCTGGAGGGCCTTGTAGAGACAGTAGAGGGGCGAGGTGAGTAGGCCGGGCTGCTGGCCGGTGAGGACGCAGGTGACGCCCTCGCGCCGCAGGGCCTCGAGGCCGTCGCGGGCGGCGGGCGCGAGGGTGAGGCCCGCCCCGTCCAGGCCCCGGTCCACCATATCGGCGAGGGCGCCCCGCTCCTCCGACCCGAGGGCCTCTGCAGGCCGCGAGACGTCCTCGGTGCGAAGGATGACCGGGACGGGCCTGAAGCGGGCCCCGGCCGTGATCCCGGCGCGGGCCAAGGGGGTGAGCCCGTGGACGTCGGCGGGGAGGTGCTGGACTCGGGTCTTCATCAAAGGAGCGCGGCGCGGAGCTCGGCCGCCATCGCGTCCATCGCCCCTGCGGCGGCGTCCTTCCAGTGCTTCTCTGGCGCTTGTTGGCCGGCGAAGAGGATGCCGCGTGAGGAGTTGACGAGGGCGCCATGCAAGCCGCCCTGGAATCCGCCCACGATGTCCGCGGCGCCGGCGCCCTGGGCTCCGTAGCCAGGCAGGAGGAGCGGTGTTCGGGGCATCAAGCGCCGCAGGCGCGCGAGCTCCTCGGGGTGGGTGGCGCCGACCACCGCGCCCACCGAGCTCCACCCGGACTCGCCCACGAGGTCTCGGCCCCAGCGGTCCACGGCGCCGGCCACGCGGTCGGCGAGGAGGGCCGGGGCGGCCTCCTGCCCGGTGGTGACGAGGGCCTGAAACTCGGCGCTGGAGGGGTTGGACGTCCGCACGAGCACGTACATGCCGCCGCCGGTGGCCTCGCACTCCGCGATGATCGGGGCGACGGAGTCGGACCCCAGGTAGGGGTTGACCGTGATGGAGTCGCAGAGGGTCCGTGGGTCCTGGCCCTCGATGCCGCGCAGGAAGGCCTGGGCGTAGGCGGCTGCCGTGCTCCCGATGTCGCCGCGCTTCACGTCCCCGATCACGAGCAGCCCGGCGTCCTTGGAGGCGGCGACCACGCGCTCGAACTCGGCCACGCCGTCGGCCCCGAAGACCTCGAAGAAGGCGGATTGAGGCTTCACAGCGGGGACCTTGCCGGCAGCGGCCTCGACGATGCCGCAGAGGAAGTCTCCCATGGCCCGGGCGCGATCCGCGCGGGAGGCGGCCGGGTCGCGGGCCACGGCGAACTCGTCCGGGAGCAGCGCCAGGTGAGGGTCGAGCCCGACGACGCAGGGGTTGCCCGCGCGCTCGACGGCGTCGTGAAGTCGGTCGCCAAAGGGCTGCATCAAGACTCCGCGGCGCCCTCGGGGGGAGCAGCCTCGCTCTTCCCTCGCCCCGGGGGGCCGTCCATACCGAGCGCTTGCCAGCGCTCGTGGGTCTCATCCATGGTGGACACCTGCTCGCTCTCCGGAACCAGGACGCCGGCCGAGACGGTCACCCGGAGCGCCTCGTCCACCGAGATGTCCAGGGGGATGAGCTTCTCCGCCTCGATGAAGACCGTGAAGCCGGTCATCGGCATGGGGGAAGTGGGGATGAACACGGACAGGAAGTTGCCGCCCAGCTCGGCGTGGATGGTCTTGAGGCCGCCACCGGTCACGAAGCCGATGGCCCAGACGCCCTCGCTCGGATACGGAGCGGCCACCACGGTGTCGAACTCCAGCTCGTTGTCCGAGAGGAAGAAGTCCACCAGCTTCTTGGTGTAGGGGTAGACCGACCGAACGAGAGGGATCCGGGTCAGGGCCTTGTCGAAGCTCGCGATGAGTCCGCGGCCCAGGAAGCCGCTGGCGAGGTACCCGAGGAAGAGCACGATCACCGCGGCGAGCAGGATGCCGATCCACCTGGGCACTGGCGCGGCCGACCGGAGCTTCTCCCGGTCGATGGCCAGGTTCTCCAGGTTCCGAATCCAGGTGTAGCGCGTCGATCGGAAATCCTCGATGGCGGCCTGGGCGGCCGGTGACCCCAGCTCTCCAAGGAGTCGCCCCTGTCCGATCTGGGCCTGGAGGTCCGGGGGGAGCTGATCGAAGTCGACGAACTCCTGCGCCCGCGGGTCCACGTCCATCAAGCCCAGGGCCTGCCAGCCCAGGGAGTTTCCATCGAGGACGGTGAGGATCGCCGCGTTGATGGGCTTCGTCAGGTAGGTGTTCACGAACTGCACCACCGTGGCGAAGACGAAGATCGTCAGCACGGCCGGCAGCAGGACCACGAGGCCGCGGACGAAGAAGTTCTTCTTCTTCTTCGACGCCTTCTTCTCGCGCTTGAGCTGCCGCTTCGCGGCGCGTGTCAGCTTCTTCGACTCCTCAGGTGTCATCGGGAGAGAGCCTACCGGAGACCGCCCGGCCTTTCAGACGGAGAGGGGGCCAATCTGTTCTCCGGGGTGACGCGCGGAGGCCGCGGCGTCGTCAGGGACGGAGAGAGCCCCCCCGGCTGCTGGCCGAGGGGGCTCTCTGAATCCAGTCACGCCCTGAGGCGCGGGCGAGGGATCACAGGAAGGTGATGCTGACCGCCGTCGAGAAGTTCGACGTGGGCGAGCCACCGATCATGTCGCGCGACCAGTACTGGAAGAAGCGCGTCTCGCCAGCCATCACGGACGACGGGCCGGTCGGGCCGGGGATGGCCGTCAGGTCCACCGGGAAGCTGACCGCGCCAGCTCCGTCGGAGGTCTGGACGGCGCCCGCGTAGCGACCGATGCTGAGGCTCGCGATGCAGAGGTCGCCCGCCGAACCGCCGGGGTTCGCCAGGAACGTCGCGTCGCTCGACGTCAGGAAGTAACCCATCGTGTTGGCCGGGAGTTCCCGGACGTCGAGGGTCAGGTTGTTGTCCGTGGTGACCTTGCTACCGTTAGCCGTGATCACTGCGCCACCGCCGGACTCGTTGGCCTGCGCGGAGCAGATCGTGGTGCCGATACCCTCGGAGATCCGCAGCAGGCCGTTGCCGAACGTGGGGGGGAAGTTATTGCCCCAACCGCTCACCTGGATGACGTACGGGATTCCCGCGGTGCCCGAGAACGTGATGTTGCTCTGGAGTCCGCAGGCGTCGTCGACGCAGGCGATGGCTTGGCCGGTCGACCCGTCGAACACGGTCATGACCGTGTCGAAGTCGGAGCCGCAGAGGTCAAGGGTGATGTCAGTGGTGGCCTCGGCGAAGTAGGCGAACCAGATATCGTTCTTGCCTCCTCCCACGGAGCACATCGCGACATTGGAGTCGGTGGCGAACTCGGGGTCAAACAGCGTGACACCCTCTTCGATCACCGTGTAGACACCCGTCGAAGGGGAGTTGTCGATATCGAGGAAGGAGAGCTCGATGTTGTCGTAGAGGACGCCGGTGTCGTCGTAGTTACTGGCGTAGCTACCGAAGCCGATCTGGAAGATCTTGCCGTCCGTGCCCGGGTCGAGCGCCATCGTCAGCGTGGCGTTCTCCCAGTTGCGGATGCTGCTGTCGGTGACGTCGAGGCGGGTCTCGCGGATGGTCGCGAAGCCGGCCGAGGGGTCGAGGACCTTGATGAACGCGAACATCTGGGCGTCGCCCTGGCCGTTGCCGACGAAGTCGCTCTTCTTGTAGTCGAAGGAGAAGAGGGCCGTCTCGCCGATGTTGGCCGTCTCGATGGTCTGCTCCTTGAAGACGGAGGCCTCGATGTAGTTACCGTTGCCGTGGTCACCGTTGTTGTAGTCGCTGTAGACCACGAGGCTCTGGGTGCCTTGGTCCGCGGCCTGCTGGGTGTCGGCGATGGCCGAGAAGCCGATCCCAGGGTTCGGCGCCGGGAAGGTGCCGTAGCCATAGAGGAAGCCGCCGACGGAATCGAAGACGTTGGCGTAGATGATCCAACCCTCGTTCGAGAGCGCGTCCGGATCGTTGATGTCCAGGCCGTCGAAGTCCTGGCCGTAGGGGGTCATCGTGGGCGGGGGCGGCGGCGGGCCCTGCCACTCGATGTTGTCGTAGATCCGGCCGGAGTCTTCGTTGTTGGTGCAGACGTTCGTGAAGCCGAACTGGCACAGCTGACCGGTCCACGCGGGGTCGATGGTCAGGGAGAGCTGGCCGCTGGCCCAGGTCGCGTCGGAGGCGCCGGTGGTGTCGAACGAGTCGAAGGCGATCGTCGAGAAGTTACCGCTGACAGCGTCGAGGACCTTGACGAAGGCGAAGGTCGTGGCGGACGAGGCGACGTTCGTCGTCTTGATGTAGTCGAAGTCAAACGTCCAGGTGTCGCCGAGGCTGTCGGCGCTGATGAACTGCTCGATGAAGGTGTTCGTCTCGAGGAGGTTGCCGTTGGTGTGCTCGGTCGCGTTGTTGTACTGGCTGTTGGTCTGCATCGCCTGGTTGCCCTGGGCGCCACCTCCCAGGCCGGTCACAACAAGAGCCCCGTCGTTGTAGTCGTTGTTCGTGGGGAAGCCGTAGCCGTAGAAGAACGTCGTGCCCGACGGGTCGAAGACGTTGATGTAGTTGTTGAAGCCGAGCGACGAGAGCGCGTTGAAGTCAGCCGCGTCAGCCGACTCAAAGTCGATGGCGCGGACCTGTAGCTGTGCGCTGGCGACGGAGCCGAGCGCAGCAAAGGCCGCTGCCGTGAGGAGAGAGCGAGAGAGAGTCATTTGAGTGGAGAGTCGTTGCGGGTGAACGGAACGTGAGACAGGGGGCGAGGCGTGGTTCAGGACCACCGATGGGGCGCTCGCCACCCTAGAAAGCTATCCGTCGGGCCCGGTCTCAGGGCGCTCGGGCAAGGTCGGGGGGGCAGAGTTGCGCCGAATCGGGTCAGGCAATTTGACGCACCGCGACATAGGGCCACGCCCTCGTTTTCGGGTTGGACTCCGCGGGTGGCCTACTCGAGGCCTTGCGGGAGCCGTTGGAGGAACTCCCTTGCCACCGCGTCGGCGAGGGGGAGCCCCCGGTCACTGAGCCGGTATCGGAGTCTTGAACGCTCGAGCAGGCCGTCGCCCACGAGCCGGGTCGCTAGCGTGACGGAGACGTCGACGGCGGCGCTGGAGGCGCCCGCCGCCTGGGCGATCTCGGTGGGGTCCACCCCGTCTCGGAGCCTCAGGCCGAGCCACCAGCACTCGGCGACTCGGGCGACCTCGCCTGGGCTCTCACTCCACTCGGTCGCATGGCCGTGCCCTCGAATTCGGCGCAGGTAGGGGCTGATCGAGCGAGGGTTGCCCGACCGCGTGTGCTCGACCTTGCTGACGGCGCCGGGGCCGATGCCCACGTACTCGCCATTGCGCCAGTAGTTCACGTTGTGGCTGCATTGCTCCCCGGGCCTGGCGTGGTTCGAGATCTCGTAAGCCACGAGCCCGTTCGTTGACGCCAGGTCCCGGGTGGCGTGGAACATCTCGAGCTCGACCTCCTCCTCCGCGGCCTCCAGGCGCCCTCGGTCGAGCCAGCGCTTGAAGCGCGTGTCTTCCTCGAAGGTGAGGTTGTATGCGGAGAGGTGGTCCGGCCTCAGGTCGAGGACCCGCACGAGGTCGGCGCTCCACCCTTCGGCGGTCTGTCCGGGGATCGCGTAGATCAGGTCGACGTTGATGTGCTCGATTCCGGCGCTGCGCGCGGCCTCGTAAGCGCTGAAGGACTCCGCGGCGGTGTGGACCCGGCCGAAGAGCTTCAGGGTCTCGTCGTCCAGGGACTGGAAGCCGATGGAGATGCGGGGGACGCCCAGGTCGAGCAGGCAGCGGGCCTTGTCGAGATCCAGGCTCTCGGGGTTGCACTCGGCGCTGACCTCCGCAGCGCTGTCTCGCCAGCCGGTGATCTCATGAAGCCCGTCGAGCAGCGTCTTCAGCTGCTCTGCGCTGAGCAGGGACGGTGTCCCGCCCCCGAGGAAGAGCGTTCGAGGCCGGGCTGGGGCCCGCACCTCGGCCTCGCGCAGGATCGCCGCGATCATCCCGTCGATGTCCTGGCCTTCATCGGGGACCGAGAAGAAGTCGCAGTAGTGGCACTTGGCGGCGCAGAAGGGCAGGTGCACGTAGAGGGCCGTGCCCTCGCTCGCGCGGGGCGGGGCCGAGACCCTCGGTTCATCTCGCCTGGAGGTCGGCGGTGGCTCTTGCTGTTCCATGTTGCCTGGGTGCCTCTTTGGATCGGTGCCTCTCAGCCCCGGTGCTTCTGAGCCTCGGTGCTTCTGGGCCTTGACTGGCACTCGGCCTTGACTGTCTCTGGGTCTTGACCGTCAAGGTCTCAAGTGCCGGGCGTGGAGGCCTCAGGGCCAGGGCGAGGACGTCTCCGCAGCCTTGGTGCCGGGGGCTGGGGGACCTCGCACGGGGAGCGTATCGCTGGCAGCTGCGCTGGTGGGCCTGCTTCTGGTTCCTCCCGTGGAGTCCGGACGGTGCGCCGCTGACGCCACCGCTCGCCCCGCTGTGGACCACGCCAGCCCGCGGCCGGGGAGCTGAACGGAGCCCAGCGAGGCCGGGCTCAGCGACTGAGGCGAAGCACCACGGTCTGGCGGCCGCCGGGGTCGAGGGAGACGCTCGCCCGCGCGAGGTCCACCGGCTGCGCCCTGAGGTCGAAGCCCTTGACCACCACCTCGGTCGGGAGCGCGGGAAGGCCCACGAGATCGAACACCCACGCGTCTCCATCAGAGGTCACTCCCTTGGCCCGACGCTCGATGAGTCCACCGGCGATGGTGCGCCCCTCGCCCGTGTCATGGAACAGCGCGATGACCTTCACGGCCTCCCTCGCGTCGCCCGTCACGCGGACGGTGAGCTCGGCCTCCGGCCACAGGAGCAGCTCGCGTGTGCGCTCCTGGTCGGGGTCCACCCATGCGGTCATGGGGGCGTAGCCGTCCGCCTTAACCCTGAGCCAAAGGGGCGCCTGCGACTCGATCCAGGGCAGGTCGACCGGCGAGCTCGCGTCCTCGAGGACCACCTCCTCAGCAGCGGTCTGCCCGCGCAGGCTGGCCGGGCTCATCCCGGGGGCCCGCGTGATGCGGAGCCCCGAGAGGTGAGCGCCGGTGGGGCTGTCGCGAACCACGAGGCGGTTCAACGGGAACGGGGACCCCACCAGTACGTAGGGGCTCTCAACCGGTGTGAAGGCGAACCCGAGCCCGTCGAAGCGGACGCGTTGGCCGTTGAAGACCCCCCCCAGGAGCTTGATCCGTGAGCGATCCGGGATCTCCAGCTTGAAGCGGCCGCTGGCGACGCCGACCTCGACCTGCCGCGAAGCGCCAGGGGTCAGGATCTCGAGCCGGAAGGACCCGGCCTTCACCTGGGAGGGCAAGGCCCCCTCGATCTGCAGGAGCACCTCACCCTCGAACGGCCTGAGTTGCTCAACGGCGAGGGCCTGGTTGGCTGCGGAGCGGCCCAGGGGTCCAGCCCCGTGGGGGTCACCCTCGAGGTCATCCGGGAGGGTCGGCGTCGTGAGCGGGTCGGCGTCCTCCTCGAGGTCTTCCGGACCCTGGGGGCGTGCCAGCTCGGTGACGCTTGGGGGAGACACCCGCGGGCCAGGCTCCGCGAAGATGGTCCAGCCGAGCACCCCGAGCGCCGCCAGGACCAGGGCCGCGGGGATGATCCGGTGGAGAGCCCTCATGGGCCCCAGTGTCACCGAAGGGCGGGGCCACGTCGACCGAGGAAGCTCAGCTGGCCTCTCGAAGTGGTTCGCAGGCGTACTCCTCGAGGCTGCTCGAGATAGCGCTGTAGCCCAGCTCCCACGCTCGCCGGCACGCCTCGCCATCGGAGCGCACCTCGGCCCCCCAGCGGGCCAGGAGCTCCACAATCGGCAGCAGCTCGGCCTCGTCGAAGGGGCGGACCTCGTGGGTGCCGTCCTCAAGCCTGAAGTAGGCCCGGGCGGAGATCGTCGCGGTGAGGGCGCCGCACCCGTCGGGCGCACGGTGGTCAGGGTCTGCGCCCGCCTCGAGGAGGGCGCGGCAGGTGGTCTCGTGAGCTGAGCTTGCCGCGTAGAGGAGCGGGGTGAAGCCCTGCTGGTCCACATGGTCGATGCTGGCGCCCGCGCTCAGGAGCTTCGCGCAGGCCTGGGCCTGACCAGCCAGCGCGGCGCGCGAGAGGGCGGTCATACCGGAGGCCGGCTCCGGCAGGTCCACGGGCAGGCCCGCCGTGAGGAGCGCGCCGACGAGCTTCTCATCCCCCGTCTGGGCGGCGAAGGAGAGGGCGTTGCGGCCGCTCCGGTCCTGCAACTGGACATCAACTCCACCCTCGATGAGGTGGCCGGCGACGTTCGTGTGGCCGAGGGCGCAGGCGATGAGCAGGGCCTCACCCGGCGCGCCGCCTGCCTCGAGCAGGGCGTCCGTGATCTCGGCGTCTCCCGTGGCGGCGGCCAGCATCAGGGGCGTCCAGCCCGAGGTCGCGGGGCGGGTGTCCACGGTCGACTCCACGGCCCCCTGCAGGTCATCGCTGCGGATCGCGTCGAGGTCGCGGCGCTCGATGGACCTGATCAGGCGCTCGCCGAGGTCTCGGTCGGCCCGTGTGCGGCTCTCTTCCGCGTCGGCTTTCTTCTTGCTGCTCATGATTCAATTCATGGGTGCGGCCGGGTCTCGCTGGGGACACCCGTCGCTTCCGCCAAGGGTTCAGTCCCCCGCCATGACGTCGTAGAGCTTGCGGAGTGCGTCCCGTTCGATCTGTCGGACGCGCTCGCGGGTCAAGCCGACGACCTTCCCGATCTCCTTCAGGGTCATGGGGTCGGACCCATCGCCCAGCCCGTAGCGGAGCCGCAGGATCTGCGCCTCGCGCTCGTCGATCACACCGAGGAGCTCGTCCAGCCGCGAGAGCAGGTCGCGGTGGAGCATGGACTCCTCCGGGTCGACCGCCTTCTCATCCTCGACGGTGTCCTGGGTCTGGGTCATCACGTCCAGGGAGACCTGTCCGGCCTGGTTGGACTCGATGGTGCGCTTCAGCAGGGGCCAGGACTCCCGAGGGATCCCGAGCTCCATCGCGACCTCTTCCACGGTGGGCATGCGCCCGAGCATGTAGCGCAGCTCGTTGGCGACGTTCCTCCACTTGGAGATCATCTCCGTCATGTAGCCGGGGACGCGCACGGACTTGACCGTGTTCGTCAGCGCGCGGCGAATCGACTGCTTGATCCACCACGTGCCATAGGTCGAGAAGCGGCAGCCGGCCTCAGGGTCAAACTTCTCCGCGGCCTTCATCAGGCCGATGTTTCCCTCGGCAATGAGGTCCTGGAGGTTCAGGCCCCGGTCGTTGTACATCTTGGCGATGGACACCACGAGCCGGAGGTTGGCCCGGATCAGGTGCTCCCGTGCCTCCAGGTCACCGGATTGGACCCGGGCACCGAGCACCTTCTCCTCGTCTGCGGTGAGGAGGGGGACCTCGTTGATCTCCTGGAGATAGGTCTCGAGACAGCGTTCGGCAGAAATGGCGGTGCTCCGTGGCGCAGGGGGAATGCGTGTTCAGGGCGCCCCTTGGGGCCCCCTCTCCCCACCGATTCGGACTCCGGTCGTCCCTGCCTTGAGCCCGGAGGACGTTCCTGGGACACGGTCTCGCAACGGAGATCGTGCTACCCTGCCGCCCAAGCCATGGGACCGTCCTCCAGCAAGCTGGTTGTCTCTGAACAAGACTTCAGCGCGCTCCTCGCGGAGCGCGCCGAGGGGTTCCTGACGATCTGCGCAGTGCCCTCCGGGACGCGCTGGTCCAAGCGGCGCTTCTTCGAGGTCTCGGCCAGCGCAGACGAGCTGGAGTCGTTCCTCGATGACCACGGCGCCCGGACGAACCGGACCTTCTCGGCGTTCACGGAGCTTGTGGCCTCGGTCCGCGGCTTCGCCCTGGCGGGGATGCAGCTCGCCCACCTCGACCGTCGCGTCGATTCATACGGGGTCGCCGAACGATTGCCGGAGGGGGGCGCTGAGGTGCTGGGACACATGCGCGAGGCCCTCAGCTTCGTCCAGGATCGGACGGCGCTCCTCATGGGGGCGCTGCTCGAGGAGGCCCGGGAGCGCGGCGTCTCGGAGCTGCAGCTCGGTCAGGGTCAGCGTCCAGACGACGCCATGGAGGCGCCGCCGCGACTGCCGAATAACGTCGACCTGGACCGCATTGACGACGACGACCATCGGATCGCGAAGGTGGCGTCCAGCTACCTCTCTGCACTTGAGATGCTCGAGGGCGTGGGGATCGAGCCCATGGTCGAGGCCGACCGACGGGAGGAGTTCCTGCGCGCGAAGTGCAGCGAGGAGACCGCCCGTGTGTGGGAGGCCACCGTGCACAACCTCCAGTCGAGCTACGACACCTACGTCAAGAACACCGTGCTCGAGACGGGGGACCAGCGCCTCCCCGACCTCCGCGGACACGCGTCGGCGGCGCTCCATACCCTCGGGGCGGTGACATACCTGACGCACTTCGTTGAGCGGCACGAGCGCGGCCTTCGCTCGGACATGGCGGACTCGGTCCTGCAGCGGCTGGTCCCGCGTTCACAGGTGCGAGACGTGACGCTCAATCGCTTGCTCGTGAGCGCGTACGCGTTCATCCGGAGCGGGGCGGAGATCGCGTCCTCTCTGCTCCCGAGCTACACGAGGGTCTCCAGCGCTGAGCTGTGCCTGCGGGAGGGCATCTTTCTCCACGCGAGGCCGGCGTCCCTGATCGTCGCCATCGTCCAGCACCACGGCACCCCCGTGGAGCTGGAGGTCGCTGGTTCGCGGTGCAACGCCGGGTC
>CBFHHK010000001.1:41437-44244 GCA_965655435.1 Planctomycetota bacterium | reverse complement strand
ATCCTCGAGCTGATGGTGGCCATCGGCTCCAACCCCGAGCAGCGGACCTTCATGGCCCACGGGGACGAGCGCACGCTCCAGGATCTCGAGCGGCTGTTCGCCGCGGACCTCGGCGAGGCCGGGCTCGAGGAGCTGCCGGTGAGCCTCAACTACCTCCGGCAGCGCAAGTGAGCCCTTGGGCTCAGATCCCGAGGAAGAGGCGGTCCGCCAGCATCCTCGGGAGGCCCGCACGGACGATGCGGTCTGCCTCGCGCTCGATGTCGTAGGCGACCCGGCGCAGCTCGACCCGCTGGGTCGTGGTGTCGTAGATGGCGTAGGCGGCCCGGCAATCCTCGTCCCTCGGTTGGCCCACGCTCCCCACATTCACGAGCGCCACCGTCGTCTCCTCGAGGTCGACCTCGCGATCGATGGTGTACGACGTCCGCTCTGGCGACTCGATGAGCCGCATGATCGTGACCGGGACGTGCGTGTGACCGAGAAAGGCCACCGGGCGGTCGAGCGCGTCGAGGGAGGGGTCGGCCTCGGAGGTGCTCTGGATGTAGTCGAAGCGGTCGGGGTCCGGCAGGGTCCCGTGGGCCAATACGCAGTGGTCGGTTGCGTGCAGGAGGGGCAGATCGGTCAGCCACTGGAGGTCGTCGCGCGAGAGCGTGGCCCGGGTGAAGTCCACCGCGGCCTTGGCGTTGGTGTTGAAGAGCCGGGTATCGAGCTCGTCCACGCAGGCGGCGTCGTGGTTTCCCTTCACGGCGACCGCCTCGCGCTCCCGTAGCAGTCGGATCACCTCGGTCGGTGCCGCGCCGTAGCCGACGACGTCACCCACCTGAAGGATCTGGTCGATGGCCTCGTCCTCCAGCGCCTCCAGCACGGCCTCCAGTGCCGCCAGATTGGCGTGGATGTCACCTAGGATTGCGTATTGCATGGGTGGGGCGCTCCTCGCTCCCCGGGGAGGCAAGCGCCAAGGCACCTGCGACCCAACCTGTCATCGGCAGGGTGGCCCCGATCCAGTGAGCGCCGGTCGGAGAGAATTCGAACGACTCCCTCAGGGTCTCTCCCGCATCAAACCAGGCCAGGATGGCTTGCCCGGCCGCTGTCTCGCCCGTCACGAGCCCAGGGACCACGGCGATGAGGCCCACCGCGATGGCCGCGCGCAGGTGGCGTTCCAGCGGAAGTTGAAGCAGGACCACGCTGATGGTCGCCGCGTGGGCCCAGGCGAGGACGAGGGCGGGGAGGGAGTCTTCCGCCCGAAAGGACACGAGCTGCCAGTCGTAGAACAGGTGCGCAGGCACAAGGGCGAGGAGCCCAGCGCAGCCGCTCACGAGGAGCAAGCTGCCGGTCTGGACCGCGATCTTCCCGACGGGGCCAAGGGGGCTCATGATCCAGCTGAACTCATCGAGGGGCGAGAGGCTCATCGCCATGGCCGCCAGCCCTCCCATGAATGCGGCTTCGTATGCGCCGGTCCAGTGGTGCAGGTCGGCCGTGACGAGACCCAGGGGGAGGAAGGTCCGCAGCGCAGGCCAGGACAGCAGGAGGACCACGACCAGCACCCAGCTGAGCGGTTGGCGCAGGTGGTGCCGGAGGAGACCGAGGGTGACGTGCAAGCAGCTCATCCTCGGAGAGCCTAACGCTCGCCGTCGAGAATCCAGACATTCGCTACCCTTGAACAAGAGCGCGCAAGGCGTCCAGTGCGGTGTCCCTTGACAGGCGTTGCTCTTGCCCTAGAGTCGCGCGCCGCTCGCCTGAGCTTGCCCCGTCATCGCCCCACGCCTCCCGATCAAGAACCCCATGGAACGACGACTTGGTCGAGGCCTCGGCTCCCTCCTTGGGCAGCCTGAAGACGGACAGGCGGAGCGGCCGAAGACGGTGGTTCCCCAGGGAAAGGGCGCGCTTCCGGGTTCGAGCGCTGCGGCCGCCGAGCGTGAATCCTCTGGCTCCGTTGAGCCCTCTGGCTCCGGTCAGGTTGAGGAGTCGGTGGACGCGGTCGGGCGCATGGTCGAGCTGGCAGCGATCCGGCGGAATCCGGACCAGCCCCGCAAGGTCTTTGATTCCGAGGGGCTCGAGGAGCTCCGTCTGAGCATCGTGCGGCACGGCGTGTTGCAGCCGATCACGGTCCGCCGTGAGGGCAGCGGGTTCGAGATCATCTCTGGCGAGCGACGCTGGCGCGCCGCCAGGAACGCGGGCCTCGAGGTCATCCCGGCGGTCATCCGCGACGACGTCTCCGACGAGGTGAGCCTCGAGCTCGCGATCGTCGAGAACATCCAGCGCATGGATCTGGACCCCGTGGAGAAGGCCCGTGGCTATCGGGCCCTCATGGACCGAGTGGGTTTGAACCAGGAGCAGGTCGCGGAGCGCATGGGCGTCAAGCGTTCCTCGGTGGCGAACCAGCTCCGGCTCCTCGATCTTCCAGAGGAGGCCCTCGAGGCGCTCAGCCAGGGGATGATCACCTCCGGTCACGCCAAGGCGCTGCTCGGCCTCGCGGATGCCGGCGCGATCCGGAAGGCCCTTGGCCAGGTCGTGAGGAAGCAGCTCTCGGTTCGCGAGACCGAGCAGTTGAGCCGCGGCGCTGGCAGCGCGGAGGCTGCAGCGGGCGCCGCGAGCGAGCGGAAGGTGGCGGCCAATCCGCCCGCCTGGGTGGCTGAAATGGAAGGGCGGCTTCGCGAGGCGCTCGGCGTCAAGGTGACGCTTCGGAACGGCAGCAAGTATCGGGGGTCCATTACCCTCGATTATGCCGACCGGGAGGAGCTCGAGCGCATTTGCGATCGAGTGGCCCCGAAGGACTCCATCTGACTCGCCTCGGGCCACAGGCTCGCCTC
>CBFHHK010000001.1:31417-41338 GCA_965655435.1 Planctomycetota bacterium | reverse complement strand
GTGTGCCTGCGGTGGGTCGCTTTGTCTGGGTTGCGGCCTAGTTCTCCACCTGTTCTCCACGCTGGCCGTGTGAGCCTCGGCTGCCCACAGTCGACGCTGAATCGCCGTTCTCGATCCCCTGGACGGGGTTTTGGTGACCGATGTTGAGACGGGTTGGCGACTTGGGCGTGGGCTGCGGCCAGGTTGTCCACAATTGGGCTGGGATCGTCGATGGGCTCGCGAGGGGATGTTCCACGTGGAACAGGCGGTGCAGCTGGGGCGGTCGACGCCGGTCGTCCGTGGGGGCCCGGAGCTGCGGGGTTGGTCCTCGCGCGGGCTTCCTCGTGTGCCGGGCGCGTGAGCTTGCGACCGCGCTGGAGCAGGCCTTGGGGCGAATCGGTGTGCTTGGTTGGGTGCGCCCGGTGGCTGGCGCCAGGTGGTGGACCATCGGGGTGTCCAGCCAGGGCCTGGCAAGCCTCTGGCCTGGGGATCTTGGCCGTCTGAGGGAGCAGTGGACCGTGGTGGGAGTGCGCTCGGTGGGCAAGAGAGTGCGAGTGTTCCACGTGGAACACTCGAGGCCGTGGGTGAGGTCGTCACATGTTTGGGGCCTGATGCGATCAGGCGACCCTTGGACGTTCGGGGATTCCCTCGAGGTGGAGCGGCGTCCGGCGGCCCGTGCGCTGGCGGCTGGGTCTTGAGGCGCTGGCTGCTCGACGGTCGGTGGGCATGGCGGTCGACGATGCCGGACTGCAGGCAGCTTTGTTGGGGCGTTGGCTCTGAAAGCGTCCAGATGTTCCACGTGGAACACTTGCGGTGATCGTCGACACGATGGAGCTGATGGCGCCCCCGTTCCGCGGCTTCGGGTGTGCAGGGGCTTC
The DNA here is from genome assembly GCA_965655435.1 of Planctomycetota bacterium. Taxonomy (GTDB): domain Bacteria; phylum Planctomycetota; class UBA1135; order UBA1135; genus Saltatorellus. The sequence goes on along the minus strand of CBFHHK010000001.1, from coordinate 40,481 downwards.
CATCGGTGGGCCAGGGGGCCGACCCGGGGTGCAGAGCGGCTCTGGTCCGCACGCGGTGGCTCCAACCTCCAACTTATGGGGTGGCCCGAATGAAGCACATAGCGACGATGACCACATGCGTGGGGGCGGGAGCCTGGATGGTGTTCCACGTGGAACATCATCAAGAGGCGCGACCGGAGCCCCGAACGTGGGCTCGACGTTCGGCGGTGGCTGGATGGGGCGCCTGAACCGAGCCAGGTCTCAGATGGAATCGCTGGGCGCCCTGGTGCCCTGGCAGTGCATGTTCCACGTGGAACATTGGTCCTGAAGCCCGGACGGCCTGGGTCCGGCTCCGGGGGAGACCGGTGACGGCCTGACACGAAGAAGGGGCGGTGGACAGGTGTCCACCGCCCCTTCTCATTGGGCCGAAGCTTCTTGCGAAGATCAGAGGATCTTCGCGCTGATGATGGCCACCGGCTCGACAGGGGTCTCTGCCTTCTCTTCACGAATCTCGCCGTTAGAGACTTCCTTGACCAGGTCGAGGCCGTCGATGACCCTCCCGAAGACGACGTAGTTACCGTCAAATTGATGCTGGGGCGAGGCCGTCAGGTAGAACTGGCTGCCGGAGGAGTTGACGGCGCCAGAGGTCTTCGCTGCGGCGAGGACTCCCGCCGCGTGGATGAGACCCGAGTCTTCCGCAGGGACGGTCTTGTCCGGTCCGCCGAGGCCCCATGTGCTCGCGTCCTCATCCTTGGAGTTGGGGTCGCCTCCTTGGATGAAGCCGCCGGGCTGGATCCGGTGGAACCGCGTGCCGTCGTAATAGCCCTCCTTCACCAGGGAGAGGAAGTTTGCCGAGTGGCCCGGGGCGGCCGCGCTCTCAAGTCCGATGATGATCGGCCCGAGTTCGGTCATAAGTTCAACACGCGGCGAGCCTTCGGGCAGCGGCGGGTTCTCGAGGATAGACGGGTGTTCCAGGGTCCAAGCGGCTTCCTGGGCAACGCTCGCCTCAAGGTGGGCGAGAAGCGACTGGCCCGAACCGTCGGGGCCGATCGGGAATTCGAGCGAGCCGAGGAGGGCCGGGGAGAGCGCTTGTGCGCTCTGGATGGCCGCGGTCGCCGCCTCGTAGTCCCGGGCCTGAAGGTGGGTCAGGGCCAGGTCCATGTACGCCCAGGCCGGGACCGTGCCGTCCGGGACCTCGGTGGTCAGTTGCTCCAGCGCAACCACCCGGTCATCCGCACCCTTCGCCGCATACAGCTCGCCCCAAACGGCTCGCTCTGATTCGGTGGCGGCCTGTGTGGCGCTCTGGGTGTACAGGATTGCCGCCGCAGAAACGGCCAGGACCGAGAGGGCCGGCCACTTGTACTTGAAGACCAGCGTCGCGAAAGCGGACTGCTCTTCCTGGGCGATCGTGATTTCGGTGGCAGCCTTGTGCTTGGCCATCGTGTTTGCCTGTTATGCGAGGCGTTGTGGGTTCGACTGGGTCCTGAGCCTTCTTGGCCCAGAGCAGCCTGGGGGTCTCCCCCCAGGCGCGTGGCCCGGCATTATAGGAGCTATATCGTCCGAGCGGGCAAGCTGCCCGGTTCGCATCCACGTTGACTTGAAGATTCCATGCTGATTTCCCTCCTCATCGCTGCCTCTTCCATGACCGCTCCTGCTGCTCCGCTCGTGGTCGCTGAGCAGCCTGGCCAGCCCGCGGTCGTGGCTGCGGTGGACGACTACAAGTCACTGTTGAAGGCGGCCGGGAACGACCCCGAGAAGCTGTGGGCGCTCTACGAGTGGACCCTCGAGCAAGATGACCGCAAGAAGTACCGCAAGCGTGTGCTGAACAAGGTGATCAAGGCGGCGCCGGACCACGCGGAGGCTCACGCTGCGCTCGGGCACGTCCAGTTCGAGGGCAAGTGGTACGACTCCGAGCGCGCGCTCGAGCGGTACATGTCGAAGATCGCGAAGGAGCGTGGGCTCGTGAAGTACGACGGCAAGTGGGTGTCGCCGGCCGACGTGGTCTACCTCGACAAGGGGTGGCAGAAAGACCCCGCGACCGAGGAGTGGTACGACCCGGTGGCACGCAAGCGCCTGGCGGAGGGGTGGAAGCTGCAGGACCTCAACTGGGTCGCCCCTGACGAGGTCGGCAAGCTCGATGAGGGGCTCTGGAAGTGCGACGCGAAGTGGCTCCCGCTCGAGGCTGCGAACGAGTGGCACGGGGATGTCGAGACACCGTGGAGGATCCCGGAGAAGCGCGCCACCGTGTGGGCCACGTGCAGCCGGGCGACGGCCCTGAAGGCGGCCCAACAGGCCGAACAGGCGTACTTCGACATGCTCAAGGTCTTCGGCTTCGGTGGAGATGACCAGCCGGCCTTCATGGTCCTCCGCAGTCAATCGGAGTACCTGCGGTTCATGGATGGAGACGAGGACTACGACCTCCCTCAGCTCGACCCGCTGGCGATGTCGGCGTTCAACCGCTCGGCGTTCGCCGACCTCTGGTTCGACTTCGATGAGGAGCGATACCTCGGCATGGGGGTGACCTTCTGGGACGAGGAGTCCGAGTCCGGCGACCTCTTCGGTCTGCACGACGCGCGGTTCGCCTACGGCCTGTCCTACGTGGAGTCGATCGACCCCTGCTTTGAGGGGCTCGACGACGTGTACGGCGAGGGAGAGGTCACCCCGGAGTTCGCGGCGGTGCGCCTCCGGGCGCATAAGTTCCCGCGCTGGTTCCGGTGGGGGGCGGCGTGCTACGCGTCCCGCTGGTTCAAGGACAACCAGATCAAACGGGGCGGCGACCCCTACTGGGCTCGCAAGTGGTCGGCGTCTAACCTGAGCTCCCAGGGAGGCCTGCTGGACTTCGATGACGTCTTCGACTTCGAAGCGAGCGGTCAGAACGAGGAGACCGCGCGACTCATCAACCAGGCAGGGCTGTTCGTCGCATACCTCGTCGACGGCGGAGACCCGGAGCTCTCCCGCCTCCACGAGGACTTGAAGGATGCGATGGAGAAAAGGCAGGACACGGCGAAGATCTTCACCGCGATCCGCAAGAGCCTCTCGGAACGTGACGAGCAGATCCGAGCGTTCATGAACAAGTAGACGGCCTCGCCCGCCCTAGCCACGGGCTGCCAGGCTCCAAGGTCTGACGCTTACGAACCATGTCGATCCTAATCTCACTCGCCCTCGCCCTTCTCCAGCTCCCCGAGCCGACGGCGCAGGACCTCCACCCCGAGGGCGCCGACCTCGTCGTGGCGGTGCCCGATCTCCAGGCGGCCCTCGACGCCTTCGGCGGCACTGCGCTGGCCCGGACGATGGCGGACGAGGAGCTGCACGCTGCGATTGGAGATGTCATGGGGAGCGGGCCGGTCGATCCGGTTGGGCTGCTCGTCGCACAGGTGCGTGGAATGGAGGGGGAGCTCCCCCGGATCCTCGATCTGCACAAGGGGGTCCGGTCGGTCTCCATGTCGCTGGACCTCGGTGATTCGGGACGAGAGTCGTTGGTAGGGCTCGTGGGGTTGCTAGACGGGGACGCACCGACCCCGGACTTCGATCTGCGCGTCGTGGTCGACTTTGAAGACGAGGCCTCCCGCGAGGCCTGGACGGCGGTCATGCGCGAGGTCTTCGTGGGGGAGCGGTCACGACAGGTCGCCACCCGAGCGATGAGCCTCGACGGCGACGGCGGGGCATTCGGTTCGCCGCGGCTCACGGTCTTGGAGATTCCCGGATCCGTGGACGCTCCCACGGAGTGCATGGCCTTTGGCGGCACGCGGGCGCTGATGACGGTCGGGGTCGAAGATCTCGGCGAGGAGCTTGCGCGGTTGAGTCGCGCGGCGCCCGGGGCCTTCTCCACCGAGATCGAGGTCGGCCGCGAGAGGCTCGGCGCCGCGGAGGGGACCACCGCCATTGAGCTCTACATCCCCGCCTACGCCAGCGTCACGGGGTTGCTGGAGATGACCGACCCTGTCGGGCCGACCGCTGCTCTCCTGGCGGGCCCCGCGATCACCATGATGGAGCTGATGTTCGGCGCGCCGGGGACCGCGATCCTTCGCGGCGGGCACTGGGACTTCAGCATCGGCGCCGATGGACGCTACCAGTCGAGGGGGTGGATCCCTGGATCCCCGCCCATCGCTAGCCTGAAGATGGTCGGCGGCACCCCGCTGCAGCCCGCCAGCCTCACCCTCGCGCACCCGGACGCCCTGGTCACCGCCGTGGTCAGCTTCGACCCGGAGCAGCTCCTTGATCTCCTGGTTCAGACCTCCGTCGACGTCAGTCAGGAGGAAATGGAGGAGATCATGTTGGACCTCGAGAAAGCGTACGGCTTTCGCATCGACCACGACCTGATTGAGCCCCTCGGTGGGTCGATCTCCTACAGCCTCCCCAAGCTTCGCTCGCTCCTCTCTGCCCCGGACCTGATGGCCGTCGCGAGTCTCGACGACCGGGAGGCCTTTCTGCGGGGCATGGACGGCCTCATGGAGATGATGGAGGCCGCTGGCGAGGCCGATGGTCAGCGCACCGAGTACCGGGGAGCGACGGTGTACACCTGGTCCTTCGGGAGCCTCTCGGGTGGTCAAGGCGGGATGCAGATGGTGGGTCTACCCTTGGATCCCTCCAGCTTCGGCCGCCCGACCGTCACGGTCATGGATGACCGAGTGTTGATTACCACGTTGCCGAGCCACGCCAAGCGGGAGGTTCGCCGGGTAGCCAAGCTGGACAAGGCGGGTCTCGAGGCGGAGCTGCACGCCGGGCTGAGCCCCACCGAGCTTCGAGGTGGGGCGACCATGGTGAGCTTCGCCGATTGGGCGTCGTTCTACGGCAACCTCTACACGCAGCTGCGGGCGCTGGCCCCCATGCTCAGCAACCTCGCGGGAGGGGAGGTGGATCTGCCGCTACCCTTCAAGCTGGATTCGCTGCCGGACATGGAGCTCCTCACGCGTCACTTCACTGCCAGCGAGCGCCGGTGGGTCACTGTTGAGGACGGCTTCATGGACCTCTCGGTGTCCTCCCTCGGCCCGGAGGTCCCCGCGATCCTCCTCGGGGTCTTCACCTTGGTGCCAGCCACCCCGACCATGGAGTCGTGGGACGAGTCCGACGGCGAGGCCCTCATCGTGGTCGAGGTGCCCGAGCCTTTGCCCCCTGTGGGGGCCGAGCCGGATACGCAGTCTCAGTTGGTGAGTCTGGAGGTCGCGGTGAAGGTGTACCAGCTCGATCACGGTGGCGACCTCCCCCCGAACCTGGAGGCGCTGACGCGCTCGGATGAGGGCAAGCCCGCCTACCTCGCAGGTGGGATCCGCGATGGGTGGGGGCGAAAGCTCCGCTACCGGCTGACGGATGACGGATACGAGGCCTGGTCGCTAGGCGCCAATGCCGTGGACGAAGGTGGCGGGGGAGATGACCCCCATCGCGTCTACAAGAGACCAGGCAAGTGATGTCCGGTGACCGTGAGGGGGAGCCGGCGGGTGGCCGCCCATCTCCTGCCGCCGATGACCCGGGCTGGCAGTACAAGCGCAGCGACCGTTCCCGCCGGAACGGGCCGCTGCGCCGCCGCTTTCGGGACCTGCGTCGTCGGGTGCTGTCGCCCCTGGTGCCCCTGTTGGTCCCCCCGTTGCTGCGTGGGCTGGGCTGGACGTGGCGGGTCCAGGTGGCCAACGGCGAGCGGCGAGAAGAGCTTCTCGAGTCAGGAGGGGGCTGCGTGGCGGTCCTCTGGCACGGGCGGATGGCCGCCGCCGCGCCGGTCTTCGCGGGGGTCAACACGGTGATCCTCGTGTCCATGTCCGGGGACGGGGAGCTCGCCAATACGACGCTGGAGCGGCTCGGGTACCGCACGCTCCGCGGATCCTCCAGCCGCTATGGCGCGCAGGCGCTCAGGGCCATGCGCGAGATGCTCCGCGGGGGAGGGGCGGTGGCCATCACGCCGGACGGGCCGCGTGGCCCGATGCACCGAGTGAATCGCGGTGCGGCCTTTCTGGCCAGGGACTCGGGGCTCCCCATCGTTCCCTTTGGCTTTGCCGCCGCGGGCGCTGCGCGCCTCCACTCGTGGGATCGGTTCACGCTTCCGCTGCCCTTCAGTCGGGTTCAGGTGGTGATTGGTGCGCCGATCTCGGTGGACCGAGGGGCGACGGATGAGGACCTGCGGGCCGTGAGCCAGGGCGTCGGAGACGCGCTGATCGCGGCGGAGGTCGAGGCTGCGCGCCTGCTCGGTGTGGGGGTGGACTGGTGATCCGCATCGGGCCCTCCGGGTGGACGCACCCCGCGCTGGATCGAGCCTGGCCGCTGCAGCGCGGCGTGGAGTTCGACCCGCTCAACTTCCTGGGCCAGTTCTTCGGCGCGGTGGAGGTCGATGTGACCGCCCATGTCCTGCCGCGCGAGGAGCACATCGTGCGCTGGTCAGCTGCCCTCCATGGGCGACCCCGAACCCGGCTCTTGGTGCGCGTCCCGTCCACGATCCTGGACCTCTCGAGGACGCCTGAGGAGCGCGCGGCGGACGCGGGGCGGTTCCGCGACTCCATCGCGCCGCTCGTTCGTCGGGAGCGGCTGGGGGGGCTGGTCGCGACCCTCGCGGCCGGGACCCTCTTCGGGCCGACCGAGGCGCGCTCCCTGGGGGAGCTCGCTCGCATCCTCTCACCTGCGCCGCTGATCCTCTGCGCTGGGCACCGCTCCTGGTATGAGCGCCGCGCGCTCGATGTGCTGGCGGGCGCTGGTTGGTCCCTGGCTCACCTCGACGAGGACGAGCGCTGGGACGCGCCGCCTCGCCGGCACCGGGCGACGGGGCCGGTGGGCATGCTACGCCTCGTCGGCCGGGAGCCGTACGAGCCTGCGCGGATCGGGGCGGCAGCGCGTCGAGCGCGTGAGATCGCGACGGATGTAGAGGACCTCTACATCATCGCGGACAACGCCGGCCATCAGGGAGCCGCGCCGGCGAGCGGGCTGGCGGCGGCCCTCGAGGTCAAGTTCGTCCTCTCCGGGGAGCAACCGGTGCTTGGCTGGCCGAGGATCATCGAGGTGTTCCCGCACCTGGAAGAGCTGCTCGTGTTCGAGGACGGCTAGGCTCCGCCGCAGCGCCATGGCAGAACCCATCCAGAATGAGGGGCTCCAGCAGGAGCGGATCTCCCTGACCTACCCGGATCAACCAGGCCGGAGGGTTGGGGTTCGTATCGAGCAAAGGGGGGCCTCCGAGCGGAGTCGCGACGAGACAAGCCGCCCCGTGGCGGTCCTCGTGCACGGCTTCAAGGGCTTCATGGACTGGGGGTTCTTCCCCCACCTGAGCCGTCGGTTGGCCGCGGCTGGCTTTGTGGTGGTCTCCATGAACACCTCGGGCTCCGGCATCGGCGACGACCCGATGGTGATGGATGACGAGGACGCGTTCTTCAACGACTCGTACTCACGCCAGCTGGAGGACATGGCGATGGTCCGGACCTTCGCCAAGGGGCTCGCCGGAGTCGACCCGGACCTCGAGGTCCTCGTCGGCCATAGCCGGGGGGGCGGCATGGCGGTGATCTCGGCGGCGGAGGAGGCGCCGGCAGCGCTGGTGACCTGGGCCGCCATCTGCGACGCCGATCGCTTCGACGAGGCCATGAAGGCGCGCTGGCGAGAGCAGGGGTACCTCCCGGTCCCCAACGCCCGGACCGGCCAGGTCCACAGGATGGGCCTCGCCGGCCTCGAGGACTTCGAGCGCAACCTCGAGCGCCTCGACATCGCGGCCGCAGCGGGCCGGCTCGAGGCGCCTTTCCTGGCGGTCCATGGCCTCGACGACGCCACGGTGCCCTACGGGGCGGCGGTGACGCTCAGCGAGCGGGCGCCGCGTGGCGAGGCGCTCCTGATCGAGGGCGCGGACCATGGGTTTGGAGCCTCCCACCCGCTGGGGGCACCGGAGTCGATCCAGACCCTCGAGGTCGCAGTGGACAGCACCGTGACCTTCGCGCTCCAGCACACGCGCCGGCGCTGACGGTATGCGGCGCTGAGGTCATGCGGCGCCGGGGTCATGCGGCGCTGGGGTCATTTCGCTCCGGGGTCACTTGGCTCCGAGATCATTTGGCTCCGAGGGGCGGCGGCGCGGCAGGTCGAGCGCGCGGGGTCCGCCGCGAGGGGGCAACCTCACAGGGCCCGCTGCGCCTCCTCCTCCACGGCGGGCCCTTCGGACGGTATCTCGGGGAAGGTGTCCCTCGGAGGGACCCAGGGGGGGGCGAGGGGTCGTCGCCCGCGCGTCGGGGGCCTAGGATCGGCCCGTGCTTCCCCTCCTCCTCGCCCTCGCTGCTCCCCTCGTCCAGGACTGGACGCCTCCGCCTCCGCCGCCCACGGTCCCCAGCGTGGCCATGGCGCAGCCGCGCTTCTCGCCCTTCGTCCTCCCCGACGGGCTCCGCGTGGTCACCCAGGTGGCCGAGCTGGAGCCCCTCGGCGTGGTCCTGGCCGAGCTGCTCTCGGCGCGGCTCGGGCGTGACGTCGTCATGGGCTCTCCCCCGGCGCGATCTGGCGACGTGGTGCTCACCCTTGGCTACACCGTGGACGAGGTGGGGGAGGGCCCCGAGGCGCTCTCCATCGAGGTCTTCGAGGACCACGTGGCCCTCTCGGGTCGAACCCCTGACGGGGTCGCCCGCGCTGCCGCCCGGATGCTGCAGCTCCTGACGCGGACACCCGCGGGAGGAGAGGCGGCCGGGGAGACGGCGGGCCCGCCCGCATGGTCTCTGCCGGCGGTTCGCCTGGATGACGCCCCTCGCTTCACGTGGAGGGCTGTCCGTGTGGTGGGTGAGCTTGACCTCGCCTCGGCCCGGCGCCTGCTCGATGTTCTCTTCCTCGGATCTTTCAATGCGCTCGTCCTCGAGGGGACCGGCGGAGTCGAGGATGGAGGCCAGGCCCGGCAACGGGCTCTCGTCGAGGGGATCGCTGGCGCTGCGGCGGCCCGGGGGATCACCGTTGTCGTGGACCGCTCCTCCGAGCCCAGGCCCTTCGCCCTCGCGGCTGAGGGCGCGGACCCGCGTCCCCTCCTGTGCCGCCCAGGAGACCCCGCGGGGCTCGCCCCCTTCATCGGTGCCGGTCGACCTCTGATTGTCGCCGGGGGGACCTGGCGTCCCGATCCTGAGGTCGCCGGGCGCGAGGCACGGGGCCCTGCTGA
>CBFHHK010000001.1:29554-31318 GCA_965655435.1 Planctomycetota bacterium | reverse complement strand
GGCGGCGGCGTATGGCTGGAGCCCCCTGGGCTCCCTGGGAGTGGCGGATGCCGAGCGGGCAAGGACGGCGTCCTCGCTCGTCATTGGCTCGGAGCTGGAGCTGCGCGGCGTCGAGGGCGTCCGCGCCTTCGCGGGCGTGCTCCCCTGTCTCTCGGAGCGCTCCTGGGGCGCCGCCTCAGCACCTGAAACGCTGAGCGCTCTCCTCTCGCGAGCGACGGCGCTCACCTCGCTGGTCGACCTCTTGGGGACGCCTCAGACGGTCGCTCCGGTGGAGCTGCGCCCGGGCGCGGCCAGGGGCGACGTTCCAGCGCCCCCGCCGAACTCAGGCCGCTAGCGGTCCCAGGCGTTCCCGTCGCAGGTCGCTTCGCCGCCGACCTCTCCGGACATGTCGGGGCGCGCGTAGGCCGCGTCCCACCTGGGCGCGTGAGCCGCGCCGATGTACTGGTTGGACGAGTCCGGGACGTTCAGGCTGCTCAAGCTGTGCCCCGAGGCATCCAGGAAGAAGGCCCGGCGCGCAGGGAAGGTCTCGGTGGAGGGCCAGGCGTAAGCGCACCACCGCAGCGCGCTCTGGTTCGGGTCGGGGATGGCCTCACCGCTCCCGCCGTGCAGGGCTTCCCCGAGGCCCTCGACCTCGCCGCTGAAGGTCGGCGTCGCGGGCAGGTAGACCGAGAAGAGGTAGCCCCCCACCTCCCCGGCGCCGCCCTCCGACGTGGAGACGAACTCCGTGAAGTTGCGCGGGAGGAAGGCGTTCAGCTCCGCGATGTCCTGCGGGGAGTGACCGCTCCCGCTGCGGAGCGCGGCGGAGCCCATGAGCTCCGCGAGGAAGCCGTACTCACCGACCTGGTCGCCGTTGATGTCGATGGAGCGCGCCTCCTTGAACTGGTCCTGGGCCATGGCGATGATGCGCAGGGTCTGCGCCGCGCGGGCCTCGCTCGCCTGTGCAGCTGCGATGTCGATGGCGTCCGGTTGCGGGATCGGGACCGTCGAATCATCCGGCGCCCCAACTCGCTCGACCTCGATCTCGCGAGGTTCCACGCGCACGAGCCCGCTCCCTCGATGGTCGATCTCGATCCGGCCGCCCATGGGCATGAGGCTGATGGAGGAGAGGGTCTCAGGCTCGGCGGGCGGAAGGGGCTTCGGCTCGTCGAGGCTGTAGATGAACAGGCAGAGGATCGCAGACGCTGCAACAGCGAAGGAGGCGATCTTGGGGCGCTTCTCGGTGCTCATGATGTGGAGGAGGGAGGTCCAGAGGCCCCCGCTCATGAGGCATCGGCACCCCTGAGTGCCTGCATTGAGTCAGAGCCCACCCCGCCTCGGACTCGTCCAAACTGGGCCTCAGACTGTCCCGCTGGGGGACGGGGGCCCCTCCGCTGTCTCCCTCGGAGTCACCGTCTCCCTCGGAGTCACCGTCTTCCACGGGCGCCCTGTGTCCACGGGGGAAGCAGCGTCCACGGGGGAAGCAGCGTCCACCGGGGAAGCACTGTCCACCTGGCGCAGCGTGTCCACCAAGCGCAGCGAGCCCCCTCGGAGCCGCGTGGCGGCGCGCGCTCAGCCGAGCAGCGGCTGGATGATGGAGCCGTGCACGTCCGTGAGCCGGTAGCGGCGGCCCTGATGGCGGTAGATCAACCGCTCGTGATCGATCCCCAGCAGGTGCAGGAGCGTCGCGTTGAGGTCATGCACGTGCACGGGGTCACGGGCGACGTTGTAGCCAAGGTCGTCGGTCTCGCCGTGGGTGTGTCCGCCGCGGACCCCGGCGCCTGCCAT
>CBFHHK010000001.1:26291-29454 GCA_965655435.1 Planctomycetota bacterium | reverse complement strand
GGGTCACGGGCGACGTTGTAGCCAAGGTCGTCGGTCTCGCCGTGGGTGTGTCCGCCGCGGACCCCGGCGCCTGCCATCCAGAGGCTCGCGCAGCGAGGGTGGTGGTCGCGGCCGTAGTTCGTCGCGCTCAGCGCCCCCTGGCTGTAGCTGGTGCGTCCGAACTCGCCACCCCAGATCACGAGCGTGTCGTCGAGTAAGCCGCGGCGCTTGAGGTCGGTCACGAGGGCAGCGGAGGCCTGGTCCGTCTCCTTGCACTGGGTCCGGATGGCGCCCGGCAGGTTCCCGTGCTGGTCCCAGCCCTGGTGGATGAGTTGAACGAATCGAACGTCGCGCTCGATGAGGCGGCGGGCGATCAAGCAGTTGGCGGCGAAGGTCCCCGGGCGCCGGGCGTCCTCGCCGTAGAGCTCGAAGGTCGAGTCGGGCTCGTCCGAGAGATCGGCGACCTCGGGGACGGAGACCTGCATTCGATAGGCGAGCTCCGCCTGGGCCATCCTGGCCGCGTCGGCGGCCTTCGATGTGCTGGTTGCCGCGCGCAGGGCGTCCAGCATCCGGCGCCGGGTGGCGCGGCTGATGCCGGGGGGGTCGTTCAGGAACAGGACCGGGTCGCTCCCGCTGCGGAACTGGACGCCGGCGTGGCGGGCGCTGAGGAACCCCGAGCCCCAGAGGCGCTCGTAGAGGGGCTGGCCTCCCTTGCCCTGGGTCACCATCACGCAGAACTCGGGCAGGTCACCGTTGAGGGAGCCGAGCCCGAAGCTCAGCCATGAGCCGAGGGAGGGGCGTCCGGCGATCTCCGAGCCGGTGAGCAGGAAGGTCGCCGCGGGGTCATGGTTGATCGCGTCGGTGACCATGGTCCGCACCACACAGAGGTCGTCGACGATCCCCGCGGTGTGGGGAAGGAGCTCGCTGGCCCAGGTCCCGCTCTCGCCGTGCTGCTTGAAGTCGAAGATCGAGCCGGCGAGCGGCAGGGAGGCCTGGTTGCCGGACATCCCCGTCAGTCGCTGCCCCTGGCGGACGGAGGCGGGCAGCTCCTCGCCGTTGCGTTCCCGGAGCAGGGGCTTGGGGTCCCAGAGGTCGAGCTGGGAGGGGCCGCCGCTCATGAACAGGTGGATGACGCGCCTGGCCCGGGCGGGATGATGGGCAGCCACGGTGTCCTGCGCGCCGCCGAGGCGCGCCAGCGTGGCTCCGGCGAGCCCGAGGGAGGCGCCCCGGAGCAGGGCGCGGCGGCCGAGCGGAGTGGGGGTGGTGCTGGGGTCGAGGTCGCTCATCGCCGCTGCACCACGTCAGGGAGTCCAAGGAGCGCGCTGGCCACCACCGCGGTGGCCGCGGTCTCCACGGCGACCTCGTCGTCCATGGCCTCCGGGTCCGGGTCGTCGTCGGTGGGGTGCGCGGCTCGCTCGAGGGAGAAGCACGCCAGCTCGTGGGCGGCCGCCAGGTCCTGGCGGTAGGCCGCGCGCTGAGCGGCGAGCAGCGCCGTCATGGACTCGCGCTCCGCCGTGCTGGGCAAGCGGGAGGTGAGGGACCGGACGAGGAATTCCACTCGCCGCTGGTCGATGTCGTCCGACGCTTGCCCGCGCGCAGCGACCGCGTCCCGGTCCAGGGCGAGCCGCGCGAGGGCCAGGGAGGCCTCCACGAACTGCGGGTCGTTCCAGAGCACCAGCGCCTGAAGGGGGGTGGTCGTCGCCGGGCGGTCCACGCGACATACCTCGCGGGCGGGGGCGTCGAACAGGGTCATGGCCGGGGGCGGGGAGGTCCGGCGCCAGAATGTGTAGAGGCTCCGTCGGTGGAGGTCGTCGCCGCGGCTGGCGCGATAGACCTTGCCGCTCTTCTCTTGCCACAGCCCCGGGGGCTGGTAGGGACGAACCGCTGGACCGCCCACGCGGTGGACGAGCAGCCCCGCCGCCTCGAGGGCTGCGTCGCGGATCACCTCCGCGCTCATCCGACGTTCGCTGGCGCGGCTCAGGAGCTCGTTGCCGGGGTCCAGCTCGAAGCTCTCCGGGTGGTCGGAGGCCTGGCGGTAGGTCGCGGAGAGCGCGAGGCGTCGGAGCATGGCCCGGGAGTCCCAGTCGGACTCGACGAGGTCGCGGGCGAGGGTGTCGAGAAGCTCGGCGTGGGGCGGCGGCTTGCTCTGGCTGCCCAGATCTTCGGGGCTCGGCACCAGGCCCTGGCCCATGGTCAGGCGCCAGAGGCGGTCCACGTGGACTCGGGCCGTCAGGGGATGGTCCGGATGGGTCAGCCAGCGCGCGAGGTCGAGCCGGGAGCGCACGGGGTGGTCGAGCAACGCGGGGAGGAAGGCGGGGGTCGCGGGGTCCACGGCCTCGCGTCGGTCGGAGTAGAGCCCCCGGCCCAGCACGTGGGCGGTTCGTCGGGCGGCGGGCAGGTCTGGCGCCTCGCGCATGGTCATGATCAGCCGGATCCTGTCCCGATGATCGTTCAGCGCGGCCCTCGCGGCGCGCAGGGTGTTCGTTGGGTTCGGGAGCTCGGGCGGCAGTTCGAGGACCCGCAAGGAGCGCACCGCTCCCCCCTTGAAGCCCCGATCCCGGAAGCGGCTCCCGATGGTCAGGTGCTCGATGGAGCCCCCGCGGATCGTCCGGGTCAGGTGATCTCGCACGACCTCGAGGACCGCCGGCTCGCCGTCGACCCAGATCTCCATGCCGCTCGCTCGGCTCGAGCCGTCGTAGCGCAGCTCGACGGTGGTCCATCGGTCCACGGGCAGGCGGTCTGCCGTGCGGACGGCGACGGCGTCCCCGGGCCAGAAGTGGACCAGAGCGAACAGGAGCCGGCCCTCATCGACGAGCAGCTGGTAGCCCCGACTCCCGGAGTCGGTCCACGACTTGGTGCGATGGAGGACCACCGCTCGCTCAAAGGCCTCCGGTGACCTCAGCTCAAGCTCGATCCGGAAGGGGTCCGCGCGTCGGAAGACCCCCACACCGGGGAAGGCGACGGAGTTCTCTCCGTCGAGCTCGACCCTCGCCCCCGAGTCGTCATTGATCGCGCGGGCGCCGCCCCTCAGCTGGAACGGAGCGCCGTCTTGCCCGGCGTCCGCGAAGCGGGTGAACAGGGCCTCTCGCCAGGGGGGCGCGTCGCCATCGAGGTCGGCGAGCGCGGCGGCGACCCGCACCTCGAGCTCCTCGGTCCTGCGCTCCTGGACCTCGGTGGGGAGCTC
>CBFHHK010000001.1:23821-26191 GCA_965655435.1 Planctomycetota bacterium | reverse complement strand
GCGTTGGTGAAGTGGGAGTAGAGGCCCGACTCGTCGATGCCGTCGAACAGCGCGAAGAGCCCGAAGTAGTCGCGCTGGGTGAGGGGGTCGAACTTGTGGTCGTGGCAGCGTGCGCAGCCCACGGTGAGCCCCAGGAAGGCGCCGGCCATGGTCTCCACGCGGTCGCAGACGTACTCGACGCGGAACTCCTCCTCCACGCTGCCGCCCTCGTTGGTCTGCCGGTGGAGCCGGTTGAAGGCGGTGGCCAACCGGGTGCCTCGGTCGGCGTCCGGGAGCAGGTCCCCCGCCAGCTGCTCGGTCACGAAGCGGTCGTAGGGGAGGTTGTCACGGAAGGCTCCGATGACCCAGTCGCGCCAAGGCCAGAGGTGGGTGTCGACGTCGGACTGGTAGCCGAATGTGTCGGCATACCGGGCGACGTCGAGCCAGTGGGCGGTCAGGTGTTCGGCGTGGGCCTCTGAGGCCAGGAGTCGATCCACGGCCTGCTCGTAGCGATCGGGGGCGTCCTCCGCGAGGTATGCCTCGAGGTCAGCGATCCTCGGGGGGAGCCCCGTGAGATCAAGGTACGCGCGCCGAAGCAGCGTGGCCGCGTCGGCTTCCGGAGCGGGTGAGAGCCCGCGCGACTCGAGGCGCCCGAGGACGAACCGGTCGATGTCGTCCCGGGGCCAGTCGGCGCCCTCGAGCGGCGGGGGCGTCGAGCGTTGGGGGGGGACGAAGGACCAGTGCTCCCCGTAGGCGGCACCCTGCTCGATCCAGCGCGTGAGGAGCGCGGCCTCGCCATCATCGAGCGTGAGCTTGGAGGAGGCGGGGGGCATGCGGCGCTCGGCGTCGGCGTGACGGAGCCGGGCCACCAGCTCGCTGTCTCCAGGCACGCCAGGGACGATGGCGGACAGCCCGAACTCGTCGACTGCGGAGTCCCTCAGGTCGAGGCGCAGGCCGGCCGCCGGCTGCTCAACGCCTGGCCCGTGGCAGGGGAAGCAGCGGTCCGAGAGGAGCGGCCGCACCTCCGCAGCGAAGTCCACGGGTTCGTCATCTGTCCCGAGCATCGGCCCGCCTGGCAGTGACGCGGCCAGGTGTGAGGCGGCGAGGTGCGCTGCGGCCAGGAGCGGGGCGCCCAGGGGCAGGGTGGCGAGGAGCGGCATTGGTTCGATACTACGTGCTTGACCGAAACCGCGCGGCGGGACGGTCGCTGCAAGAGCCTCAGCGGTGGCTCCTGCTGGGGCCGCCCGGTGGTGGGTGGAGGGCGCGCCGCCGGATCCGCTCACAGGGCCCACTCACCGCGCCCACTCAACGGCACCAGTCAACGGCATCAGTTACCTGGGGCGCGTCCGCCGCCAGGAGCATGAGGCGCCGCTCGGCTGCGCCACGGAGGAGTCCGGCCTGACCGACGGGCTGCTGCTCGGCCCCGATGGCGAGCGGACTCGATGCGGCCCGTTCCGCTGGTTGCCCGCTAGTCCTCGCAGGCGGAGGCGGGTTCGACCTTCACGGGCCCTGTGAAGGTCCACTCGATCCCCTCCGGACCGCGGGTGGCGGTCAAGGTCGCGCCCTCGCCGGTGACGGTCACCTGGGCCGCGCGTTGGCGAATGCTCTTGAGCCCGCCCTCGCCAAGGAGCAAGGGGGTGTCCCTGGGGTTGAAGAGGAAGACGTGGACGGGGGAGCCCACAGGGAGCGGGAAGGGGGCCCCTTCCACCTTCGCCGAGACCATGCCCATGTACCTCTTGTTCACGCCGTCGCGATAGCTGGGGCAGCCATCCGAGGCGTCGTAGAACTTGAGGCCGGAGTTTCGCTCTGCAGCCCCGACCATGACGAGCACATCGACGGTGGAGTCGCTGGCGCGGTAGGCTCGCCTGGGGCCAGAGCAAGCGGCCAGGGAGAGGGCGATGACAGCCAGAGCAGGGGCGAGGTGCTTCATGCCGCCAGATTGTGCTCCCGATCCAGGAACGGCAAGGATTCGCGCCCTGCGGACCACATGGACCCGGCCTGTTGGCTACTTTCGCTGCTCGGTCCCTTCGACCTCGTACCAAGAGCAGCTTCCGCCGCGCGAGGCCGTTCGCTCGCGCCCTGATTTGCCCCCGAAGATGGTTCTCCGAATTGCGATGTGGTCCGGGCCGCGGAATATCTCGACGGCGCTCATGCGCTCGTTCGAGGCGCGGCCGGATACCCACGTTTCGGACGAGCCTCTGTACGCCTTCTACCTTGAGCGCACGGGCCTCAAGCACCCGATGGCCGAGGAGATCATCGCCCAGCACGAGGCCGACTGGCGCGTCGTGGTGGATCAGCTCACCGGGCCGACGCCGAACAAGGAGACGGTCTGGTACCAGAAGCACATGGCCCATCATCTCCTGAAGGAGGTGGACCGCGGGTGGCTCGCCG
>CBFHHK010000001.1:11701-23723 GCA_965655435.1 Planctomycetota bacterium | reverse complement strand
GAGTTGAAGCACGCCTTCCTGCTCCGTGAACCGCGGGCGATGCTGGCCTCCCTCGTGGATCGCCTGGGGAGCGCCACCCTGGCGGACACCGGGCTCCCCCAGCAGCTGGAGATCCACCGCTGGGTTCAGGAGCACACCGGCGAGGCGCCCCCTGTGGTGGACTCGGCGGACATCCAGAGCGCGCCCCGCGAGGTCCTTGCCAAGCTCTGTGGAGCCCTGGGGCTCTCCTTCGACGAGACCATGCTCGAGTGGGAGAGCGGGCCGCGCGACACCGACGGCTGCTGGGGACCCCACTGGTATCAGAGCACGTACAAGTCCACCGCCTTCAGCCCGCCCGTGACCCGCGGGCGGACCCTCGAGCCCGCCTACGAGGCCCTCGCCCAGGAGTGCGAGGCCATCTACGCGGAGCTTGCCCAGCACCGAATCCAGGCCTGATCCTGATCCCATGAAGCAGAGCTACGACCCGCGCAACGCGGACATCCAGGTGAACATTGACGGGGCCCTCGTCCACCGTGACGAGGCGAAGGTCAGCGTCTTTGACTCCCTCGTCCAGGGCGGCGACGGCTGCTGGGAGGGGCTCCGGGTCTATCAGGGCAAGGTGTTCCGGCTGGACCACCACCTGGACCGACTGATCCACTCCGCCAAGGCGCTGGCCTTCGAGGAGATTCCGACCAAGGAGTCGATGCGCGCGGAGCTTCGAAGGACCCTGGAGGCCAACGGCATGGACGACGGCGTCCACGTCCGGTTGACGCTCTCTCGGGGGCTGAAGATCACCTCGGGGATGGACCCGCGGCTCAACCAGGCGGGGCCGACGCTCATCGTCCTCGCCGAGTACAAGGCGCCGGTCTACGACAAGCAGGGGCTCAACCTCGCCACCAGCTCCCTGCGGCGGTTCCCTTCCGACTGCCTGGATCCGAAGATCCACCACAACAACCTCCTGCAGTCGATCCTCGCCAAGGTGGAGGCCAACGCAGCGGGCGCGGACGACGCGATCATGCTGGACATGCGTGGCTTCGTCGCCGAGACCAACGCGACGCACCTCTTCATGGTCGACGGCGGCGTCCTCGCCACGAGCCGGACCGTGGCCTGCCCCGAGGGCGTGACGCGCTCGACGGTCCTCAAGCTCTGCCGCGAGCACGACATCCCGCACCGGGTGGAGGACATCTCGCTCACCGAGTTCCACCGCGCTGAGGAGGTGTTCTGCACCGGCACGATGGGGGAGCTGGCGGGCGTGACGCGCATCGACGGGCGCACGATCGGCGACGGCGAGATCGGGCCCCTGACGACCCGCCTGTCGGCCCTCTACACCGAGCTCACCCGCCGGGAGAGTGAGGCAATCTGACCCTCCGCATCGCCTCTGGGCTCCGGCGCGAAAAACCCGTCCAGGGGGCGCCCCGAACCGGGGTCTTGAGGTTGAAATCTCCCCGCCCGCCTGTCTTCAGCGGGCCGCGTCCCTGGCGCGACCCGTTCCAACCATCCGATTGACTCCAGCACCAGAGCTCTAGCCGCTCCAACGCTCCATGGCCTTCACTCTCCCCGAACTGCCCTTCGCCGCCGACTCCCTCACCTCCAAGGGGATGAGCGCCGAGACCTTCGAGTACCACCACGGCAAGCATCACAACGCTTACGTGACGAACCTCAACAAGCTCATCGACGGCACCGCCCACGCCGAGGCGAGCCTCGAGACGATCATCAAGGAGTCCGAGGGCGGCCTCTTCAACAACGCCGCTCAGCACTGGAACCACTCGTTCTTTTGGAACTGCCTGACCCCCGAGGCCAAGGAGGGTCCGACCGGCGCCCTCAAGGACGCCATCGACAAGCAGTGGGGCAGCCTCGAGCAGTTCAAGGACGAGTTCGGCGCGAAGGCGAAGACCCTCTTCGGCAGCGGTTGGGCGTTCCTCATCAAGAAGGAGGACGGCAGCCTCGCCATCTCACAGGAGCCGAACGCTGGCTGCCCGGTGAAGAGCGGTGACAGCGCAGTGCTGACCCTCGACGTGTGGGAGCACGCCTACTACATCGACCACCGCAACGCGCGGCCCAGCTTCGTCGAGCAGTTCTGGGGCATGACCAACTGGGACTTCGCCGAGCAGAACTACGCGGGCTGAGACGACTCCCTCGCCCGGGTTGACGCCCGCCTGCCCCTGAGGGCGGGCGGGCGTCTTGTTTTGGGTTCGCCAAGGGGCGCCGGGGAGGGGCCGTGAGGCGCCCCCCTGCTTGTGGATTCGGAGGGGTAACGAGATCTGCGGGGCTCCCCTATCCTCGGGCGGCACCCGATCCCCCGTCGTCTCGCATGAACCGAACCGCAGCTCTCCTCGCCGTCCTCTTCGCCCCGCTGTGCTGGAGCTACACCGCACCCCAGCCCGGAAGTCCTGGGGAGCCGCCTGGTGACTTCGAGAGCGCGAGGCCGGTGATCGAGCGCCGCTGCCTCCCTTGCCACGGGGGCGACTCGAGGGAGAGCGAGCTGTCCTTTGCCGACGCGGGGACGTTCCACGCCGGGGGGGCCCGGGGCGTCGTGATCAACGGGGGGGACCCTGACCGGAGCCGGCTCCTCGAGGTCATCAGCTACGGCGACCCGGACCTCGCGATGCCGCCCTCCGGGCGCTTGCCGGAGGAGGAACGAGCGGTCCTTGAGGCCTGGGTCAAGGCGGGGGCTGATTGGCCCGAAGGGGAGCCGGGACGCCTCGCGGACCCCTCAGCCCACCCCGTCGAGGCGGCCAGGGTCGACATCGACGCGGATTGGTGGGCCTACGGACCCCTCGGGCCGTCCCTGGGGCCGATCCCCGGTGGAGGGCACCCCGTGGACGCCCTCCTGGCCTCACGTCGGGATGCGGCCGGGCTTCCGTGTGCGGCCCAGGCGGCGCCGATCGTCTTGCTCCGACGGGCGACCTTCGACCTCACGGGGCTCCCGCCGACCGTGGCAGAGCGTGAGGCGTTCCTCGGGGACGTGGACGAGCGGGGCTTCGACGCGGCCTGGTCGACGCTCCTCGATCGCCTGTTCGCGAGCGCCCACTACGGCGAGCACCAGGCGCGGCACTGGTTGGATCTGGTGCGTTACGGCGAGACCAACGGCTACGAGCGCGACAACCCGAAGCAGAACATGTGGCGCTACCGCGACTGGGTCGTGCGGGCGTTCGACGCGGATCTGCCCTACGACCAGTTCGTGAAGCACCAGTTCGCGGGGGACGAGTACGCCCCCGACCTCGAGGACTCCCGCGAGCGTGACCAGGCGATGCTCGCCACGGGGTTCTTTCGGCTCGGGGTCTGGGACGACGAGCCGGTGGACCGCCCCCAGGCGGCAGCGGACGGGCGAGCCGATGTGGTGGACACCTTCAGCCAGGTGGTCATGGCCACCACCATGGGCTGCGCCCGGTGCCACGACCACAAAGCGGACCCGGTCACCCAGAAGGAGTACTACGAGCTCACCGCTCACGTGCGCGGCGTGCGCCACTATGGAGGCCGGCCCGAGGCCGACCTGATCGACCGCGCAGAGGACGGGATCCGGCATGTGAGCGAGCGCGACGCTGACCTCGCGGCGGTGGAGCGCGACATCGTCGCCGAGGCGCACCGGCTCGGGCTGGATGCCCCGGCCCCGGGCCGCGAGGTCGAGGTCCTGATCCCTGACGCGCGCGCTGGTGAGCACCGCTGGCGCTACCGCTTCGGCGAGGCCGTGGACGGCTGGGAGATGCCCGGCTTCGACCACAGGGACTGGAAGGAGGGCAAGGCCGGCTTCGGCCGAAGGGGGACCCCGAAGTCTGTTGTGCGCACGGATTGGCACACGAAGTTCGTCCAGCTGCGGACCACCTTCCGGCTGGAGGAGATCCCGGACTCGCTGCGCCTCACGCTCCACTACGACGACGACGTGCGCGTGTTCATCAACGGTCAGCTCGTGATGGAGCGCACCGGGTACGTCGTGGACTACGGCGCGCACCAGCTGCCCCAGGTCGCCCGTGACGCGCTGGTCGTGGGTCGCAACGTGGTGGCCGTGTCGTGCCTGCAGGACTTCGGCGGGCAGTACATCGACATCGGGCTCGACACCGGCTGTGACCCCAACGCGCAGGGGGGCCCCGTGGCGCTCCTCGAGGCGGCGGCGGCGGCTCGTGAGGGCGACGCCGCCCTGGAGCCCGGCCGAGAGCTGCTCGCGCGCCGTGAGCAGCTGAGGGGCGAGCGGGTCAACAAGCCCTACCCCGCCCAGGTCGTGCGGGAGGTGGGGTCGCGTGCACCCGCGCAGCACATCAACCTGCGCGGGAGCGTCCACGCGCTGGCGGACGAGGTGGGCCCTGGGGTCCCCATGGCCTGGGTCAAGGGTTCCGCGGGTGGGGCGCCCTACGCGGCGCCGGTGAACGGGCCCGACGGCGCGCCGACCAGCGGCCGGCGACGGGCCCTGGTGGAGTGGGTCTTCAGCGACGGCGCGCACCTCGCCGCGCGAGTGGAGGCCAACCGGACCTGGCAGTTCCTCTTCGGGCGCGGCCTGTGTCGATCCACGGGCGACTTCGGGCGCCTTGGAGAGCGCCCGACGCACCCGGAGTTGCTGGACTTCCTCGCGGCAGAGCTCCTGGATCGCGAGTGGTCACGCAAGTCGCTGCAGCGCTTCCTGATGGAGAGCTCGGCCTACCGCATGGCCACGACTGGCCCCGACGAGGCCCTCGAGGCCGACCCGCGCAATGACCTGTTCTGGCGCTTCAACCCCCGTCGGCTCACCGCGGAGGAGGTGCGCGACGCGATGCTGGCGGCGAGCGGCGAGCTCAACCTCCGCCGCCACGGGCCCAGCGTCTTCCCGCCCCTCCCCAAGGAGGTGCTCGCGAGCGCGTCGCGCCCCGGCGCCGCCTGGGGCCGCTCGTCCAAGGAGGACTCCGTCCGCCGGAGCGTCTACATCCACGTGAAGCGCTCCCTGCGGGAGCCGTTGCTCGCGGTCCTCGACCAACCCGATCCGGACATGCCGTGCCCGGAGCGGTTCCCGACCAACGTGCCCACCCAGGCGCTGCTGACCCTGAACGGCGACTTCTCGCAGGTGCGAGCGGAGGCCTTCGCGGCGTCGCTCGCCCAGCACGAGACCCTGCGTGCGGCCCTCGCGGAGGCCATGGAGCGCGCGCTCTCGCGGGCTCCGGCGGAGGACGAGCTGGACCGCGCGGAGCTCCTCGTGGCGAACCTCGTCGACGAGCACGGGCTGGATCAGCAGCGCGCCCTTCGCCTCTTCGCCCTCGGCCTCTTCAACCGGAACGAGTTCACCTGGCTCGACTGATGACCATGAACGAACAGCAGCAAAGAGAAGGCCAAGGCCGCGGGTGTGACATGAGTCGGCGGCAGTTCCTCTGGAACTCCGCCGGGGGCTTCGGCTCGGTCGCGTTGACGGGGATGCTCGGGTCCGAGTTCCTCGCCTCCTCGGCCACCGCGGCGGCGGGCGGGCCCAACCCGCTGGCGGGCAAGCCGATCACGTCCGCCGCGCTCGGGCGCGCGAAGCACGTGATCTTCCTCTTCATGTACGGCGGCCCGAGCCAGGTCGACACCTTCGACTACAAGCCGGACCTCTACCGCCTCGACGGCAAGACCGTGAGCGTCCCGACCTTCGGGCGCGGGGGCAAGCGAGACGGGGGGCGCGTGGTGGGGCCCAAGTGGCGCTTCCGGCAGTACGGCGAGTGCGGCAAGTACGTCTCGGACCTCTTCCCCCATGTGGGCACCCAGGTGGACAAGATCGCCTTCCTGCACTCCATGTATGCGGAGAGCCCGATCCACGGTTCGGCGCTCTTGAACATGAACTGCGGTCGGTTGATCTCCGGGCACCCGAGCCTGGGCTCGTGGGTGAACTACGGGCTCGGGTCCGTGAACAAGGACCTGCCGGGCTACGTGGTCATGCTGGACGAGGCGGGCGGGCCCATCAGCGGCGCGAAGAACTGGACCAACGGCTACATGCCGGCGTCGCTCCAGGGGGTGCAGGTGCGCACCGAGGGGACCCCGATCCTCGGGCTCGACCGTCCGGATGGGATGACGGATGGGGCGCAGCGCGCCCTCCTCGACCACCTCCGCTCCGAGAACGAGCTCCACGCGGCCAGCCGCGCGGGCAACGACCAGCTTCAGGCTCGCATCGAGCAGTTCGAGCTCGCCTACAGGATGCAGTCCACCGCCCCCGAGGCCGTGGACCTCGCCAGCGAGGATGAGGGCACCCGTGACCTGTACGGCCTCAACGACGAGAAGACCCGCCGCTTCGGCTCCAAGTGCTTGCTCGCCCGCCGCCTCGTGGAGCGCGGCGTGCGCTTCGTCCAGGTCTACTCTGGCGGGGGGCATAACGACGACAACTGGGACGCCCACGGCGACCTGATCTTCAACCACACCCGCCACGCCGGCCGCACGGACAAGCCCATCGCCGGCCTCCTCGTGGACCTCGAGCGGCGCGGACTGCTCGAGGAGACCCTGGTGGTTTGGGGCGGCGAGTTCGGCCGCCAGCCGACGGCCGAGTACGCCGAGGGCACCGGGCGGGACCACAACTCCTGGGGCTTCACGATGTGGATGGCCGGCGGCGGTATCAAGGGCGGCACCAGCGTTGGCCAGACCGATGAGCTGGGCTCGAAAGCGGTGGTGGACCGCTTCCACGTGCGCCGGCTTCACGCGACGATCCTCCACCTGCTCGGGCTCGACCCAAATGGGCTGACCTACTTCTTCAACGGGCTCGATCAGAAGCTCGTGGGGACCGAGGGCGCCGAGCCGATCCACGAGGTCATCGCGTGATCGGAGTCATCGCCGCGGCCGAAGGGGCCGCCTTCAGCGCGGAGCAGTGGAGCGAGTTCTATGCCCGCCTGCACCCCGTGCTGCTCCACTTTCCCATCGGGTTGACCGTCGCGGCGCTCTTCATGGAGCTCGTGGCGCTGGTCTCTCCTGGGGCCCGAAGCACGCGCCGTTGGATGTACGGCCTCCTCGCGCTCTCGGCGGCCTTCGCGGCGTCGAGCGGCTGGCTGCTGGGCGAGGGGTCCGACTATTCGGGCGAGCTGGTCGATGAGCACCGCCGGTTCGGCGTGGCGGCGGCGATCCTCGCGGCCGTGGTCGTGGCCCTGGACCTCGTGGGGCGGAGCCGCCGGGCGGCCGCCGCCCGCGGATTCCTGGCCCTGCTCTGCGCGGGCGTGATCGGGACCGCGGGTCACCACGGGGGGATGATCACGCATGGGCGGACCTTCCTCTCCTCTGCGGCCCCGCCCTGGCTCGCGCCCTACCTGATCGAGGGAGGCGAGGCCTCGCGCTCGGCGGACCCCGCGAGCCGGACCTCACCGCCGGCGGCGACGCCCGCCGAGAGCCCCGGGGGGGGCGTCAGCGCGGGCTCGTTCGCGGTGGGTGCGCTGGCTGGGGCCGCCGACCCGCTGGCTGGGCCCGCCGACCCGCTGGCTGGCCACGAAGCGATCAAGGGAGTCGGCGCGGACCTCGAGCTCCTGGTGTCCACGTTCCGAGCGCGCTGCTTCGAGTGCCACAACGAGGACAAGACCAAGGGCGGCTTGCGCCTTGACGAGCTCGCGGGGTGGGAGGATGGCGTGGACCTCGAGTCCCCCGAAGACAGCGAGCTGCTCTATCGGGTCCTGCTGCCCCGGGACGACGTGGACGCCATGCCCCCCAAGGGCAAGGGCCTGGACAAGGCCGCCATCGAGGCCCTGCAGGGCTGGATCGAGGCCGGAGCGCCCACGGGTGAGCTGCGCGTCTTGCTCGGTGAAGCGGCGGTGGACCAGGAGAAGCAGGCGGCGAGCATGGATGAGCTGCGCCAGGCCAGCGGGGCGCGGATCGGACCCATCGCGGAGGACCTCCTCTCCCCGGTGGGACAGCAGCGGCTGGACGTGAGCTGGCGCCACTCGGATGCCTCGCCGAGCGTCGGCCAGGTGAGGGCCCTGGCGCCCATCGCCGGCCGGGTGGTGAGCCTGGACCTCGCGCGACCCGGAGTCACCGACGCCACCGTCCGCGGTCTGCCAGAGATGGAGGGCCTGACGAGGCTTCACCTCGAGTCCGCAGGCGTGACGGACGTCGCGATGTCCATTGTGGCCGAGCGGGCTCCGTCCCTGGAGTATCTCAACCTCCACTCCACCGGGGTCACGGGCGGGGGACTGGACGCCATTGGGCGCCTCGTGAACCTGCGACGCCTCGTGCTCTTCGGCTCCTCGGTCACGCCCGCGGAGGCCGACGCGTTCTCTTCGCAGGCGCCGCAGGTCAAGGTGACCATCGGAGCCCCTGCACCCGAGGTGTTCGCGAACGGACAGCCCCGTAGGATCCTCGCCGCTGACGCGAGCAAGGGGCGCGTCGTCCTGCTGCGTGAGGTCGCGATCGGTCGACCGGACGTCCTCTGGGAGCGACCCATTCAGGCGCTGCACGACCTGCAGTGGCTGGGTGAGACCAGCGACGGTCACGGCCGCGTCTTGGTGCAGGAGTCCTGGACGAAGATCGTCGAGGTGGACACCCGCACGGGCGAGACCCTCTGGTCCTACGACGCCCGACCGGCCGACGGTGAGCGGGTGGAGATACACTCTTTCCAGCGCCTCGTC
Source organism: Planctomycetota bacterium (assembly GCA_965655435.1). Classification (GTDB taxonomy): domain Bacteria; phylum Planctomycetota; class UBA1135; order UBA1135; genus Saltatorellus. The sequence goes on along the minus strand of CBFHHK010000001.1, from coordinate 15,216 downwards.
GACGGCACGACCATGGTGGCCGAGTCCGGGCGAGGGCGCGTGACCTTCGTGGATCGAGCCGGAGAGCGGACGGGTTCGTTCCCGCTGAGGTTGGACCGGCCCGATCCTCACCACGACACGCGGCTCGTGCGGGTCACCCCGATGGGGACGTTCCTGGTCGCTCACGAGAACGACGGCGTGGTCCGCGAGTATGACCGCAGCGGCACGGTGGTCTGGACCTTCGAGGTGCCGCTCTTTGGGCGAGAGCGGGCGGCGGGGCACGGGCCCGAGGGGCACGGTAATCAGTGCTTCCAGGCCATCCGGCGATCCGATGGAGACACGCTGGTCACGACGGGGAACGGGAGCAGCCTGCTCTGCGTCTCGCCGGAGGGCGACGTTCGCTGGCGAAAGGGGTCAGGGGACCTCGACGGGATCGAGCTCGCCTGGGTCACGACCGTCCAGGAGCTCGAGAATGGCCATCTGGTGCTGGGGAACTGTCACGCGGGCGACCAGCAGCCCCAGGCCATCGAGTTGGGGTCCGACTATCGGGTGGAATGGACCTTCAGGGACTTCGAGCGCTTCGGGAACGGACTTTCAAACCTTCTCGTCATCGAAGATGGCCGGTAGCATCTCACGCCGCGTCAGCCCCTAGAGTCGACGCTTCGCTCGCGTCACCTGCCTGATCGCTGGACGCTTTCAATCCCCCACTAGCCAGTCAATCCACCATGAAGAAGCTCATCGCTGCCGCCGCGCTCACGCTCGGCGCCACCGGCTGCCTCGGCCCGAACAACGCCTTCAACTCGATCAACAACTGGAACGCCGAGGTCTCTGACTCGGATATTGTGAACGAGGCCCTCTTCATCGGGATGAACATCATCCCGGTCTACGGGTTCGCCTACATGGGCGACGTGCTCATCTTCAACACGGTCGAGTACTGGAGCGGCGGTAACCCCATCGACGCCGCCGGCCCGTTCCCCGGCTTCACCCGCAAGAGCGGCGACGAAGACTGAGTTCAGCTGAACTCACGGACGCAAACGGCGCGCCACCCGCAATGCGGGGGGCGCGCCGTTTGCCTTGGTGCGTGAACCGGGGATCTAGTCGACGGTCCAGATCTCGCCGTCGTAGACGAGGTCCTTCAGCTCGCCGGCGCCCTTGGTCGCGATGGCGTCCTCCACCTGAGCGTTGACGCCGGTCTCGTAGACCGGGGCCTCCACGGAGCGCAGGATCCCGACCGGGACGGGCATCTCAGGATCGTCTCGCATGCCCGCGATCAGGACCGTGGGCGCGTGAGAGGGGGTGTCGGGGCGCCAGACGTCAGCCTCCTCGGCTGCGCAGCGCTCGACCGTGAACCCGTTGAAGCGCAGGCCCTTGTCGCGGTCAGCGCCGTAGATCATCGGCTCTCCCGCGACGAGGTCCACCGTGCGATCGGGTCGGACCTTCTTCTCCACCGTGGTGGCGTAGAAGTCCTTGTTGAAGATCACGCAGTTCTGAAGGATCTCGATGAACGAGGTCCCCTTGTGCGCGGCGGCCGCCTTGAGGATCTTCGACATGTGCTTCATGTCCTGGTCGATGGTCCGCGCCACGAAGGTGGCCTGGGAGCCGACCGCGAACTGAGCGGGCTCGAAGGGGCGGTCGATGGAGCCCATGGGCGTCGACTTCTTCTTGGTGCCCACTGGCGACGTCGGGGAGTACTGACCCTTGGTCAGGCCGTAGATCTCGTTGTTGAACATCAGGATGTTCACGTCGAGGTTGCGGCGCAGGATGTGGGCCAGGTGGTTCCCGCCGATGGAGAGGGAGTCTCCGTCGCCGGTCACGATCCACACGTCGAGGTCAGGGTTGGCGACCTTGACCCCCGTGGCGACGGCCGGGGCGCGGCCGTGGATGGTGTGGAAGCCGTACGTGTTCATGTAGTACGGGAAGCGGCTTGAGCAGCCGATGCCCGAGACGAACACGGTCTTGGCGGGGTCCGCGCCGGACTCCGCCATGTGCTTCTGGAGGGCGTTGAGGATCGCGTAGTCCCCGCAGCCAGGGCACCAACGCACCTCCTGGTCGGAGGCGAAGTCCTTCTTCGTGAGGGCGGGTTGAGCGATGTCGGTCATGGTCGTGTTCCTCCTCAGGCTCCCGCGTGCTCGTCGAGGACGCGCTTGATCTCGGCTTCGACCTCGGTGACGAGGAACGGCTGGCCGGTGACCTTGTTGAAGGGGATGTACTCGTGGTCCGGGAGCTCGCCGCGCAGGAGATAGGTCATCTGCGCCACGTTCATCTCGGGGATCAGGACAGACTTGAACCGAGAGAAGATCTCGTCGAGCCCGTGGGGCAGCGGCCAGACGTGAGTCAGGTGGATCCGCGAGACACTCTGGCCGTTGGCGCGGGCGTTCTCGACCGCCTGCCGCAGGATGCCGACGGTGGAGCCCCACCCGAGCACGAGCAGGTCACCCGAGTCGGCGCCGTGCACCTCCGGGGTCGGGATCGAGTCGGCGACGTTGCGCACCTTCTGGTGGCGAATGTCCGTCATGGCCTGGTGGTTGTCCGGGTCGTAGCTGATGTTGCTACTGGGAGCCTTCTCAAGGCCCCCGATCCGGAACTCCATCCCCGGGGTGCCCGGCTTGACCCAGGGGCGCGCGAGCTTCTCGTCGCGTCCGAAGGACTGGAACCCCTCGGTCCTCTCCTCGGTGAACTTCACGGGGAACGGCTCGAGGGTGTCGAGGTCCGGCAGGGCCCAGGGCTCGGCGCCGTTGGCGATGAAGTTGTCCGAGAGCAGGATGACGGGCGTCATGTACTGCACGGCGATCCGGCAGGCCTCGATGGACAGCTCGAAGGCGTCGCTGGGCTTGCTGATGGCGACGACCGGCATGGGGGCGTCGCCGTTTCGGCCGAAGATGCTGCTCAGGAGATCGGACTGCTCGACCTTGGTCGGCATGCCGGTCGAGGGGCCCGCGCGCTGGACGTCGACGATGACCAGCGGGAGCTCGGTGGAGATCGCCAGGCCCATGGCCTCGCCCTTGAGGGCCATGCCAGGACCGGAGGTACCGGTCATCCCGAGGGTCCCGGAGAAGGACGCGCCGATGGCCGAGCAGATCGCGGCGATCTCGTCCTCGGACTGGATCGTCACGACGCCGTGGTCCTTGTAGCCCGCGAGGAACTCGAGGACGCTGGACGCCGGGGTGATCGGGTACGAGCAGTACACGGGCTTGAGCCCGGCGAGCTTGGCGCCGGCGACCAGGCCGATGGCGAGGGCCTGGTTGCCCATCACGTTCCGATAGGTGCCCGGCTGGAGCGTCGCCTTGGGGACCTCGTACTGCCCCTGGAACAGCTCCCGGATGTCACCGGCGTTGTAGCCAGCCCGGAGCGCCGTCTGGTTCGCGACGATGAGGTCGTCCTTGCCCTTGAACTTCTCCTCCAGCCACTCGAGCGTCGGCTCAAGGGGGCGGCTGTAGACCCAGTACATCAGGCCCAGGGTGTAGAAGTTCTTGCAGCGCTGCTTGTCCTTGTTCGACAGCGGCGAGTCGGCGAGCGCCTCGGAGACGCGCGAGTTG
>CBFHHK010000001.1:0-11603 GCA_965655435.1 Planctomycetota bacterium | reverse complement strand
CACGACGCGGTCAAGCTGCTGGAGGGGGAGCTCACCTGCGGAGGTGTCTTGGGCGGTCGGCGGAGTCATCGTTGGGGCGGGGGCGTGGGCGCCAGAAAATCGCAGGAGAGGATAGGCCCGAGTCCGGCATAGATGAGCACCCATCCGAACAGAAGCCGTGGCTTCGGGACCGGAACATGATCCGGACGCCGTTTGGGGCACGTGGAGGCCCTCCTGGGGGCGCCCAACGGGATTCGCCCGACCTGCCTTCTGGGAGGCGCCAGACGGCGCCGAAGCCGCTCAGATGGAGCAGACCCGCGATTTGGCGCGGTCACGCATTCCACCCTGCAGGTCCGTGGCGCGGACCTGGGTCTCCAGAGACCGGTCAATCGCCTCCGCGACGACCTCGGGATCGCAGCTCACGGGGAGCAGGAACGCGATCTCGGCGTCGTCAATGGCGCCGCAGGGCAGCTGAACGTGGAAGTCCACGTAGAGCGTCTCGATCACCATCGTCAGCGCCAGAGCGGCGTCCGATCGGCTCCGGATCCTGGCCAGCGAGGCGACCAGGGGGATCGAGGCCTTGGCCCGCACGTAGCCCTCAGGGGCCTTGGACCACCTGGACATCCAGGGGGCGCCGTCGATGAGGAGGTACTTCGAGACCTCCCCCCAGCGGCTCTGCGCGGTGTTCGACGGGGCCGCGTCCGCGGTCTCATCCGGGGACCCATGATCGATGGTGTCCGCCGCCACAAGTCTGAACTGCGGTCGGCTCGTGCCCGCGGGGGGCCCGGAGGGCTCGAACTGATCGTCGATGGGGTCGGACTCGGTCATGTCGTGCACGCGGTGCTGGCCTAGTGGTCGTCCAGATGGGCCCTTGCACTGAACTGGAAACGGCGCCCGTGCGTCCCACCCAGCTCCCCCCGCGCCTCCGGTACGATCCTGCAGCAGCGGCGCCCCCAAGAGGCCTGCACCCCTCACTCGATGCACCCCCGACAACCGACCCGCCAGGCTCCCCCGACCCAGCTGGCCACCTGGGATCCACCGGTCTCCGCCGTTCGATCCAGTGCTGCAGTGACGGCCAGGGCCAAGGGGCTCTTCAGCCCTCATCGGTGGGTGCTCATGGTCCTGCTGGCCCTCTCTGCCACGGCCGGCGCCGCGGCGGCAGCGCCCCAGAATCGGGCGCTGGAGATCTCCTCGACCATCCGTCGGGAGGGGGACAAGACGCCCGCGCCGCTCTTTGAAGAGCTGGGCGTGCTCGCGACCGCCCAGTCCTTCGGAGTGCTCGAGCGCTCGCTGTCGCAGGTGAAGTCCGCCCCGAAGTTTCGCGCGATCTTCCGCGCGATGCGCCACTTCATGCCGGACTCAGAGCTCGGGCCCAAGGCGATGCGGCTCACGCTGCGCTACGCCAAGCGGCGGGAGCGGGCCGAGGCTCTCCAGGCAGCGAGCGCCCTCTTGAGCTTCGGAGCTGGCGCCAGGGAGGCCCTCCTGGAGCTGGCGGAGGAGGGCAAGCTGCCCGGCGCGCGCGCCACCGCGCTCAGGGGGCTGCAAACCGAGATCCTGGAGCGCGGTGACCTGGCGCTGCTCGACCTGGTCCTCGAGTCGTGGATCACCCCCCGCTCCGGCACCCAGGCTCAGGCCTGCGCCGTGCTCGCCTCCTTCCGAGAACTGGACGCCCTCGAGCGGATGGCGAAGTACATGGGGTCCAAGAAGGGCTCGTATCAGATGCGCCAGAACATCCTGCGGGCCATGGCGTCGCACCCCTTCGGGACGAGCGCGACCCTGGACGAGGGGGTCGAGCAGGTCCTCTATCGCGGGCTCCAGACCAAGGATGCGCGGCTTCGCTACTACGCCCTGGACTCCATGGCCACCCGCGGCGGGACGGAGAGCCTGCCCGCGGTCACGCGGCTCACGAAGGACCGGGACCCGGCTGTCCGTCGCCTGGCCCTCCTGGTCGTCCTCCGGAGCACGTCTAACGGCAAGGGCGCGGTGGGCCTCTCACGCTCCTCTGACCCGGTCGCCCGCCAGGCTGCGGCCATCTTCCTCGCCGAGAGCGCGGGGCGGGAGGCCCTCGACGCCTTGCACGCCCTGCTAGCGGACGAGGACGTCTCGGTTCGCGCCGAGGCCATCCGCCAGGTCGGGCGGCGGCGGGAGCTGGACTCGATCCTGCCCTTGATCGACTGCCTGTCCCGCGAGAGCGGGCGGCTCCGGGGCGACGCCCACTTCGTCCTGACGATGATGACCGGGATGGATCTGGGCTTTCGGGTGGGGTCCTGGAGGAGCTTCTGGCGGGACAGGGGCGAGAGCTTTCAGATGCCGACCCTCGAGGAGGCGCGCAGGGTCGCGGCGGAGCTCGCGGCGAACCAGAGCGAGGAGGGCATGTCCGCGGTGTCCTTCTATGGGCTGACGGTGATCTCGAACAACTTCGCCCTCGTGGTGGACACGTCCGGTTCGATGAACACCAGGGTCAGGGACGGCAAGACCCGGATGGACATCGCGAAGGAGCAGATCAACGGCGTCATCAAGCGCGTCCGCGAGGGGGTGCTCTTCAACATCATCCCGTTCGCTGACAACGCCCTGCCGATGGAGGAGGTCTTGATCGAGATGGACGAATCCCTGCGCGAGGACTCGATGCTCTACGTCGAGGGCCTGCGTGCCGGTGGGGGCACCAACGCCTACGAGGGCCTCGCAGCGGCCTTCGAGGACGAGCTGGTGGACACCATCTACCTGCTCACCGACGGCATTCCGAACGGGGACCCGGTCGCGATCCGTGAGGAGGTCGAGCGCTGGAACTCGGTCCGCGGCATCCGGATCCACTGCATCTCCATCGGGGCCGCGAGTGCCTTCCTGAAGGGCATCGCGGAGGACTCCGGAGGAGACTACACTGAGGTAAACTAATCCAAAGTATACTAATGGGTCGCCTTGGGGGGTGTTCGAGGGCCCCAGGGGGGATTGACGTGGGAGATGACTGGTAACCTCCCATCGATGGATGGCGCTCAAACGACCCCGGATTCTGGCGAGCCCAACGTCTTCCTCGAGGTGTTTCCAGGGGCGTTCCTGCTCGGCGGCCTGACCGCGCTGCTGGGCGCCGGCTTGCGCGTCGCCGCGGTCCCCGCGCACCTGGGCGATGAGGCGCGCAGCATCGAGCAGGTGGCCCTCGCCACGGGCTGGGTGGATCACCTGGCCGAGGCGCTCTTCGCGACCACCCTCGGGATGCTCCTGGTGGCCGCTGGCCGGCGCACCGGCAGGCGGCTGGTGCGGGCTGCGGTGGGGGCTGTGGTCGCCTTGCTCCTCATCAGCTACCTCTCCGGGTTCCCCGCCGGCGACGGCGCCGGCTTCACGGTCTGGAGCATCGGCGCCGCCTGCGTCCTCACTGCCGGGCTGTTCGTGGTGGACGCTCTCGGCCTCCGAGGGCGTGCGGCGCTGGTCGCCGGGGTGGTGCTCGGGGTCGGCCCCACCTGGTGGGCCGCCTCCCGGGTCCAGGCGGACAGCCCTGGCATCCCTGTGCGGGTCGTGCTCTACGACCTCGTGGCGGCGCCCGACCTCTTCGAGACGCTGCAGGCCCGCCCAGGCGCCGCGCCGAGCGTCGGGGTCCTCACGCCGGCGGTGGACCAGCAGACCGATACCGGGGACAAGCCGGCGCTGATCATGCCGCCGCCGTCTGCGCAAGCCATGACGGTGCCCGCCTCCGCTGGGTCCGTCCGACTGATGGCCTCGGTGGGCGCCGACGGGTCCGTCGTCCAGCGGCTGCCCCGCGAGCTGGACGCCCTGAAGGTGCGCTACCGGATCCTCGTGGAGGGCGTCGAGGCCTGGTCCGAGGTCGTCGAGCATCGGCGGATGCCCGCCGGGGTCTGGGACACAGGCGTCTTCCGCTGGCGTCATGTGGCGGGCCCGGATGGTCCGGGTGTGCCGGTGACCGGCGGAGAGACCGTGCGCTTCGAGACGGCCTTGCTGTGGGACTCGGAGGAGGAGCGGGTCCTCCTCGAGGGGCTCGGGGCAGCGGGCCTGCAGCTCGGCTTCGGCGGCGTGACCCTCGAGAAGGAGTTCCGTGAGCCCCGGCGCCTGGCCACCCCGGACGCACCCAACATCGTCTACGTGGTGATGGACACCCTGCGCCGCGACCGCCTGAGCCTCTACGGCTACGAGCGGCCGACGACCCCTCGGCTGGACGCCTTCGCCCGCGAGGGGCTTGTGTTCGAGGACGCCTATACGACGTCCAGCTGGACCTGGCCGTCCACCGCCTCCCTGTTCACCGGGCGCCTCCCCGACGCCCACGGCGTCAAGAGCTCCAAGGCGTGCACCCTGAGCCAGCGCCTGCCCACCTTGGCCGAGGCCTTGCAGGCCCGCGGCTACAGCACCGCGGCCTTCGTTGGGAACCCTATCGTCGAGCCCAACCGCTACTTCGATCAGGGCTTCGAGACCTTCGAGGTCGAGGTCCCGAAGTTCCGGATGTCCGATGAGGTGATGCCCGCCGCTCTCCAGTGGCTGGAGGCTCACGCGCCGGTGCGCTTCTTCCTCTACCTGCACCTGGTCGACCCCCACACGCCCCATCGCCCGCACCCCGCCGAGGCCGCCCGCCTCGAGCTGCCGCTCCCGCCGGCGGGCTGGCCCGAGCGAGGCCTCGACGGCGTCCCGTCGGACCCGGCCCCGACGCCGGAGATCAGCGAGTACTCAAGCCAGCTCTACGACGCGAGCGTCGCCACGGGGGACCGCTGGTTCGGGGCGCTGCTGGACGAGCTCGACCGGCTGGACCTCTCCAAGCGGACCATCGTGGTCTTCACCTCGGACCACGGGGAGGAGCTCTTCGATCACGGCCGGCACGGCCACGGTCATGAGGTCTTCGATGAGCTGGTCCGGGCCCCCCTCGTCATGCGCGGCCCCGGGATCCCGGTCCGGCGTCGCGTCGGCGTGGTCTCCAACCGCCATGTCCCGACCACCCTCGCGTCCCTCGCGGGGGCGAGCCTCCGGACACCCGACCTTCAGATCCAGCTGGTCGAGGACCAGCTGCCCGACGAGGCGCTCTACGAGACCACGAAGGGGGTCTGGGGCAAGGCTCGCTATCAGCAGCTCTTCGGACTCCGCCGGGGCTCCTCGGCGTTCCACCTGCGGGTCCGGCCGACGGAGGATGACCCGCTCGGTCCGCAGAACGCCGCGGAAGGCGACCTGCGCGTCTTTGATGTGGTCGGGGACCCGGAGCAGCAGCGGGATCTCGCGGGCATCCGCCCGGCGGACGACGAGGCCGGCGAGCGGCGGATCCGTGAGCTGGTGGAGGAGGCGGTCGAGTCGCGGCCGCCGCTGGTCCTGGGGGTCGGCGCGCAGGGGCAGCAGCAGCTCGAGCAGATCGGCTACGCCGACGGGCGCGACCGCTGAGCGGCCGCGCCCGTCGGGCGGTCCCCTCTCGGGGGTAGGGCGGACTGCGGCCTCAGCTGGTGGGCCGCGCGGTGGTCAGGTGATCCACGATGTCCATCTTGGTGAGGATCCCCACCGGGTGGTGGTGGTCGTTCACCACGACCCCGACGGTCTCCTTCGAGAACATCTCGAGGAGGCTGCGAGCGGGGTCCTTCTCGTGCACGGTCTCCACGTTCCGGAACATCATCTCGGCCACGGTGGCGGTGAGCTGAGCGCGCCCGTCGACGATCCTACGCAGGAGGTCGGACTCGGTGACGATGCCCACGAGGCGGCCGTCCTCGACCACGGGGAGCTGGCTGATACCCGCCTCCTTCATGCACTCGATGGCCTCGCTCAGGGTCTGGTCACCGCTGGCGGTGATGACCTCGCGGGAAGGGAGTCGGCTGAGGAGCGAGCCGCAGGAGTCCTCCTCCCATGACGGCTCGGTGAAGCCGTGCTGCTTCATCCAGCCGTCGTCCATGAACTTGGTCATGTAGTTGCGCACGCTGTCGGGGAGGATGACCACGAAGGTCTTGCCCGGGCCCACGCGCTCGGCCACCTCGACGGCCGCGGCCATGGCCGTGCCGCAGGAGCCGCCGCAGAGCAGCCCCTCCTCGCGGATGAGGCGTCGTGCCATGAGGAACGAGGGGTGGTCCTCGCTCTTCACCCACTCGTCGACGAGGTCGCGGTCCAGCACGTCGGGGATGAAGTCGTACCCGATGCCCTCGACCTTGTAAGCGCCGATCGGCGCGGGCCCGGCGAGGATCGAGCCGACGGGGTCGACGCCGATGATCTTGACGTTCGGCGCGTCCTCCTTCAGGCGTCGGGCGCAGCCGGAGAGGGTGCCGCCGGTGCCGGCGCCGGAGACGAAGTAGTCGAACTGGCCGCCGTCGGTCTGCTCGAGGATCTCGACCGCGGTGCCCTCGTAGTGGGCCAGCGGGTTGTTCTCGTTGGAGTACTGATCGAGGATGTGCGCGTCGGGCAGCATCTTCTGGAGCTGCTTGGCGACGCCGATGTGGCTCTCCGGATCGTCCCACGCGGCGTCGTTGGGGGTGCGGATGATCTCGGCGCCGAGGGCCTCGAGGACGACCTGCTTCTCGCGGCTCATCTTCTCCGGCATCGTGATGATCATCCGGTAGCCGCGCACGGCCGCAGCGAGGGCCATGCCGATCCCGGTGTTCCCTGAGGTGGGCTCGATGAGCGTGTCGCCGGGCTTGATCCGGCCAGACTTCTCGGCCTCGAGCACCATGCGGCGCCCGATGCGGTCCTTGACGGAGCCGCCGGCATTCATGAACTCGCACTTCACGAGGAAGCGGCAGCCGGTCTCCTTGCCGACCTTCTGCAGCTCAACCAGCGGCGTGCAGCCGATCGCGTCGAGGATGGATTTGAGGGGGCCCATGGGGTGCGACCTGGGCGCGCGCCGCGCCGTGCTTGATGGGGAAGGGGGTGCTCGATCGGCGACCCACGTCGCCGGTTCTGGCCGAGAGTGTAGTGGGCCGGAGGTCCCGGGGGTCTGTCCAACGTGCGGCCCCAATCCAGGTGAGGTTCACCCGGGCTGGCCGCCGAGGAGCACCTGGACCCGCCCCTGGGGGTCCAGGGCGGTGGGGTGGACGTCGATCGACGTCTCAGCGGCCTCCTCTGCGTCCCCCTTGGGTGCCCAGGTGCAAAGCCCCGTCCGCAGGGAGTATCGCCACCGGTGCCAGGGGCAAGCGATCTCGCCCCCTGCGCTGGATCCCTCCCAGAGCGGCCCGTCGAGGTGGGGGCACCAGGCGTCGATGGCCACGATCCGCTCCCCGTCCCGTACGAGCGCCAGCTTGCCCAGGGGCGTCTCCACCAGCTGCGGCGATCGCTCGGTCACAGCAGCGCCGTCGATGTCGGTCGCGAAGACTTCGGGGCCCCGGGGTTCGTGCTCGGTCATGTCGCCAACGTATGTTCCTCCGAGCGATGGCCCAAGACACGTTCGTGACCAAGGTCCCCCGGGGCCAGTTCGCCGCCCTCCGGGCGCGGCTCTCCGCCGGCAGCTTCGAGTACGGGACGGTGCCCTACGCGGAGTTCCGCGCGAAGGGGGAGGGCGTCGTGGCGACCCTCTATTCCTCCGGCAAGTTCGTCGTCCAAGGCGGCGACCCGGCGGCCTTCGTGGCCCGCTGGACCGACCTCGACCCCGGCGCGTCGGCGGCGCCGAAGGCGCGTAAGGCGGCGCGTGAGGACGCTCCGCTGGACCTTGATCCTCCGGTGACGGGGAGCGATGAGGCCGGGAAGGGCGACTACTTCGGGCCCCTGGTCGTGGCGGCGGTGCGGGCGGACGGGGACATGCTGGAGCGGCTCACGGACCTGGGCGCGGCGGACTCCAAGACCCTCACCGACAGTCGCGCGCTGAAGCTCGGCGCCCAGCTCCGCGACGAGGTGGAGTACGCGGTCCGGCGGGTGGACCCCAACGAGTACAACGCGATCTACCCCGATTATCCCGCCCTCAACCCGATGCTCGCGGACCTCCACGCGGAGGTGATCGGGCAGCTAGCGCAGCCTGGGGAGAACGTCCTCGTGGACCAGTTCGAGCGCCGCGGGCTCGTCCGCGAGCGCCTGGGGCCCCTCAAGATCCGGCTCACCGAGGTGCCGCGCGCGGAGCGCCACGCCGCCGTCGCCGCCGCGAGCATCATCGCCCGTCAGGAGTTCCTGCTCGGGCTCGCGGAGCTCTCGGAGGACTTCGGGATGCCCCTGCACAAGGGCGCGGGGGCTCCCACCGACGCGGTGGGGCGTCGTCTCGTGGAGGAGCAGGGCGAGGAGGCGCTGCGGGGCGCCGCCAAGCTCCACTTCAAGAACACCCGGAAGATCCTCGACCGTCTGTAGGTGCTGCTCGGCTGGGCCTGAACCTACATTTCGAGCCCCATGGGCCCCCTCTTCTCCGTCCTCGCCGCGCTCGTCGCGCTGACCCTCGCGCAGGCGGGGGTCGGGGCGATGGAGCCGCGCCCGGGCGCGCTGCTCATCGGGCTCCTCCTGCCCCACATGATCGGCGCCGCCGCCCGCCGCGCCTCGATCGCGGGCCAGACCGTCCGCGCCCTCCGCCTCGAGCGGCTGCTGGCCGGGTCGGGGTGGATGGGCTACGCCCTCCTGGTCCTCGGCGCCAACTGGCTCGGGTCGATCCGCGGGTGGACGGGGCTCGCGCTGGATCTGGACGCCTGGCCGGACGTCGGGCTGCTGCTCGCCATGGCGCCCTTCGTGCTCTTCGAGCTCTCGGCGATCCGGGCCTCGGCGCGGGTCCACGGGGGCACCCCGCTCGTGCGCGAGCACCTCCGGCGCTTCCAGACGCGCCTCCTGCTCGCCAGCTGCGCCCCCATCGGGCTCTTCGTCCTCTTCAGTATTGCGGTGGGGCAGAGCCACTGGCTCAGGACCGAGGTCCAGTACGTGGGGCTGGCCTCCTTCGTCTTCACCGCGCTGATGGTCGCGTCGCTCGGCGCGCTCCTGCCGCGCCTGCTGACCTGGTCCTGGGACACCGACCCGTTCCCCGCCGACGCCCGCCGCGAGGCCCTCGACGTGGTCGCGGCCCGGGCGGGGTTCGAGCCTGGGCGGCTCCTGGTGTGGCGGACCGGCGACCTGATGGCGAACGCGGCCATCGTCGGGTTCCGCGAGCGGGGCCGGGCGGTGTTGTTCTCGGACCACCTGCTCTCGCTGCTCAACATGCGCGAGCTCGGAGCGGTGTACGCCCACGAGATTGGCCACGCGCGGTGCCGCCACGTGGGGGCCTTCATCGCGTGGCTGTGCGCGCTGGTGTTCCTCGGCGACGCGCTGTTTCGTGAGGCGCTCGAGGGGCAATCCGTCTGGCTCCAGGGCGCCGTGGGCGCGGGCCTCCTCGGGGCCTGGTACGTGGGTTTCGGGTGGCTGTCGCGCCGCTTCGAGCTGGAGGCGGACCTCTTCAGCCTCGAGGTTCAGGGCGACCTCGCGGCGCTCGTGAGCGCGCTTGACCGAGTCGGGGGTCAGGTCCGGGACGTGGCCAGCTGGCGCCACTTCAGCCCCTCGCGCCGGGTGGCCTTCCTCGAGCGCTCGCTCCTGGACGAGGGGTTCCGCGCCAGGTTCAAGGTGCGGATGGGGCGCCTGCGAGCGGCGGGGCTGGTCGCAGCCCTGGTCGGGCTGGCCGTCCAGGGGCTGTCGCTCTCCGCTGACTTCCCCGCAGACCGAGCCGTGGTGCGCCTGGCTCGCGGCGAGTACGTCGCAGCCCAGGCCTCCCTCCCGGGTCTCGACGCCGAGGATGAGCGGGAGCTGGGACCCCTGGTTCGCGCCGCGCTGGCCCTGCCGGACGGCACCAGGGGTGCGGTCGCGGAGGCGCTGAAGGCGGCGCTGGAGGCGAGGGAGCTGGACCGGTCCTGGGCCCTCGCGCAGCTGGCGGAGCTACGGGACGTGGACGGCGCCCGTGCGATGGTGAGCGTCCTCGAGCTGGCGCGCGAGGGCGACGAGCCCGGCGCCCTCGTCGAGGCAGAGCGCACGGGGGGCGAGTGGGCCCCACGCCTCAGGGCCGCCCTCGCCGCTCACAGGGCCGCCCTCGGCGCTCAGGAGTAGCGCAGCCCGTTCTTGCGGCTGTGGGTGAGCGGCGCCGCGTCCCCTTGCAGGGAGCCCGCCTCGACGACGCCGAAGACCACCACGTGGTCCCCCGCGTCGTGCTCGCCGGTCACGCGGCACTCCAGCCACGCGAGCGCGTCCGCGAGAACTGGGGTGCCACCAGGCGCCGCCCGGTGCTCCACGTCGTCGAAGGGGGAGCCGTCGTCAGGTCCCTTGAAGAAGGGCTTCATCAGCCCCTTGTCCTCGTCGCCGAGGACGGAGACGCCAAAGTGCCCCTGGCGCCGCACCTGGGTGAGGTGCTCGCGGTCCGCGCCGATGGCCACGCAGACCGTGGGCGGTGAGAGGGCGACCTGCTGAACGAAGGAGCCGAGGAAGCCAAGGGGCGCGCCGGACTCGTCCCGCGTGGTGACGATGAAGAGCCCGCTGGAGACGCGACCGAGCGCGGGGCCGATGGCGTCCAGGGAGGTGGTTTCTTGGGTCGACATGGGCTCATCCTGACAGAGACCGCCGCCGGGCGCCTCACCTTCCACGGTGGGTAGATTCACCTTGCCCGCCCGAAGGCGCCCGGTGAGAATCGCGGACCGCCGCCATGATTGACCCGTCCTCGCCCCTCTCGACCTTCGAATGGACCCCGCCGTCTGCCGGCGTCCCTCAGGCCGGGGCTGGTGAGCCCCTCGCCGAGCGAATGGGCTCCCTGGTGGAGGACCGGGCCGCGTCCGCTGCGGATGTGGTCCGGCGCGCCGCGCGGGCCTGTCACGGGTGGCTGGTGGAGTCTTCCTGCGCGGACGCAGGGGTGGGCGCTGCCCTGATGGACGGTCTCGAGGTGTTCCTCGAATCCCAGGGCTGGCGCGCGCCCGTGGACCGCTTCCGCGCCTCGCTCGAGCACGTTCGGGGTCAGGTCGAAGAGGACGGAGGGCCCGAGCTTCGCGAGGCCCTGGCGGCCGAGTGCGCCCTCTGGTTGGAGACCGCGGAGACCCTGGCAGGGCCGGGCTGGGAGGACGCCGCCGAGCGCCCCCGTCTGCGCCTCCCCGACCGGGCGGATTGCGCCCGCCCCCTGCTCGAAGGGCCGGCCGCCATCGAGGAGGGAGAGGTGTTCCTCGTGCATGGATGGTCCGAGACCGTCGCCCGGGGCCTCGAGCTGGTGCAGGCCAGGGGGCTCGCGCCGGAGGTCATCGTCTCTGAGGGGGGGCCTGATCTGGGCGGTCGCCGGCTGGCCCGCCGGCTCGTGGCGAGCGGCATCAAGGTGCGCTTCGTCTACGACGCGGCCCTGGTCGCCGCCGTGCGGCGCGCGGATCGGGTCTGGCTGGGTACCGACGCCCTGGGCTCGGAGGACTTCCTCGGCCGCGTGGGGACCGGGGCTCTCCTGGAGCGAGCGCGGGAGCTCGGCGTCACCACCACGCTCCTGGCCACCACGGACAAGCTCCGACCGGGCGGGGGGCTGGTGCTGCCCGACTGGGCGTCCAGCGAGGCCTGGCACCTCTGGGAGAGCGCTCCGAAGGACGTGGAGGTCGAGGCTCAGCCCTTCGAGGCCGTGGGCCTCGAGTGGGTGGACGGGGTCGCCACCGAGGTCGGGCTGATGCTCGCCGGGGATCTCCAGGACGCCGCGCTCAGGGCGATCTGAAGTCCGCCTGGAGCCCCGTGGGCGGGGGGCGCCCGGGACGTCTCCTGGGGCCTCCTTCGGTGCGGGTGTG